>CAYTRH010000217.1:0-4422 GCA_964440155.1 uncultured Thiobacillus sp. | reverse complement strand
AACTACATTTCGATGGCGTAAGCGACGCCTTGCAACACGTCACTTTCGCCGTATAATCCAGCGACGAACAACGCAACCCTTTGAATTTACAAGGGCACGCAAAAATTAGACTGCAACAATCCAGGGAGCAAACAACGCCATGGAGGCCACCAAGCCGCCGCGCCTGCTGGATCAAGTGCGCGAACGCTGCCGCGTCAAGCATTACAGCCTGCGCACCGAGCAGGCTTACACGCAGTGGATACGACGTTTCATTCTGCATCACGGCAAACGCCACCCGCGCGACATGGGGGCGCCCGAGGTGGAGGCGTTTCTCACCCACCTGGCTGTGCAGGAGAACGTCGCGGCTTCGACGCAGAACCAAGCCCTGGCGGCGATCCTGTTTCTCTATCGCGAGGTACTGGCGGTGGAACTGCCTTGGCTGGAGGGCGTGACACGCGCAAAGAAGCCGCCCAGGTTGCCGGTGGTGCTGACGCGCGATGAAGTGCGTGCCGTGCTGGCACGTATGGATGGCGTGTACTGGCTGCTGGCAAGCCTGATGTACGGCAGCGGACTGCGATTGATGGAAGCATTGCGTTTGCGCGTCAAGGACGTCGATCCGACCCGGCGGGAAATTCTGGTGCGCGATGGCAAGGGGGGCAAGGATCGGCACACCATACTGCCCGATACTCTGGTCGAGCCGCTGCGCCGACAACTTGAGCGGGTCCGTGACATCCACACGCGAGACCTGGCCGATGGTTTGCCGCCGGTCTGGTTGCCGCATGCGCTGGAACGGAAGTATCCCGACGCGGGCCGCGAACTGGCCTGGCAATTCCTGTTTCCCGCCGCGCAACCCGGTGTCGACCCGCGCTCCGGCATCCGGCGCCGCCATCACTTGCATGAGTCGGCGATGCAGCGAGCGATGCGCGCCGCGGTGCGCGAATGCGGCATTCTCAAGCCTGCGAGCAGCCATACTTTGCGCCATTCGTTCGCCACGCATCTGCTCGAATCGGGTTATGACATCCGCACCGTGCAGGAACTGCTCGGGCACAAGGACGTGACGACCACGCAAATCTACACGCATGTGCTGAACCGGGGCGGGCGCGGTGTGCTCAGTCCGCTGGACGCGGGCCGCGAGATGGATCGGCGGGGTTGATTCGGTGCACGGGTGTAGCCCTCCCTTGAGCCTCATGAGCCATTAGAAACCCGTTGGATAGTTGCCGCAAGAGGCAACGCGGCGGGGCATTGGTGTTCGATGCGACGGCGCGCATTGGCCGAGGCACGCACCGGCTTGGGAGGTGGCCTTTCCGGGCAGCGAGTCGGCGGCAAAGAGGCTGCCGCCGGGACATGCCCCCCCGTTTACAGCGCCACGAGCCCGCGCTGCAAGTCTTCCTTGAGATCGTCCGCGTGTTCCAGGCCCACGGCGATGCGGATCAGGCCGTCGCCGATGCCGGCGGCGGCGCGTTGTTCCGCGCTCATGCGGCTATGCGTGGTGCTGGCGGGATGGGTGATGGTGGTACGGGTGTCGCCCAGGTTGGCGGTGATGGACATGACCTGCGTGGCGTCGATGACGCGCCAGGCGGCGTCCTTGCCGCCGGCCAGTTCGAAGGCGACGATGCCGCCGCCGTTGCGCTGCTGCGTCATGGCCAGCGCGTGCTGCGGGTGGGAAGGAAGGCCGGGGTAATACACGCGTGCGACCTTGGGGTGGGCCTCCAGCCAGGTGGCCAGTTCCTGCGCATGCGCGGCGTGTGCACGCATACGCAGATCCAGGGTTTCCAGGCCCTTGAACAGCACCCAGGCGTTGAACGCGGACAGCGTGGGACCGGCAGTGCGCAGGAAGGTGTGGACGCCGTCCAGCAGGGCGCGGCTGCCGAGCACGGCGCCGCCCAGCACCCTGCCCTGCCCGTCCAGGTACTTGGTGGCGGAGTGGATGACCAGATCGGCGCCCAGCGCCAGCGGCTTTTGCAGCGCCGGCGTGCAGAAGCAGTTGTCCACCGCCAACAGGATGTCGCGCTGGTGGGCGATTGCGGCCAGGGCGGCGATGTCGCTGACTTCGGTGAGCGGGTTGGATGGCGATTCGACGAAGAAAAGCCGGGTTTCCGGCCGGATGGCATCGCTCCACTGGTCCGGGTCGGTGGGCGAGACGAAGGTGGTTGTCACGCCGAAGCGGCCGAGGATGTTCTGCAACAACTGCACGGTGGAACCGAAGATGGCGCGCGAGGCGACGATGTGCTCGCCGGCGCGCATGAGCCCCATGACCGTGGCGAGGATGGCGGCCATGCCGCTGGCGAACGCAACGCAGCGTTCGGCGCCTTCCAGTGCGGCCAGACGCTGTTCGAACATGGTCACGCTGGGGTTGGTGAAGCGTGCGTAGATGTTGCCGGGCTGGTCGCCGGAGAAGCGCGCGGCGGCCTCGGCGGCGCTGCCGAACACGAAGCTGGAGGTGAGATAGAGCGCCTCGGAGTGTTCCTGGAATTCGCTACGCAGCGTGCCGGCGCGTACCGCAAGGGTTTCGGGGTGCAGGCTCATCAGGAGGTAGCCGCCAGGTTGAGGTCGAGCTGGCGCGTGGCGGGCGGCGGCGCGCTGGCGAGACTGCCGTTGCGCTGGCCTTCCAGGCGTTCGAGGTACGCTTCGGTGACGTCGCCGGTGACGTAGCAGCCGTCGAAGCAGGAGGCGTCGAAGCGTTCGATGGCCGGGTTGACGGATTTCACGGCGGCGATGAGGTCGGCCAGGTCCTGGTAGATCACCGCGTCGGCGCCGATCTCGGCGGCGATCTGCTCATCGGTTCGGCCGTTGGCCAGTAGTTCGTTGCGCGTCGGCATGTCGATGCCGTAGACGTTGGGATAGCGCACCGGCGGACTGGCGGAGGCGAAGTACACCGCCGTGGCGCCGGCGTCGCGCGCCATCTGGATGATTTCCTTGCTGGTGGTGCCACGCACGATGGAATCGTCCACCAGAAGTACCGCCTTGCCCTTGAATTCCAGCGGCATGGCGTTGAGCTTCTGGCGCACGGAGCGCTTGCGCACCGCCTGGCCGGGCATGATGAACGTGCGGCCGATGTAGCGGTTCTTGATGAAGCCTTCGCGATACGGCAGGCCGAGGCGGAAGGCGAGTTGCAGCGCGGACGGACGGCTGGTGTCGGGAATGGGGATGACCACGTCGATCTTCAGGTGACCGAACTCGCGCCGAACCTTTTCGGCCAGGTACTCGCCCATGCGCAAACGGCTTTCGTAGATGGAAGTGCCGTCCATCAGCGAATCCGGCCGGGCGAAATAGACGTATTCGAACAGACAGGGGGTGAAGCGTGTCTCGGCGGCACAGACGCGGCTGATCAGTTCGCCACGGGTGGTGACGATGACCGCCTCGCCCGGCGCGACGTCGCGCACCACCTTGTAGCCCATGGCTTCGGCGGCGACGCTTTCCGAGGCGATGATCCATTCGTCGCCGGCTTCGCCCGCCATGTGGCCGATGGTCAGCGGGCGGATGCCATTGGGATCGCGGAACGCCAAAATGCCGAAGCCCGCGATCATGGCCACCACGGCATAGGCGCCTTTGCAACGGCGATGCACGCCGCCAACGGCGGTGAACACGTCGTCGGCGGTGAGTCGATGGCCGTGTACGGCTTCCTGCAACTCATGCGCCAGCACGTTGAGCAACACCTCGGAATCGGAGCCGGTGTTGACGTGGCGCAGGTCGTCCAGGAACAGCTCCTGTTGCAGCGTTTCCGTGTTGGTGAGGTTGCCGTTGTGGCCCAGCACGATGCCGAACGGCGAGTTGACATAGAACGGCTGCGCTTCCGCCGGACTGGCGGCGGAGCCGGCGGTGGGATAACGCACATGGGCGATGCCGACGTTACCGATCAGGTTGCGCATGTCGCGCGTGCGGAACACGTCGCGCACCATGCCCATGTTCTTGTGCATGTGGAACATGCTGCCGTCCATGGTGACGATACCGGCGGCATCTTGGCCGCGGTGCTGCAACAGTTGCAGCGCGTCGTACAGCATCTGGTTGACGGGCTGATGGGAGAAGATAGCGACGATGCCGCACATGCTGGCCGTTCCTGCTCAGGATGGGAAGGGGACGAGACGGACGCCACTCGGGCGATGACCGATCCGACACCAGACCTGGACGCGCGCGCGCATGACGTCAGCCACTCAACATCACCGGCGTGAAGCCGCGTTCGCGCAGACGGTTTTGTAACGCGCGCGCAGCGTCCTGGCCGCGCACCGGGCCGACGCGCACGCGATACTGGCCGTTGCCGCCGGTGATCAGCACGTCGAACCCGGCCTCACGCACCTTGCGTGCCAGCGCGTTGGCATTGGTCTCGCTGCCGAAGGCGCCCAATTGCAGGTAGTAGACGCGGACATCGACGTCTGCCGGCGCACGTTCCTCCGCCACGGCGGACGGTGCCGGCGCGACACGGACGGGCGCGGCGGCGTCGCGGCT
>CAYTRH010000216.1:0-4440 GCA_964440155.1 uncultured Thiobacillus sp. | reverse complement strand
GGCGCGATGCGGCTGCCGGCGCCGCGCGCGCGCAAGCTGTGGGAGCTGGAGGAGAAATATCACTGCCCGGTCATCGGCACCTGCCTCAGTCTGGGCGAGCTGCGCAAGCTGGCGCGCAAAAGCGGCTTCAGCGGCAACGCCTGCGACGACTACCGTCTGCATGTCGAGGCGGTGTCCCTGTCGCTGACGCGCAACGACGTGTCGCAGGCGCTGCAGAAGCTGCTGGACCGCAAGTACGCCCTGTATCTCAAGCCCTTCGCCGCGCTCGCCGACGACGACGCCGTGCGCGCGGCCTGGCGGGCGCACTTCGAACAGGGCGAGGTCGCCGGCGCGATGTGGGCCGCCATGTCGCACCGCCACGCCAGCGTCGCCACGCGTCAGGCGATCTACCAAGACGTGCACATGCTGTCACACCAGGTCGGCGCGGCGCAGGCCGCCGATCTGCGTCGCCTGGAATGGGCGGAGCGGCAGCGCGCCGAACTGCTGGCCGAGAACGCGCGTCTGCGCGACCAGCGTGAGCGTCAGGCCGAGCAACTGCGTGCGCTGGCGCGCGAGACCGATGCGCTGCGCGAGCAGAACGCGCACCTGGCACCCCTGCTCGAGCGCGTGCGCGAGCTGGAATCCGGCCAGGCCATGGTCGCGCTCGGCCGGCGTCTGATGCTGGCGGAAGCCCAGGCCGGCCGCGCGCGCGAACTGGAAGGGCGCGTGCGCGCGCTGGAACAGCGCATCGGCCAGTTGCGCGCCGACAAGGCGCGGCTGATGCGCGAACTGGAGGACTCCAGCGCCGAACGCGACGCGCTCGAGCGTCTGTGGCTGGCCGACGCGCCGGATGCCGGTTGCGACGGCGATTGCGCCGCCTGCCCCAGCCACCTGCAGGGCCGCTGCGTGTTGTGCGTCGGTGGCCGTACCCCCCTGCTGCCGCAATACCGCCAGCTCGCCGAGCGCCTGGGCGTGCGCCTGCTGCACCACGACGGCGGCCGCGAGGAGGCGCTGTCGCGCCTGCCCGACCTGCTCGCGGCATCGGACGCGGTGATCTGCCCCACCGACAGTGTCGGCCACCTCGCCTACTACCAGCTCAAGAAGCACTGCAAGCAGACCGGCAAGCCCTGCGTGCTGTCGAAAAGCTCGGGCGTGGCCGGTTTCGCCGCGGCGCTGACGCGCCTGGCCAGCGGTCGGGCGGAGATCGCAGGCACGCCGATGCCGGAGTAGTGCCAAGCGCAAGCCGCGCACGAACGCCGCGTGCGCACGTGTATGAGTCATCCGCCAGCCCGGCCGCACCGCGCCCAGCCAGCCATGTGACGACGGAGGTTGCCGTGGAATGGATCAGAGCCCTGAGTTGGATCGTGCGTGGTTCCCCATGGGGATTCGCGTTCACCGTGGTGCTGTTTGCGGTGCTGTACATCCTGGTGCCGATGGAGACACCGCCGCGCAGCGGCGCGATGGTGGCCGCGGCCACGAGCGAGGTGGCGGAATGATGCGCATCGGCGAGGACCCGCGTGGCGATGCAGCCGATCAAGTTCTGCACAACCTGATCGCCGGCGTGCTGGAGCATCTGGCCTGCCATGTGCAGACCGGTCGAGCCAGATCGGCACTGCTCGCCGCGATGCTGCTGGACCGGCTGACGCGTGACCCGGACCTCGGGGCAGTGCTGCGCCTACGCGCGCAGTACCTGCGCGACGTGCTGGAAGACCGTTTGCTGGAACGGCCGGTGACACCAGCCGCGCCGCGCCCGCCGGCGGACCAGGCTGACGCGGCTCCGCGTCGTCCACACCGTGGCGTGGGTGTGCCTTGGCTGACTTGGGAAAGACTGGACGGCAACACCGGTTGAAATTGGAAACGGGGGCACGGCTGCGCTGATCGTGCTGGTCCGCGCAGCGCCTCGGCCACGAGGGTTTTGGGAGTGACTTTGGGGAGCCGAATATGAGCGTTACAACCACCGCCACACCGACATGCGCCGGCCGGCCGGCCCCGGTTTCGTCGCCTGCGCAGGGCGCTTCGAACCGGCGCGGCATCGACAGCCGCACGCTGTTCGGCGATGCGCGCACGCTGGTGATCCATCATGCCGGTACGGCCTACCTGCTGCGCATCACCCAGCAGGGCAAGTTGATCCTGACCAAATGAGCTTTACCCAACCAGTCAGGGTCGGGTGAGGGACACCGTAGGCCGTCCCTTGCTCAGCCCGCCGCCACCGCCAGAAAGCCGGCCACGTGCGGCAAGGCGGTTTCGGCGGCGCGCACGGCGGCGAACAGCGTGCCGCTCAAACCCTCGCCCAGCCGCAGGGTGGCGATGCGTCCCTCGGCCAGCGCGTGTGCGCAGGCCCAGTCCGGCAGCACGGCGACGCCCTGACCCAGCGCCGCCAGTTCGATCAGCATGGCGGTGCTCTCCACGCTGCGCACCCGGCCGGGTTCCACGCCGGCCGGCCACAGCCAGTGCGTGAACACGTCCAGGCGATTGCGTGCCACCGGGTAGACCAGCAGCGTCTCGTGCGCCAGGTCGGGCGGCTTGGCACAAGCGTGCCCGGCCAGTGCATGACCGGCCGCCAGCACCAGGCGCATTTCGTAGCCGAACAGCGGTGTCCAGGCCAGGCCGGGCAGATCGCGCCGGTCGGGGGACAGCACCACATCCACCGCGCCCTCCAGCAGGCGCGGCAACGGATCCAGGCTGGCGGATGACAGCACGTCCAGTTCGACGCCGGGGAAACGCGCGCGATAGCGGCGCAGGCGGGGCAGCAGCCACTCCAGGCAGCTATGGCATTCGCTGGCGACGAACAGTCGCCCTGCGCGGCCCCGGGCCAGGCCGCGCAGGCCGTCCAGGGCCTCGTCCACCAGCGGCAGTACCGTTCGCGCCAGCGCCAGCAGGCGGGCGCCGGCCTGGGTGGCGTGGGGCGGACGCGCGGTGCGGTCGAGCAGCGGCAGGCCCAGACGCTCCTCCAGTTCCTTCAACTGGTGGGACAGCGCCGACTGGCTCAAATGCAGGCGCTCGGCCGCGGCGGTCAGGCTGCCGGTCTCGTCGATGGCGACGAGTGTGCGCAGGTGGCGTAGTTCCATCATGAATTTGCCTCATGAAAACGTGACGACATTTCGTTTGTTTTCATTTTGCCTCAGGCCGAAACTGCGCGCCCTGACATTTCGGAGGCCATGCAACCATGACCGTCATCCACACACTGGGGCTGCCCCGCATGGGCGCGGGGCGCGAACTGAAATGGGCGCTCGAAGGCTACTGGCAAGGCCGACGCGGTACCGATGACCTGCTGGCGGTGGCGCGCGAACTGCGCGCACGGCACTGGGCGATGCAGGCGCAAGCCGGCTGCACGCTGGTGACGGTGGGCGATTTCTCCCTGTACGACCACGTGCTGGACATGAGCGCCCGCCTGGGCGTGGTGCCGCAGCGCTTCGGCTGGTCCGGCGGCGAGGTGGATCTGGACACCTATTTCCGCATGGCGCGCGGCCGTGCTCCCGGCGGCGCGCCCACCTTCGCCTGCGAGATGACCAAATGGTTCGATACCAACTATCACTACCTGGTGCCGGAGCTGGCGCCGGGGCAGCGCTTCGAACTGGCGCGCCACGACCTGTTCGCGCAGGTGGACGAAGCCCATGCCCTGGGCCATGCGGTCAAGGTCGCCATGGTGGGACCGCTCACCTGGCTGTGGCTGGCCAAGGCGCAGGGTGATTTCGACCGGCTCGGGCTGCTCGACGCGGTGTTGCCGGTGTACGGCCGCATACTCGCGCATCTGGCCGGTCAGGGGGTCGCCTGGGTGCAACTGGACGAACCCATCCTGGCCCTGGATCTGCCGCCTGCCTGGCGGGCCGCGTTCGAGCCTGCCTACCACGTGCTGCACAACAGCGGCGTGCGCATCCTGCTGGCCAGCTATTTCGGCGCGCTGGCGGACAACCTGATGACTGCGGTGCGCCTGCCGGTGGCCGGCCTGCATGTGGACGCGGTCGGCGCGCCCGGGGAACTGCCACAGGTGGCCGACTGGCTGCCGGCGGGCAAGGTGTTGTCGGTGGGCTGCATCGACGGCCGCAACGTCTGGCGTGCCGACCTGGACGCCACGCTGGACCGGCTCGAACCCATCCATGCCCGACTGGGCGAGCGTCTGTGGCTGGCGCCCTCCTGCTCGCTGCTGCACGTGCCACTGGACGTCTCGGCCGAGCACGCCCTGGACGCGGAGATCGAGCCCTGGCTGGCCTTCGCCCGGCAGAAGCTGGACGAGCTGGCCATCCTGGCGCGCGGCCTCACGCACGGCCGGGATGCGGTCGCGGGTGAGTTGGCGCAATGTCGCGCCGTGCTGGCCGTGCGCCGGGCTTCGCCGCGCGTGACCGACCCCGCCGTGCGTGCGCGGCTCGCCGCCGTCCGTCCGGAGGATGCGGTGCGCGCCTCCCCCTATGCCCGGCGCGCGGCGCTACAGCGCTCGCGCCGGAAGCTGCCGCCATACCCCAC
>CAYTRH010000215.1:0-4454 GCA_964440155.1 uncultured Thiobacillus sp. | reverse complement strand
ATTCGACGCGGACCGCGATGCCGAGCACACTCGTGCGGTCACGGCAGGCGTCGGCATCCAGATCGTTCCCAGCGTGGCCCGCAGCAACTTCGCGGCGGTCGCCGGGGTGTGTACGCGTTATACCGGGTGCCTGCCGGCCTGGGGCCTGCATCCCATGTACGTGGCCGTTCACACCCCGGACGACCTCGACGCGCTGCGTGCCCAGACCCAGGCGCAGCGCCCCGTCGCCGTCGGAGAAATCGGACTCGACCTGTTCGTGCGTGGACTCGATGTGGGCGCACAGGAACACTACTACGTCGAGCAGCTCAGGATCGCGCGCGCACACGACCTGCCGGTGCTGCTGCACTGCCGCAAATCCAGCGATCTGCTGCTGAAACACCTGCGCCGCATCCGTGTGCCCGGCGGCATCGTCCATGCGTTCAACGGCAGCGCACAGCAGGCGGCGGAATTCATCAAGCTGGGATTCAAACTGGGCTTCGGCGGCGCGTTCACCTGGCCGCGCGCCAACCATCTGCGCCGGCTGGCCGTGGAGCTGCCGCTTGCCGCCATCGTGCTGGAAACCGACAGCCCCGACATTCCCCCCGTATGGATCGGACGAGGCCGCAACGCTCCTGCCGAACTGCCGCGCATTGCGCAAACGCTCGCCGATCTGCGCGGGATCACCGTCGACGCGGTGGCGGAGGCGACGACGCAGAATGCGTGCGACGTGCTCGGCCTGTCTTCGGTTTAGGGTTTAGGTGCCAGGAGGTGTATGCGACTGCGCCGCGTTTCATGAATTCATGGAACACGGCACAGGCGAACCCACCGTAGGTCGGGAATACTTTCCCGACATCATCGACCTCCGCCAACCGGTGCGGCGGCAAGGTATTGCCGCCCTACGTCGGCTGGCTCCTGACCCTTAATCACTATTCCGCGTAGCCGAACGTACCCACCCACGCCCCGCGCCGGTAATCGATGCGCAGCCAGTTGGGTACATAGGGACGCGGATTGTCCAGCGGAAACGCTTCGGACGGCGGCGTGGCGCCACCCTCGGCCACGCTGCACTTCTTCGTCATGATCGGTTTGAAGCGCACCGCCAGACGGGCATCCACCGGCGTGGCGTCGGCCGCTGCCTCGCCAAAGTGCACGCGCTTGCGCAGCAGGCAGGAAAACAGCAGTTCCATCTCCACCACCAGCGGTCGGCCACGCTGCTCCAACGCCCGTTCGGCTGCGCGGCTCAGGCTCACATCCAGGGTCTTGTCGTGCAAGATCACATGCATGGCGGGTCTCCTGTGTGTTGATATGGCCCGGCTTACACGGGCGGCACCGCAGCGTGCTACACCCAGCGCCGCACCCTCGCCTTGTAGGCACGGTAGGCCTCACCGAATTTCGCTTCGAGATGCGCTTCCTCATGGCGGATCACGCCATAGCGCAGCATGGCCCAGATCAGCGGCGCGAACAGCAAGGGCCAGATCGTGTTGAGCATCAGCGCCACGCCCACCAGAATGAACCAGTCGCCCAGATAGATGGGGTTGCGGGTGTAGCGGAACGGCCCGTCGGTACACAGCTCCGTGGCCGCGGCGTAGGGATTGACCGTGGTGCGATGGCGATGAAAGGTCCACAGGGTCCAGCCAAACAGTGCCAGCCCCACGCCGAGCCATATCCAGCCCAGCAGGCCGGACACCACGCCATCGTCCCAGGGCAGTGGATGCCAGCGGCGATCCAGCCACCAGCCGCCGATCAGCGCGGCGGCATAGGGTGCAGGCGGCAGGATCAGGGTGCGGGGACGCTGGCGTTCGTCTGACATGGGGCGCGGCGGGTAAATTGGGTTAAGCGATGATACGCCGGCCTCAGCACGGCGACGCGTCGAGCTGCTGGCACTCGCCCACGCCGTGCGTGACCAGCGCATCGAGCCGCTTGCCCAGCGCGGTGGGCGTGGTGAACCCGGTGCGAGTTATGGCGTCGAACGGGGCAATGTCCACCAGCAGATTCTGCACCGCCGCCGCACAGAACAGCGGTGGGGTGGGGCCGGCATCGGCGATGCGCTGGCGCAGCTGCGCCATGGCATCGGGCGTGAGGCGGAAACGGTAGAAGCGCACCTTGAGGCCGTCGGTGGTCTGGTAGCGCGCGTAGTCGGCGAGCATGGGGCCGGGCCAGGTTTTGTCTTCTCCGCGCACACCGAAATAGCTGCCGGCAGGGTCGATCAGGCGGTCACCGGCAAACAGGCCGGCGTGGTTGCCGCCCAGCGCGTTGTCGTTGATGACGACAACGGCTTCGTCGGCTGCGGGCTCCGCCAGCCGGATGGAGGCGATGGGTGCAGGCTCGGACAGCCAGTTGGGCGCATCCTGCGCGTAGGCGGGCACTGCGCCCAGTAGCGCAGCCAGAAACAGGTGGATTTTCATGATGCGAGTGTGCAGGTGGGGAATGGCAGCGGCATGACGATGCTTAAGTGCCAGGCGTAACCGATCAAGGACAAATCCAATCAAACCAGCCCCGAATCAAGACCAAGCCCAATCAAGACAGCGCCCGCAGAAATTCATTGCGCAGTTGCTCGCTCTCGCGGAAGCAGCCGGTGAACGCCTGCGTCACCACGCGTTCGTCGCCGCGCCGGTCTTCGCCCAGCAACAGGCACAGCTGTTCGGCCTCGACGATACACGCACCGCCCCGGGCCATGCCATGCGTCATCAGCGCTTCGGCGATGTCGCGCGTCATCCATTCCTGGTAGGTGAAGCGGTGGCCGATGGCGTCCACCATGCGGGCGATGCGGCCGAAGCCATGCAGGCGTCCGCCCGGCACGTAGGCCACGTGAGCCACGCCGCGAAACGGCACCAGGTGATGCGGGCACACGCCATGCACGGCAATGCCGCGCACCACCACCATGTCGTCGCGCACGTCTTCGAAGCCCGCACCCAGCGCGTCCGCCGGGTCGATGGCATAGCCACCGAGCAGACGCTTCTGCCACAGCTCGCGCACGCGTTCCGCCGTGCGTCCGGTATGCACCGAATCCGTCGCCACGCCGCAGGCGCGCAGCATGTCGTTGACCGCGCGCTCGAACGCCGGCGCATCGAACGTGCCGATCTGCGGAATGCCCAGGCTGCCGTCGCCGTGCGGCGCGTGGCAGTCGTCGTGGTCGCAGGGCTGGCTCATGATCGATCCGCCATTACTTCAGGGTGGCCTTCAGGAACTCCAGCGTGCGCGTCCACGAATCCTTGTCGGCTTCGGGATCGTATTTGAGCGGCAGGCCAAACTGCGCGGCGTAGCTGTCGGCTTCGCGATTGGTGAAGGTGTGTTTCACACCGGGGTAGGCCACCAGCATGTAATCGGCCTTGGCGTTGGCCATCTCGGTCTTGAAGCCTTCCACCTGCTCGGGCGGCACGATGGGGTCGGCCTCGCCGTGGAACACGCGGATCTTGGCCTTGATGTCACCCGGTTTCACGCTGATGTCCGTGGCCAGCACGCCGTGGTAACTCGCCACCGATTTCAGCGGCATGCCGGCGCGTGCCATGTTGAGCACCACGCCGCCGCCGAAGCAGTAACCCAGCGCCGCCAGTTCGCCCTTCTTCACATTGCCCTGCGCGTCGAGAAACTTGCGCGCCGCATCCATGCGCGCATACGCCACGTCGGGGTTCTTGTTCACGCTGCCCGCCAGCGCGCCTGCGTCCTTGGGATTATCGGCCACCTGGCCGTTGCCATACATGTCCACCACCATCGCCACATAGCCGGCTTCGGCCAGCATCCGTGCGCGCTTCCTCGCATAGTCATTGGCCCCCCACCACTCCGGCACCACCAGCACGCCGGCCCGCTTGCCCTTGACCGCGTCGTCATAGGCCAGAAAACCTTTCATCGTCAGGTCACCCGCCTTATAGGTGACATCCTTGCCGATCACGGCAGCCAGTGTGGACGAGGTGAACAACAACAGGGACAGGGCAAGCGCTGTTTTCATGGGTTTCTCCGGGAGTGGACGATCGCACGCGCGACCAGGCAGACAAGGGCAAAAGCATACCCTGCCGCGCGCAGCCTGAACAACCGCATTGCACACGCGGCGTAGAATCCCCGCTCCCCCCATTGCCCGCTGCCATGACCGAACCCGTCCGCCTCGCCAAACGCATTGCTGAACTGCGCGGATGCTCCCGCCGCGAGGCCGAACTGCTCATCGCCGGCGGCTGGGTCCACGTGGATGGCGTCATGGTCGAAGAACCGCATTTCCGCGTAGCCGGGCAGGCCATCACCATCGACCCCGCCGCCGACCTGGGCCAGGCTCAGGACGTGACCCTGCTGCTGCACCAGCCCGCCGGCACGCTTGCCCCCGAACCGCCCGGCATCGCCGGCCACTGGGCCGACGACCCCGGCGCACGCCACATCCTCAAAAAACATTTCGTCCAGCTCACCCCCTGCGCACCGCTGGATGCCGCCACCAGCGGCCTCGTCGTCTGGACCCAGGACTGGCGCATCGTGCGCAAACTCACCGCAGACGC
>CAYTRH010000214.1:0-4492 GCA_964440155.1 uncultured Thiobacillus sp. | reverse complement strand
TGAAGACGATGGGGCGGTCGGCCTGCCCGACCTGCGGCTCCTGCTCCGGCATGTTCACCGCCAATTCGATGAACTGCCTGACCGAGGCGCTGGGCCTGTCGCTGCCGGGCAATGGTTCGCTGCTGGCCACCCATGCGGATCGCCGCCAACTGTTCCTGCGCGCCGGCCGGCTGATCGTGGAACTGGCGCGGCGCTGGTATGAGCACGAC
Source organism: uncultured Thiobacillus sp. (assembly GCA_964440155.1). GTDB lineage: Bacteria > Pseudomonadota > Gammaproteobacteria > Burkholderiales > Thiobacillaceae > PFJX01. Next base: position 4,283 of record CAYTRH010000214.1, on the reverse strand, counting down.
GACGCCAGCGTGCTGCCGCGCTCCATCGCCAGCTTCCAGGCGTTCGAGAACGCCATGGCGCTGGACATCGCCATGGGTGGCTCCACCAACACGGTGCTGCACCTGCTGGCGGCGGCGCGCGAGGCCGGGGTGGATTTCACCATGGCCGACATCGACCGGCTGTCGCGCAAGGTGCCGCATCTGGCCAAGGTGGCGCCGTCCACTCAGCTCTATCACATGGAGGACGTGCACCGTGCTGGCGGCGTCATGGCCATACTCGGCGAGCTGGACCGCGCCGGCCTGATTCACCGCGATGCGCGCACGGTGCACAGCAAGACTTTGGGCGGCGCGCTGGAGGTGTGGGACGTGATGCGCGCGCACGATGTCTCGGTGTTCGAGTTCTACAAGGCCGCGCCCGGCGGCGTGCCGACGCAGGTGGCGTTCTCGCAGGAGCGGCGCTACCCGGAGCTGGATCTGGACCGGGCGCACGGCTGCATCCGCGATCTGACCCATGCCTATTCGCGCGATGGCGGGCTGGCGGTGCTGTACGGCAACCTCGCCGAGGACGGCTGCATCGTCAAGACCGCGGGCATCGACGAGAGCATGTTCGAGGTCGAGCAACTGCGGTACACCACCAGCGTGCCCACCTCCACCATCCGCGTGTTCCGCGGCCCGGCGCGTATCTTCGAGAGCCAGGAGGCGGCAGTGGAGGCCATCCTTGGCGACCGCATCCAGGCCGGCGACGTGGTGGTGATCCGCTACGAGGGGCCGCGCGGCGGGCCGGGCATGCAGGAGATGCTGTATCCCACCAGTTATCTGAAGTCCAAGGGACTGGGCAAGGCTTGTGCGTTGATCACCGACGGCCGCTTCTCCGGTGGCACGTCCGGATTGTCGATCGGCCACGTGTCGCCTGAAGCGGCGGAGGGCGGTTGCATCGGTCTGGTGGAGGAAGGTGACCGCATCGAGATCGACATTCCCAATCGACGCATCCACCTGGACGTGTCCGCGGAAGAACTGGCGCGTCGCCGTGCCGTCATGGACGCACGCGGCAAGGACGCGTGGAAGCCGCTCGGCCGCGATCGGCCGGTGTCGGCGGCGCTGCGCGCGTACGCGGCGATGACCACATCGGCCGCCAACGGCGCGGTGCGCGACGTCAGTCAGGTCGAACGCCGGGGCTGAGTGGCGGGCCTGCCGGTCGTTGGAAAGTCCTGCTGAATGAGCAGCGCTGACGTGGTGCGGCGGCGCCTGCGCCGCCTGTGGCTGTGGCCGTTGCTCGGCCTGCTGCTGTTGGTCGCGGCGGCGATCGCGGCCTACGAGCTGATCGCTTCACCGTTCCAGGCCATGGTGCTGGCGGGCTATGGCAAGCGTCTGACCTTTCAGCTCGAAGCCGGCGAGAGCGAGGCGCTGTTGACGCCGAGTGCCGGACCCTATGACATCCGACTGGGCTACGTCGACCTGCCCAGGTTCATCGACAGGCTCAAGCAACAGGATTTCGAGGTCACCGCGCAGGCGCGGGTGTCGCCGGAGATGGCGCGCGTGGTGGAGCGCGGTCTGTTCATGCCTTACCGCGAAAAGACCGTCGCCGGCCTGACCTTGCGCGACTGTCGCGGCCAGCCGTTCTTCAGCAGCCAGCACCCGCGCCACGCCTATACGGATTTCGACGCCATCCCGCCGGTGATCGCCAATACGCTGCTGTTCATCGAGAACCGCGAGCTGCTGGACCCCAACCATCCGCAGCGCAATCCGGCGATCGAATGGGATCGGCTGGGCCAGGCCGTGTTCGAGAAGATGCTGCAAGCCATCGATCCGTCGCGCAACGTGCCGGGCGGCTCGACGCTGGCCACGCAGATCGAGAAGTTCCGGCACTCGCCGGACGGGCTGACCATGACCGCCATGGACAAGCTGCGCCAGATGATCTCGGCCAGTCTGCGCGCCTACCTGGACGGCGAGGACACCCGCGCCTCGCGCCGGCGCATCGTGCTCGACTATCTCAACAGCGTGCCGCTGGCGGCGGCGCCCGGGCACGGCGAGGTCAACGGCCTCGGTGATGGTCTGGAAGCGTGGTTCGGCCTGGATTTCGCCGAGGTCAACGCGCTGCTGCACGCGCCGGCGGAGACGCCGGAGGCGGCGCGCGCGTTCAAGCACGTGCTGGGCCTGTTGATCTCGCAGCGCAAGCCGTCCTACTACCTGCTGGGCGGGCGTCGGCATTTGGACGAACATGCCAACGCGCATCTGCGCCTGTTGGCCGAGGCGCGCGTGATCAGCCCGCGCCTGCGCGACCTGGCGTTGCGGGAGCACATCGAGTTCCGCACCAACGGGCGCGCGCGTTCAGGGGCAGCGTTCGTCGAGAACAAGGCGGCCAGTGCGTTGCGCGTGGAGCTGTCCAGCCGTCTGGGCGTGCCGCGGCTGTACGATCTGGATCGCCTGGACGTCACCGTCGATTCCACCCTGCACGCGCCGACGCAGCGCGCCATCGCCGACTTCCTGCGGCGCCTGTCCGACCCGGTGGTGGTGGAGGCCGCCGGTTTGTACGGGCCGTATCTGCTGAAACCGGACAACGACCTGAGCAAGCCGATCTATAGCTTCGTGCTGTACGAGAACACCGAGGAGGGCGCTCTGCTGCGCGTGCAGGCGGACAACCTGAACCAGCCGTTCGACATTAACCAGGGTGCCAAGCTGGACATGGGTTCCTCCGCCAAGCTGCGCACGCTGATCACGTACCTCAAGCTGGTGTCGGAACTGCACGCGCAGTACGCGCCGATGTCGCGCGAGGAACTGCTCAAGCAAAAACTCTCGGATCGTGACACCTTGTCGCTGTGGGTGACCCGCCATCTGGCCGAGGCCGAGGACCGTTCGCTCGAGGCGACGCTGCGTGCGGCCATGGCGCGGCCGTATTCCGCCAGCACCAGCGAGGCGTTCTTCACCGGCGGCGGCGTGCATCGTTTCTCCAACTTCAACCGCGAGGACGATGCCAAGATCATGGACATGTGGGAGGCCACGCGCAATTCGGTCAACCTGCCGTTCATCCGCCTGATGCGCGACATCGTGCGCCATTTCATGTATCGCGATCCGGAGGGCGCGGCGCGCATCCTGGCCGATCCCGCCGATCCGCGCCGCGCCACCTATCTGCGCAAGTTCGCGGATCGCGAAGGTCGCACCTTCCTGGCGCGTTTCCATCGCAAATACAAGGATCTGGATGCCAACCAGGCGATGGATGCGCTGCTCAACCACTTGACCGCCAATCCCAAGCGTCTGGCCGCGGTGTACCGTTACCTGGCCCCGGACGACGACATCCACGCGTTCAGCAGTTTCATCACCGGGCGGGTGAACAATCCCGGCGCATTCAGCGAGGGTGACCTGCAGTTCCTGTACGAAACCTACGCGCCGGACAAGTTCAGCCTGTCCGACCGCGGTTACATCACCCAGATCCATCCGCTGGAATTGTGGCTGGTCGGCTATCTGCGCAAGCATCCCAAGGCCACCTGGAGCGACATCGTGCGTGAGAGCGCGGACGAGCGCATCGAGGTGTACGACTGGCTGCTGAAGACCCGGCACAAGAACGCCCAGGACAGCCGCATCCTGTCGCTGCTGGAGATCGAGGCGTTCCAGGAGATCCACGCGCGCTGGCGGCGACTGGGCTACCCGTTCGGCAGTCTGGTGCCGTCCTACGCCACGGCCATCGGCTCCTCGGCCGACCGGCCGGCGGCATTGGCGGAATTGATGGGGGTCATCGCCAACAACGGCATCAAACTGCCGCCGGTGAGCCTGACCCGCCTGGAATTCGCCGCCGACACGCCTTATCACACCGTGCTGCGCCGCACCCGGCCGGAGGGTGAGCGCATCTTCCCCGAGGAAGTGGGTGTGGTGCTGAAGGAGGCACTGAGCGACGTCGTGCGCAACGGTACAGCCCGTCGTCTGCGCGGCACCTTCCCACTGGATCAGGGCGGGAACCTTGAACTCGGCGGCAAGACCGGCACCGGCGATCACCGTTTCGAGGTCTATTCCGCTGCCGGCAAGGTGCTGGAGTCGCGCGTGATGAACCGCACCGCGACGTTCGCGTTCTATCTCGGGCCGCGCTTCTTCGGCGTGATGACCGTATTCGTGCCCGGCGAGGCGGCGGCCGACTACCGTTTCACCAGCGCCATCGCCGTACAGATCCTCAAGGTCATGGAACCGGCATTGCGCCCGCTGGTGATCGGTGTCGAGCCGCGTGCGCCGGACTGGGCGGACCAAGTCGCCGCGTTCGAAGCCGAGCCGACCGGCGCACCGCCGCGCGCCGCGCCGCTGCCGGCCGCCGATGCCCC
>CAYTRH010000213.1:0-4527 GCA_964440155.1 uncultured Thiobacillus sp. | reverse complement strand
GGCGAAGAATAACGGAAACCGTCGCTTTTCGATATGATCGTCCGGGACGCTACACTTTAGTCTCCTCCTGGTGGGTGGTTCCGCCAGTTGAACCGGGCGCTGGGGACGGCGGCCGGTTTATTTTTCGGACAATGATGTCCATGATGATGGTAACCCCAATTGGCCGCTGCTTAGCCCTTGTGAGGCCGCTATGGACGGGGGGCGCTTTCGCTTGAGCGAAGCGGGTCACCCACCTGGTGAGCCCGCTACCCACCCGATTGTGGACCTGCCGGGACGTCTGGCGGCTTTGCTCCTCCTTGGAAGGAGCGACCCAGCCTGTCGTCGCGCCTTGCCAGACAACCCGGCCGATTCGCACTCGGTCGCGTTCAACTGCGGTTTTTAGGGCGATTCTTTCCATTGCGGCGGGCGGGCGATTCGTTGTCCGGGATCTGGCGGAGCCCGCGACATAGCCCGCGTCAATCCGCCCTACAATGCCCGCATTTTTTCGCGAGATACATCCATGGCCAGGCTCATCGAGATCATCACGCCGCAGTTGTCCGAATCCGTGCAGTCTGCTTCCCTGCTGGCTTGGCGCAAGCAGGTCGGCGAGGCGGTGGAGCGCGACGAGGTGGTGGCGGATCTGGAGACCGACAAGGTGATTCTGGAGGTGAGTGCGCCGGCGGGCGGGGTGCTGGCCGAGATCCGCGTGCCCGCCGGTGGCGAGGCCAGCGCAGGCCAGGTGTTGGCCGTGATCGATGCCGAGGCAGCCCTGATGCCGACTGCATCCGCGGCTCCGCCGGTCCAAGCGGCGACGGCGCCGACCCCGGAGGATGAGCCATCGCAGGGTGCCCAAGCCTCGGCCACGACGGTGTTGCCACCGTCCCAGCGTCGCGCCGGCCGAGTCCTCGCGACGGAGCCTGCGCCGGCATGTCCGCCTTGCCCACCCTGCGACGACGCGCATCCGCGCACCGACCGGCGCGTGCCCATGAGCCGGTTGCGCCTGCGCATCGCCGAACGGTTGAAGGAGGCGCAGAACACGGCGGCAATGCTGACCACGTTCAACGAGATCGACATGCACCCGGTGATGGAACTGCGCAAGCGCTATCAGGAGCGCTTCCAGAAGGAGCATGGCGTCAAGCTGGGCTTCATGTCGTTTTTCGTCAAGGCGGCGTGTCAGGCGCTGAAGGCGTACCCGCTGGTCAATGCCTCGATCGACGGGCGCGACATCGTGCATCACGATTACTACGACATCGGCGTCGCGGTCAGCTCGGAGCGGGGCCTGGTGGTGCCCATCCTGCGCGACGCGGATCGCATGTCGTTCGCCGAGATCGAGCAACGCATCGGCGACTTTGCCCGCCGCGCCAACACGCTGGAGTTGAAGCTGGAAGAGATGGAGGGCGGTACGTTCACCATCTCCAACGGTGGCGTGTTCGGTTCGTTGCTGTCCACGCCCATCCTCAATCCGCCACAATCCGGCGTGCTGGGGCTGCATCGCATCCAGGACCGGCCGGTGGCCGAGGATGGCCAGGTGGTGATCCGGCCGATGATGTATGTGGCGCTGTCCTATGACCACCGGCTGGTGGACGGGCGCGAGGCGGTCAGCTTTCTGCGCGTGATCAAGGACGGCCTGGAGGATCCGGCGCGCCTGCTGCTGGAGTTGTGAGCGTCGGGGAAGCGGGACGGGGCGGCGCGTTGGCGCGATTCGGCCCCACGGTCACGGCGTGGCGCAGCTAACCGGGGCTATAGCCGCGGCGTGGGATAGCAGAGGTTGTTGACGTCGAACGACAAGCTCATCTGCTCGCCGGTTGGCAGCGTGATGTACTTGACCCCGACGAACTCGGCGTTGTCGCGCCAGAACATGGCAAACACCGCTTTTTCGCCATTGCTGACCACGTGGATGTTGGAGTAGACGCGCGCCGGCTGACCGAACTTCTGCATGTAGTTGTTGATGGCGATGATCAGCGCTCTGAGCGAAGGTCGCACGTCCTGTTCGAAGCCGACCAGCTTGCCTTTGCAGAAACGGAACAGGTAGCGGCGGGCGATGGCCGGGTCATTGTCATAGGCCAGGATCACATCGTCGGACGGTTCGACCACGCGGTCGAAGTTCCAGTTGGCCAGCAATTGCATCTTGACCTCGGACTGCGCCATGCCGCTCTTGAATTCGGCTACTTCAAAAGCGCGGGCGGTGCCGGCGGCAAACAGCGCGAGGCCGAGCAGGATCAGGGCGGTCAGCCGGGGCGGCCGGCGTTCAGGGGCGGTCACCAGCAGGGGCATGCGAGTGGGGGGGCAATGAGGCAGGCGCCATGATAGCGGACATGGCCGGCTGGTGCCCCGATGCATGCAACGCGGTACCGCCAGGCTACGCGCATGGTCGCGGGTTGGGCTGTCGTCGTCGCGCGTGCGGCGCGGCAATTCCGCGGGTTGCGCGGGTTCGGGCTGGATTGCCGCGTCGCTGCGCTCCTCGCAATGACGGCGCGTTGGCTCGGCCGTCGTGCCGATCCGGGCTTGGGTAGCCGCGTCGCTGTGCGCCGCGCGATGACGGCGCGGGCTGGGTCAGCAGCGGAAGCGCGACACCGTGCCATGCAGCTCGTCGGCGAGTTGCTGCATGCGGCGCATGGTCTCGTCCGACTGCTCGATCGCATGCTCCGTGCCATGGGCAAGGTCGGCCAGGCGCTCCACGTTGCGCGAGATCTGGCTGCTGGCCAGTGATTGCTCGCGCATCGAGCCGCTGATCTCGTCGATGCCGCGGCGCGCGTCCAGCACCGCGCTGTGCGCCTGTTCGACGATACCGGTCACCTCATGGCTGCGGCGCGCGCCTTCCTCCAGCGCGGTCTCGCCCTGACGGATGGCCGATTCCACCTGCGTGGACTGGGACTTCCGCGTGGCCGTGACCTTGGTGATCTCATTGGCGTATTCGGCGGTCTTCTCGGCCAGTTTGCGCACCTCGTCGGCGACCACGGCGAAACCGCGCCCCTGCTCGCCGGCGCGTGCCGCCTCGATCGCCGCATTGAGCGCCAGCAGGTTGATCTGCTCGGCGATGTCCTTCACATGCTGGGTGGCGCCGACGATGCTCTGCGTGCTCTCCAGGAACTGACCGACCGAGCTGGCCATGCCCTTCACCGCGTTCTGCACGCTGCCCATGGCCTCGCCCAACTGGTTCATGCGCGCCAGGCCCTGATCGGAGTATTCGGCGCTGCGCTCCGAGACTTCCTTGACCCGCACGGCGTTGTCGGCCACCGAGGAGATGCTGGCGGTCATCTGTTCCACCGCCGCGGCGGTGGAGGTGACCGCGCCGGACTGATCGGAACTGGCTTCACGCAGACTGCCGGAGGTACGGGCAAGCTGATCGGACAACTGGTGCAACTGGTTGGCATTCTGCTTGATGCCGCGCACCATGGCCTGCATGCCCTCGACGAACTGGTTGAACGCCGCCGAGATACGGCACAGTTCGTTGTTGCCCTGCACGTGCAGCCTGGCGGTCAGGTCACTTTCACCCGCGGCCAGCGCTTCGATGGAAGCGCCCAGCAGGTTGAGCTGATTCAAAATGTTGGTGACGATGGCCAGCGCGATGCCCAGGCCCACCAGCACCGCCACCACCGTCAGGATCAGCGAGATGCGCTGTGCGTTGGCGGTGCTGGCCTGCATGGCGGCCTCGCTGGCCTCGATGGTTTCCTTCTGCGCCTTGATCAGATCCAGCAAGCCCTGGCGCATTTCCCGCCAGACCGGGGTTTCGCTCTTGTTGAGCAGTGCCACCGCAGCCTCGAGATCGCCCGCGCGTACCAGCGCAAGTATCTGCTGTTGCAGGCCGGTCTGACGCGTGCGTGCCTCGGCGACCTTGGCCAGCGCCTCGGCGCCGGCCGAGTCCGCGCCGAGCAGCGCACGCGTTTCCGTCAACAGCGTATCCATGGTGCCGGCGGCCTTGTCGAAGTTCTCGTAGGCCTTGGGATTGGCCGGGTCGAGAATGATGTTGCGCAGGGCCTGGCCCATCTGTAGGCCGTTGGCGTACAGCTCGGTGTAGTTCAGCAACACACGTTGATCCTGGGTGATGAACTGGGTGAATTCGGTCTTGGCGCGGTTCAGCGCCTGGTAGGACACCACCGTGGACAGGAGGAACAGGGCGGTGACCGCCGACAGCAGAATGATGAGTTGGGTGCGAACGCGATAGTTGCGCAGGTTGATCATGATGCTCCTCGCGGTCCTTGGGGAATGTGTGGCGGCCTCGTCCGGGTATTTCCCGAAGGATAACCACACCGGGGTTAACGGCGAAAAGGAGATCGACTTGAGGCGGCGCCGGCCCGGGTTCCATCCGGTGGCGGCGAGCCGTAGCCGCCACCGCCGGGCGTTTGCAGCACGAACAGATCACCCGGATGCAGATCGAACTCGGCCATGCCGGCGATGACCTCGAGGCGGCCGTCGGCCCGCGCTATCCATTGCCGGCCGGGCATGCCCGGCTCGCCACCGGCCAGACCGAACGGTGCGACTTCGCGCCGCAGCGCCAGCAGGTTGGCGCGCATCGGCGCCAGAAAACGCAGGTGCCGCTCGATGCCG
>CAYTRH010000212.1:0-4544 GCA_964440155.1 uncultured Thiobacillus sp. | reverse complement strand
CGCCGGCATCAGGACCGAGACTCACGCCTTTCCGCTGCGTGAGGCCAACGCGGTGAGCCAGAAGGAATACGACGACGCCGTCGCCACCGAGCGCATCGCCTTGGCGCAGGTGCTGGCGGCGCGCGCGCAGGTCGCCGAGGCGCGCCTGAATCTCGGCTACACGCGGGTCACCGCGCCGATCGACGGCCTGACCGGACGGGCGCGGCCGGCCGAAGGCAGTCTGGTATCGGCGCAGGAAGCCACACTGCTGACCACCATCACGCAACTGGAACCGATGTACGCGCTGTTCGGCATCGCCGACGGTGATCGGCTCAAACTGGAGTCCGAGGCCGCCGCCGGCCGGCTGGTGCTGCCGCGCGACGGCCGTTTCGGCGCGCGTCTGCGTCTGGCCGACGGGCGCATGCACGCGCGCGAGGGACGCGTCGATTTCAGCGACAGCCGCGTCGATGCCGCCACCGGCACGCTGGAAGGCCGCGCGCTGTTCGCCAATCCGGACGGCAGCCTGCGCCCCGGCCAGTTTGTGCGCGTGATCCTGGTCGGCGCGCATCGCCCTGGTGCCATCCTGCTGCCGCAACGCGCGGTCATGGAGGGTCCGGCCGGCAAGTTCGTGTACTTGGTCGATGGCGAGGGCAAGGCGCAACCGCGCCCCGTCGAGGCGGGCGACTGGATCGGCGATGAATGGCTGATCCTGGGCGGACTCGCGGCCGGCGACCGGGTGATCGTCGATGGCGTGCTGAAGGTGATGCCCGGTGCGCCGGTGACCATCGAGCCGCCCGCCGCCGCGGCCGGCGGTTGAACCGCCACGGACTGGGACGGAACCCACCATGTTGTCGCGCTTCTTCATCGACCGCCCGATCTTCGCGGCGGTGATCTCCATCTTCATCGTGCTGGCCGGGCTGACCGCCATGCGCGAGCTGCCCATCGCCCAGTACCCGGAAATCTCGCCGCCGGTGGTCACGGTCACGGCGATGTGGCCCGGCGCCTCTGCCGAGGTGCTGGAACAGACCGTGGCGGCACCGCTGGAAGAACAGATCAACGGCGTCGAGAAGATGATCTACATGTCGTCCACCAGTTCGGCCAACGGCATGGTCACCATCAACGTCAGCTTCGACGTCGGCACCGACATCGACGCGGCCGCGGTCAACGTGCAGAACCGCGTGCGTCTGGCCGAGCCGCGCCTGCCGCTGGAGGTGCGGCGCATCGGCGTCACTGTGCAGAAATCGTCGTCATCGTTCCTGCAGGTGATCGCGCTGCAATCGCCGGAAGGCCGCCATGACGCGATCTATCTGAGCAACTACGCCACCATCCACCTGTTGGACAGCCTCAAGCGCATCCCCGGCGCCGCCAACGTACAGGTGTTCGGCGCCAAGGACTACGCCATGCGCGTGTGGCTGAAGCTGGACCGGCTGACGCAGCTGAAGCTGTCGCCGACCGAGGTGATCGCCGCCATCCAGGAACAGAACGCGCAGTTCGCCGCCGGCAAGATCGGCCAGGAACCGGCCATGAACGGCCAGGAACTAACCTATACGCTGACCACGCGCGGCCGACTCAAGGACGCGCGCGAATTCGAGGACATCCTGCTGCGCGTCAACGCGGATGGTTCCATGCTGCGCCTGAAGGACGTCGCGCGCGTCGAACTGGGTGCCAAGGACTACGACTTCAGCGGCAAGGTCAACGGCCAGCCGGCCACGCTGATCGGTGTGTTCCTACAATCCGGCGCCAACGCGCTGGACACCGCGCGCGCGGTGCGCTCCAGCATGGACGAGCTGTCCACCCGCTTTCCCGCCGGGGTGAGCTATTCCATCCCCTACGACACCACGCGCTTCGTCGAGGTATCCATCCGCGAGGTGGTGAAGACCCTGGCCGAGGCCATGCTGCTGGTGTTCCTGGTGGTCTACCTGTTCCTCGGCAACTGGCGCGCCAGCGTCATCCCCTTCCTGGCGGTGCCGGTGTCGCTGATCGGCGCCTTCGCCGGCCTGTGGCTGCTGGATTACTCCATCAACACGCTGACCCTGTTCGGCCTGGTGCTGTCCATCGGCATCGTCGTCGACGACGCCATCGTCGTGCTGGAGAACGTCGAACGGCACATGAGCGAGGAAGGCAAGCCGCCACGCGAAGCAGCCTACGCGGCGATGCGCGAGGTGACCTCGCCGATCATCGCCATCGTGCTGGTATTGAGCTCGGTGTTCATTCCGGTGGCCTTCCTCGGTGGTCTGGCCGGCGAGTTGTACCGCCAGTTCGCCATCACCATCGCCATCGCCGTGGCCATCTCCGGCGTCGTCGCGCTGACCCTGACGCCGGCCTTGTGCGCGGTGTTCCTGCGCCACGAGCACAAGCAGGAGGGCCGTTTCTTCGCCTGGTTCAACCGCTGGTTCGGTCGCGTCACCAGCCGCTACGTCGGCGGCGTGGCCTGGCTGAACCGGCGCGTGGCGGTCGCCCTGCTACTGTTCGCCGGCATGATCGCGCTGACCTTCCAGCTCGGGCGCGTGGTGCCCGGCAGCTTCGTGCCGCCGGAAGACCAGGGCTATTACATCGCCGCCGCGATCTTGCCGGACGGCGCCTCGCTGCAACGCACCGAAGCAGTGATGGATCGGGTCGAGGCCATCGCTCTGGCCGACCCGGCAGTCAAGCACACGGTCAGCTTCGCCGGTTTCGATCTGCTGTCCAACGGCATGCGCACCTCCGCCGGCACCCTATTCGTGACACTGAAGGACTGGGACGAGCGGCCGACGCATGTCGACCAGCACATCGGCGGCCTGTTCATGGGTGCGTCGGCGATCAAGGAAGCCATCGTCTTCGCCTTCAACCCGCCCGCGATCATGGGCCTGGGCGAGACCGGCGGCTTCGAGTTCTACATCCAGAACAAGGGCGAAGGCGGCGCGAAGCGTCTGGAACAGGTGACCCAGGAATTCCTCGCCAAGGCACGCGCGCGGCCGGAGCTGACGGGTCTGAACACGCTGTTCCGTGCCAGCGTGCCACAGGTCTACGTCGATCTGGACCGTGACAAGGCACGCGCGCTGGGCGTGCCGATCGACGCGGTGTACGACACCCTCGCTGCGACACTGGGCAGTTACTACGTCAACGACTTCAACCGCCACGGCCGCACCTGGACCGTGCAGATGCAGGCCGAGCCCGGCTTCCGGCGCAACCCCACCGACATCGGCGGCGTGCACGTCAAGAGCGCATCCGGCGCGATGATCCCGCTGTCCAGCCTGGCACGCATCGACTACGTCACCGGGCCGGAAATCGTCGAGCGGTTCAACAACGCACCAGCGGCCAAGATCATCGGCTCCGCCGCGCCGGGCTACAGTTCCGGCCAGGCCATCGCGCTGATGGAGGCGCTGGCGCGCGAACACCTGCCGGCGGACTTCGGCTACGACTGGGGCGGCGCCTCCTATCAGGAGAAACGCACCGGCGGCGCCTCCAACACCGCGCTGATCATGGGCATCGTCATGGTGTTCCTGATCCTGGCGGCGCAGTACAACCGCTGGAGCCTGCCGTTATCGGTGCTGCTCGCCCTGCCCTTCGGCCTGTTCGGTGCCCTGCTGGCGGTGTGGCTGCGCGACATGAACAACGACGTGTATTTCCAGATCGGCCTGGTCACCCTGGTCGGCCTGGCGGCCAAGAACGCCATCCTGATCGTCGAGTTCGCGCTGCGCCGGCAGCGTGACGGCCTGTCCACCACGGCGGCGGCGCTGGAGGCCGCACGTCTGCGCTTCCGCCCCATCCTGATGACCTCCCTGGCCTTCATCCTCGGCGTGCTGCCGCTGGCCATCAGCACCGGCGCCGGCGCCTCGGCGCGACACGCCATCGGCACCGGCGTGATGGGCGGCATGCTCGCCGCCACCTTCCTGGCGATCTTTTTCGTGCCGCTGTTCTTCCGCCTGATCAGCGACGCGGGGAAGACCGCGAAACCCGCTGCCGCAGACAAGGAGAACGGCCATGCATAAGGTCGCACCGCTGGTGCTGGTGTTCGCACTGACCGGCTGCGTCGCGTTGCCCCAATTCAAGCACCCCAGCCCGGAACTGCCCGCCGCCTGGCCGCAGGGCGCGGCCGACGCGCGCATCGCGCCGGATTGGTGGAGGGTCTATGGGGATCCAGTGCTGGACGGGCTGATCGAAGAAGCGCTGGCGCACAACCGTGACCTGCATGTCGCCGCTGCGCGCATCGAACAGGCGCGCGCGCTGCTCGGCAGCGCGCAGGCCGACCGCCAGCCGCATGCGGAACTGGCTAGCGACGTCAGCCGCTCGCGCCATTCCCAGGCCGGCGCCATGCCCATGCCGGGCGGCGCGCACAACAGCTTCCAGTTGGACCTGCGCGCCGCCTACGAACTCGATCTGTGGGGCCGCTACCGTGCTGCCAGTGAGGCCGCGCGCGCCGAACTGCTGGCCAGCGAACACGCGCGCGAGGTGGTGCGCATCGGCGTGGCCGACGCCGTGGCGCGCGGCTATTTCGCGCTGATTGCGCTCGACGCGCGCCACGCACTGGCCGGCCGCACGCTGGACAACCGCCGCGCCGCCGCCGGATTGCATGAACTGCGTCA
>CAYTRH010000211.1:0-4551 GCA_964440155.1 uncultured Thiobacillus sp. | reverse complement strand
GCGTCGCCCTGACCCGACTGGCGGCGCGCCAGGGGGTGAGCGCGCACCTGCACCCGCACGCGCTGCGCCACGCCTTCGCCAGCCATCTGCTGCAATCGTCCGGCGACCTGCGCGCGGTGCAGGAGATGCTGGGTCACGCCAGCCTGTCGACCACGCAGGTCTACACGCATCTGGATTTCCAGCACCTGGCCCAGGTGTACGACCGGGCACATCCGCGCGCCAGGAAGAAGTAGCGGCGATTACCCGAGCAGGCCGGCCAGATCGATCATGGCCGCCGGCAGCGCCAGGGGCGCCAGAGTGCGTGGTTGGCGCACGATCTCGACTTCGGCTTAGCCGTCCGCGGTCGGTTGCCGATGCACGTGCAGGGCACGTCCGGCGACATCCAGCACCCACACCTCCGGCACGCGATGGCGCGCGTACCGTGGGCTCGCCGCCGGCGGGTCAGTCGACCTTGTAGCCGACGTGCAGCGCGACCACGCCGGCGGTCATGTTGAAGTAGTCCACACGCCGGAAACCGGTGGCTTCCATCATCGCCTTGAGCGTTTCCTGATCCGGGTGCATGCGGATGGATTCGGCCAGGTAGCGGTAGCTGGCGGCGTCCTTGGCCACCAGTTCGCCCATGCGCGGCAGCAACTGGAAGGAATACAGGTCGTACAGCGGTGCCAGCGGTTTCCATACCTTGGAGAACTCCAGCACCATCAGCTTGCCGCCGGGCTTGAGCACGCGCCGCATCTCCGCCAGCGCATCCTCCTTGTGCGTCATGTTGCGCAGGCCGAAGGCGACCGTGACCAGGTCGAAGTAGTCGGCGGGGAACGGCAGTTTCTCCGCGTCGCACTGCGCCACCGGCAACAGCAGCCCGTGGTCGAGCATGCGGTCGCGACCGACGCCGAGCATGGAGCCGTTGATGTCGGTGAGCCATACCTCGCCATCCGGTCCGGCCTCCTGCGCCAGCAGGCGGGCGACATCGCCGGTGCCGCCGGCGATGTCGAGCACCCTGGCGCCCGGACGCACCGCGGCGTGCAGGCTGAGAAAGCGCTTCCACAACCGGTGCAGACCCACGGACATCAGATCGTTCATCACGTCGTAGCGCTCGGCCACGGAGTGGAACACCTGCGCGACCTTGCGCGCCTTTTCGTGTTCGGCGACGGTTTGGTAACCGAAGTGGGTCTGTTGGTCGGCCATGACGGTGCGGCTCAGTGCGGCCGGTAACCTTCCGGATTGGCCACGCCTTCGCCGAAGAAATACTTTTCCGCCTGCTCCATCAGGTACTTGCGGTGCTGCGCATCGGCCAGATTGAGCCGGTTCTCGTTGATGATCATGGTTTGCAGCTTGATCCAGCCCTGCCAGGCCTCCTTGGACACGCTGTCGAACACGCGCTTGCCCAGTTCGCCGGGCAGCGGCGGGAAATCCATGCCTTCGGCCTCCCGGCCGAGTTTCACGCATTGCACCATGCGGGCCATCTCGTTTGCTCCTGTGGCAGATCGATGAGTGGAATGGTAGCCGAACGGGGTAAGCGGCGTCACCCGCCGGCCAGGCGCTTCTCGATGCGGCGCGCGAACACCGTCATCTCCCTGGCTGCCTGGATGTCGCCCTTGGCTTCGGCGGCGGCGATGCCCTGGCGGTAGGCAGCCAGCGCTTCCTCGGCTGCGCCGCCGTCGTCCAGTGCCTTGCCCAGCAGCTTCCAGGCGGCGGAATAGCTGGCGTCGAAGGCCAGCGCGGCGCGCAGGTGGGTGACCGCATCGCCGGCCCGGCCGGCCTTGAGGTACTCGTTGCCGAGCGCATAGCGCAGCAGGGCGTTGTCCTTGCCCTGGGCCAGCATCTTCTCGAAGGTCTCCAACGGAGTCATGGCGGTGTCCTCGGCTTGGTGAGCGTGCGTAGGGGCGGCCGGCGCAGCCCGGCCATCGGTCAGAGCATGGGGGCATGCCGGGCGGAAGCAACCCCGGCACGTGCAGGGAAACGCCTCATGGCAGCGCGCCGGCGTACCCGTTCTGGCGCCAGGCTTCGAATACCGCCACGGCCACGGCGTTGGACAGGTTGAGACTGCGCTGGCCGGCACGCATGGGGATGCGCACCCGCGCCTGCGGCGCGAACTCGGCCAGGATGTCGGCCGGCAGGCCACGCGTCTCGGCGCCGAACACCAGTGCGTCGCCGGGTTCGAACCGGGCGGTGGCCAGGCCGCCGCTGCCCTTGGTGGTGAACGCGAACAGCCGCCGCCCGGCCAGTGCGGCGCGCGCCGCGACCCAGTGGTCATGGATGCGCAGGTCGGCGAACTCGTGGTAGTCCAGCCCGGCCCGCCGCAGGCGGCGGTCGTCGATGACGAAACCCAGTGGTCGCACCAGGTGCAGGCGGCAGCCGGTGTTGGCGGCCAGGCGGATGACGTTGCCGGTGTTGGGCGGGATCTCGGGGTGTACCAGTACGATGTCGAACATGGCGGCGCGGCGCGGGCGACGGAGCCGCCATTTTCCGCCAGGCCGCAGCGAGCGGGACGGCGGGATTCCGGGTATCTTGTAATGATTTCCGACGCACTGACGACGCCCCATGGTCCCTCATCTCACCACCGCGCTGACCGGCCCGCTGTTGGAGCTGGAACGGCATGTCATCGACGCGCAGCCGGACATCGAGCACTGGTTTCGCAAGCAATGGATGGCGCATGCGGCGCCGTTCTACAGTTCGGTGGATCTGCGCAACGCCGGCTTCAAGCTGGCGCCGGTGGACACCAACCTGTTCCCCGGCGGCTTCAACAACCTCAATCCCGATTTCCTGCCGCTGGCGGTGCAGGCGGCGCAGATCGCGGTGGAAAAGATGTGCGTCACCGCCAAGCGCTTCCTGATCATCCCGGAGAACCACACGCGCAATCTGTTCTACCTGCAGAACGTCGCCGCGCTGGCCGACATCGTGCGCAAGACCGGCCTGACCGTGCGTTTCGGCAGCCTCATCCCCGACCTCGCCACGCCGCTGTCGCTGGACCTGCCGGATGGCGGCCGGCTGACGCTGGAGCCGGTACGACGCGAGGGCAACCGGCTGTATCTGGCGGATGGCGAGGCCGGCGCGGCTTTCGATCCCTGCGCCATACTGCTCAACAATGATCTGTCCGCCGGCGCCCCGGCACTGCTGCGCGGCCTGGATCCGGCGCAGACCATGCTGCCGCCGCTGCACGCGGGCTGGGCCACGCGGCGCAAATCCAAGCATTTCGCCGCCTACGACCAGGTCGCGCATGCGTTCGCCGGTGTCATCGGCATCGATCCGTGGCTGATCAACCCTTACCACGCCAGTTGCGGCGAGGTGGATTTCCATGCCCGGGTCGGTGAGGAATGCCTGGCCGAGCACGTCGGGCAGGTGCTCGCGCGCATCCGCGTCAAGTACCGCGAATACGGCATCGAGCGCGAACCCTACGTGGTGGTCAAGGCCGATGCCGGCACGTACGGCATGGGCATCATGACGGTGAAATCGGCCGACGACGTGCGCGATCTGAACCGCCGTCAGCGCAACAAGATGGCAGTGGTCAAGGAGGGCCTGGAAGTCACCCAGGTGCTGGTGCAGGAAGGCGTGCACACCTTCGAGAGCATCAACGAGGCGGTGGCCGAGCCGGTGGTGTACATGATCGACCACTTCGTCATCGGCGGGTTCTACCGCGTGCATACCGGCCGCGGCGTCGACGAGAACCTCAATTCACCCGGCATGCACTTCGTGCCGCTGGCGTTCGACGCCGCCGGCAGCTACTGCGACTGCGGCCTGCGCCCGGATGCGCCGGTGAACCGCTTCTACACCTATGGCGTGCTGGCACGTCTGGCGGCGCTGGCGGCGGCCATAGAACTGGAACAGACCGATCCGGAGCGGGCATGAAACTGCTGTTCATCGCCGATCCGCTGGAGCGCTTCAAGGTCCACAAGGATTCCACCTACGCCATGATGGCGGAGGCGGCGCGCCGTGGTCACGCGCTGTACGCCATGGTGGCGGAAGGGCTGGCCTGGCGCGACGGGCGGGTGCATGGCCACTGTGCGGAGATCAGTCTGACCGGCGGTGACCCCTGGTTCACCCGCGCCGAACCGGCCTGGCGCCATCTGGCCGGATTCGACGCGGTGCTGATGCGCAAGGATCCGCCGTTCGATCAGGGCTATCTGACCGCCACCTGGCTGCTGGACATGGCCGAGCGCGACGGCGCGCGCGTGTACAACCGGCCGGCGGCGCTGCGCGATTACAACGAAAAACTGGCGATCGCGCGCTTCCGCGAGTTCATCGCGCCGAGCCTGGTGAGCGCGGATGCCGCGTTGATCCGCGCCTTCCTGGCCGAACAGGGCGACATCATCGTCAAGCCGCTCGACGCCATGGGCGGTGCCGGCATCTTCCGCCTGCGTCCGCGCGACCCCAATCTGGGCGCCATCCTGGAGACCGCCACGCGCCACGGCCGGGTGGCGGTCATGGCGCAGCGTTATCTGCCGGAGATTGCCGATGGCGACAAGCGCGTCCTGCTGATCGCCGGCGAGGCCGTGCCCTACTGCCTGGCGCGCGTGCCCAAGGCGGGCGAGACCCGCGGCAATCTCGCGGCGGGCG
>CAYTRH010000210.1:0-4596 GCA_964440155.1 uncultured Thiobacillus sp. | reverse complement strand
GCCGTGGAGGAGACCCGCGTGGCAGAAGCGGTTGCCGCCGTCGAACCCCTGACCGAACCGCCCGTGCCGGAATTCGAGGATGAATTCATGCTGCGCGCACGCGCACTGGCAAAAGGCGACTGGATAGAATTCCACTACGAGGACGGCACCTTCCGCTGGGCCCGGCTGGGCTGGGTCGGCGGAGTGCGCAACACCTACCTGTTTTCCGATCAGGACGGCATGAACAGTTTCTCCATCAGTCTTGCGCGCCTTGCCGACAAGCTTCGGCGCGGCGAGGCCGTGCTGGTTGAGCGCAAGTCCATCACCGAATCCGCATTCGGCAAGCTGATGAGTCTCTTCCGGCAAAAACTCGGACACGCCTGAACGCCACGCCGGGAGCGGCTGCCCGTCCCCGCAGACCACGAAAAATGCTACCCTCGTGGCGTGAAATCCTTCGCCACCCGCATCGTCGATTGGCAACGCCTGCACGGACGCCACAACCTGCCCTGGCAGCAGAGCCGCGACCCCTATCGCATCTGGCTGTCGGAAATCATGTTGCAGCAGACGCAGGTAGCCACGGTCATCCGCTACTACGAACGCTTCCTTGCACGCTTCCCGGACGTGACTTCGCTCGCCGGCGCAACGGTAGACGAGGTGCTGGCGCTGTGGAGCGGGCTGGGGTACTACAGCCGGGCACGGAATCTGCACGCGGCGGCGAGGCAGATCGTTGCCGCGCACGCCGGCAATTTCCCGCAGACTGCCGCCGGACTGATGCAACTGCCCGGCATCGGTCGATCCACCGCCGCTGCCGTCGCCGCACTGGCCTACGGCGAACGCCGCGCGATTCTGGACGGAAACGTGAAGCGGGTGCTGGCGCGGCATGCCGGTGTGGCCGGCTGGCCCGGCGACAAACGGATCGAAACCGAACTCTGGCGGTGCGCGGAATCGCGCCTGCCAGAGCGGAATCTGGCTGCCTATACACGGGGCCTGAGGGACCGGGGTGCGCAGGTCTGCACCCGCAGTCAGCCTGATTGCGCGCGCTGCCCGGTCGCCGGCGACTGTGTGGCGCGCAGCGAAAACCGCGTTGGCGACCTACCCACCCCGCGACCGAAAAGAACCCTGCCGGAACGGCAAACCCGGATGCTCGTGCTGGTCGACCGGGGCGAACTGTTGCTCGAAAAACGTCCGGCGCGCGGTATCTGGGGAGGGCTATGGAGCCTGCCCGAGCTCGATGCCTCGACCGATTGTGCCCGGCACTGCCGCCAGCGCTGGGGTTATGACGTGGAGACGCAACAGGCGCTGCCGCGCTTGACGCACGGCTTCACGCATTTTCGTCTGCGCATCCAGCCGGTGCGCCTGCAGCTCGCGCCGCGCACCACCACCCCGCCGGGCCATGTGTGGCTTCCGTTCGACGACGCACTCGACGCCCCCCTGCCCGCCCCCGTGCGCAGACTGCTGCTGCCGCTCGCGCCGGGCGCAGGCGCGCCATAGCCCACGAAAGCCCCCTGATCGTGCGCCGCCGCATGCCCCTGTTTTTCTGGTCTCTCCTCGCCCTGCTGTACTGCCCGCTCGACGCCATGGCGGGCGTCATCGTCCATGCCGGCGTCGAACCGCGCAGCCTGTCGACCGCGAATCTCCGCAACATTTACACCCTGCGGCAAACGCAGTGGCCCAATGGCCAGCCCATCATCGTGTTCGTGCTGCCCGACAACCACCCCGTGCACGAACGCTTCGCCAAGGACACGCTCGGCATCTATCCCTATCGTTTGCGGCAGACATGGGACCGGCTGAGCTACAGCGGCATGGCCAACGCACCGATAGAAGTCGGAAGCGAGGCCGAAATGCGTGCCCGGGTCGCCAGCACGCCCGGCGCAATCGGATACACCAGCAAGGACATGACTCATGAAGGCATCAAGACGCTCAAGCTGGACTAAGCCTGGCCGGATCGGCCTGTTGCTGATGGGTCTGGCCGCGGCACCGGCCGGGGCAGACAACGCCGCGGCGCCGCACATCCAGATTCAGGGATTCGCCGCGCAAGCGCTCATCGCCACTCGCCACAACCAGTTCTTTGGCGACAGCCGGGACGGCATCAGCAGCGAATTCACCGAAGCCGGCCTGCATGGCGCCTGGCAGGTTCGCGACGCTCTTCGCGTATCCGGCCAGATCCTTTACCGGCGGGCAGGCGAAACCGATAGGGACGGATTGAGACTGGACTACGCTCACCTTGACTGGCGGTTCCATCAAGACGAAGCCCGGCAGATTGGCGCACGCATCGGCAAGGTCAAGATTCCTTACGGCCTGTACAACGAAACACGCGACGTACCCTTCACCCGGCCCGGCATCCTGTTGCCGCAATCGGTGTATTTCGACAACAGCCGCAGCCTGGTCCTCGCCGCGCCCGGCATGTTTGTCTACGGCGGCGGCCTGCGCGACTGGGGGGCGACCGACGGGCGCGTGGGCGCCATCCGGCCGGATTTCGACAGTTCCGCAGTGGAATACAATTTCCTCGGCAACGACCTCCCCGGCAAGATCGAGGGGCGGCGCGCTTTAGGCGCGCGCTTCCGCTGGGACAGCCCGACCGACACCACGTTCGCACTCACCTATGCCAATGCCCAGGCCGACTACGCCCCGACCTCTCTCGACCCCTTCAGCGCAGGCAAAATCGATTTCCGCAACCTGATGGTATCGGCGCAGCACCGGCTCGGCCCCCTGACGCTCACCGCCGAATATGGCCGGCCCAAGGTCTGGCTGAAAGGGTTTGGCAGCCTCTTGCCGGATGGGCTTTCGCCGGTCGAGACCTTCTACGCCCAGGGAGAATGGCGTTTTGCTCCGGCCTGGGAGCTTTTGCTGCGCCACGACGTGTTCTACCGCAGCCGCAAGGATCGCAATGGCCGCAACTTCGCAGCCCTGACCGGGCTGCCGGCACACGGCATGTACGCCCACGACACCACACTGGGCCTGCGCTGGGATGCCACGCCCAGCATCGTGCTGCGCGCCGAATACCATCGCGTGAACGGCACCGGCTGGCTGCCGGGGCCGGACAATCCGAATCTTTCGGCCCATGCACGCGATTGGGACATGTGGCTGTTGCAGGCCGCCTGGCGGTTCTGAGCATGCGCGCCGTGCGTTTCCTCAGCCTCAAGTGGAAACTGTTACTGCCGCTCACGCTGGCCGTTGCAGCCGGCACGCTGGTGCTCACCTGGTTGAACGACCGGCAGATCCGCCACGCCACGGAACAGGCGCGGCTCGACAGCGCTGTGCACAACAATGCCTTACTGCATTTTCTGGTCCGCCAGAACGAACGGCAGCTGACCGATGCCGGCGCCGGCCTCGCCGACTTTCTGGCCACGGGTGCGGAAGATTCGCCGGGCCTGGCTTCCAGCCATCTCCTCCAGCGTTACTGGGAACAACTCAGCCTCAACCAGGGTTTCGACAGCCTGCGCCTTTACAACACCCGGCGCCAATTGCTGACCGGCTTTGGCAACCTGCCCCCCCCGGATGCCCTGATCGACGGCGCCCTAGCCGCCGTCCTCGAAACAGAACGCCCCTCCAGCGGGCTGATCTGCGCCAGCCGCTGCCTGTTTTACGGGATATCCCCGGTATTGCGCGGCGGCAAGACCGTAGGGGCCGTGCTCGTCACCTCCGACACATCCGGTCTGATGAGCGCTTTTGCGCAAAGCACCGGCCGCGAGCTGGCCATCGTCGCCCCCGACACCCTGCAAGCGTACGTCGCCACCGTGCCGGAACTGCAAAGCGGATTGCGCGATCTGCGCTTCACCGCCCCAAGCGGCGCGCCGCATCTGCAATCCGCGCTCGACCGCAGCGGCGACGTCGTGTACGCCTGGCAAAAGCTGCCTGCCCTGGCCGCCTCGCCCGGCGCGCCGGCATTCGTCACGCGCAAGGACGTCAGCAGCGAAGAGGCGGCCATCACGCGCGCCTTCCTCACCAACCTGGCGACCGGCCTGGGCGTGTTTCTCGCCGCCGAGCTGATATTGCTGCTCTCGCTGGCCTGGTTCATGCGACGGCTCAACCGCGTCAGCACCAGCTTGCCGCTGCTGGGCGAAGGCCGCTGGCAAACCGTCCTGCATCAGCTGAAACCAGTCCCGCAGAAGCTGAACGACGAACTCAACAGTCTGGAAAACGCCACCCGCTCTCTGGCGGCGCAGCTCGAACGTCTCGACACCGCCTCCCGTACCCAGCAGCACGAGTTGGAGAACCTGGTCGAAACGCTTTCGCACGAGCACGATTTCATCACCAGCCTGCTCGACACGGCGCAGGCGCTGATCCTCACCCA
This sequence comes from uncultured Thiobacillus sp., assembly GCA_964440155.1. GTDB lineage: Bacteria > Pseudomonadota > Gammaproteobacteria > Burkholderiales > Thiobacillaceae > PFJX01. Next base: position 323 of record CAYTRH010000210.1, on the reverse strand, counting down.
GGACCGCCGCGGCATTATCCGCATGGCCAACCACTACGCCGAAAACCTCACCGGCCTGCCCGAAAGCCGGCTGGTCGGCCAGGACTTCTTTGACCGGCTGCTCTTTGCCCCGGAAGGCCGAGACCGGCGCGCCAGCACGCTTCTGCACTTTGAGCGCAACAGCGCGCCGCTGCGCTTCGAGGCCCCGCTCGTCACGCCGGACGGGCCACGCAACATTGCCTGGATACTCTCACTGATCGGTCAGGAAACCGGCGAGGAATCGCTCATACTGTCGGTCGGCATCGACCTCACCGAACTCAAGAGTGCCCAGGCCCGCGCCAGCT
>CAYTRH010000209.1:0-4616 GCA_964440155.1 uncultured Thiobacillus sp. | reverse complement strand
GCCACACGCTGTTTGGCCGCGCGCCGGACGAACGCGGCGAACGACAGCGGCCGGCGCGGCGGGTCGAAGAACACGTGCGGTTTGGGTTCGCTCAGATAGCGGCCGAGGAAATCGGCGATGTCGCGTTTGTCCCAGCGCAGTGCGCGGATGGTCTGCGCCGCCCAGTCGAGCATGGCTGCGGGAATCTCGCCGGCGTGGGCAGGCTGGCGCAGTCCGGGATCGGCGTACAGGCCGTCCAGTTCCAGGTGGTCGTGCAGATGATCGAGGAAGCGCCCGGCGATCTCGTCCGCCTTGGGTGCACGGAAACCCACCGACCAGGTCATGCAGTCGGTCAGTGCCACGCCGTTGTGCGCCAGACGCGGCGGCAGGTAGAGCATGTCGCCGGGCTCCAGCACCCAACTGTCGTCGACGCGAAAGTTCTTCAGGATGCGCAGCGGCGCGCCGTCGACCAGGGTCAGATCGTCCTGCGCGCTGATCTCCCAGCGCCGGCGTCCCCGCCCCTGGATCAGGAACACGTCGTAGGAATCGAAATGCGGACCGATGCCGCCGCCGGGCGGCGCGTCACTGACCATCAGATCGTCCAGCCGCGCGCGCGGAATGAAGTCGAAGCGGCGCAACAGCCGGTCGCCCTCGTCCAGCAGATGATTGACGCCGGATACCAGCAGGCTCCAGTGCCGTTTCGGCAAGGCGCGCAATTGCTCCGGCGTGAACGGACCGTGTTCCAGTTCGCAGCGACCGCGGCGGAAACGTACCAGACGGCTCTCCGCGTCGTCACGCTGGGCGAGCGCGGCGAGGCCGTCACGATCCAGCCAGTCGCCGAAACCGGGCAGGGCCTGACGCACCAGCAGCGGCCGCCGTTGCCAATACTCGGCGAGGAAACGGGCCGGGGTCAGACCGCCCAGCAGGCGTTCGAGCGAGAAGTCCGCCATACGAAAGCCCTGGCTGGCGCGTCCGGGTTTGACCATATAATGCCTCCGTCGTGATGACATGCGGGTGGGGTGGAGGGATCGTTCCCGCCTGTGCGGGCGGCGCCGTCCCGTAAGCCGATTCCAGCGGATGCAAACCAAGGAGCGCAAACCATGCTGAAGCAGGGCGACAAGGCGCCTGATTTCGAACTGCCGGATGCGGACATGAGCATCGCCCGGTTGCAGGACTATCTGGGCAAGCCGCTCGTGCTGTTCTTCTACGTGCGCGATGATACGCCGGGCTGCACCACCGAGGCGATCGAGTTCAGCGACCGCGAGGGCGAGTTCGCCCGTCTGGGCTGCGCCGTCGTCGGTGTCTCGCGCGACGACTGCATACGCCACGGCGCATTCCGCGACAAGCACGGCATCACCGTGCGCCTGCTCGCCGACAAGGAAGGCGTGGCGTGCAAGGCGTATGACGTGCTGGTCACGCGTGAAGTGGACGGGGTGATGCGCGAGGGCGTCGCGCGCACCACCTATATCATCGACGCGGGCGGCACCATCGCCCATGTGCTGGCCGACGTGACCCCCAAGGGACATGCCGCCGAAGTGCTGAAACTTGTCAAGGAGTTGTGAATGTTGATCGCCAAGGACACCGTCGTCACGCTGAGCTACCGGCTCAGCGACCGCGCCGGCGAAGTGCTGGAGGAAACCACCGACGACGCGCCAGCGGCGTATCTGCACGGCGGCTATGACGGCATCTTCCCCAAGGTCGAGGCCGCGCTCGAAGGCAAGGCCGCCGGCGCGCAACTGGACCTGCTGCTGGAGCCCGAAGATGCGTTCGGCGAGTACGACGCCGAACTGGTGCGCGTCGAGCCGGCGCATCTGTTCCCGGCGGAGGTCCATGTGGGCATGCAGCTCGAGGGATCCAGCGAAGACGGGCACCACGTGATGCTGTACACCGTGACCGACATCGCCGACGGCAAGGTGGTGGTGGATGGCAACCATCCGCTCGCCGGTCAGGCTCTGCGTCTGCAATGCACCGTGCGTGACGTGCGCGCGGCATCGCCGGAGGAAGTCGAGCACGGTCACGTGCATGGCCCGCACGGACATCATCATTGAGCCTGGCCGCGGCATGAAACTGACTTTTCTGGAGTTCGAGCAGCCCATCGCTGAACTCGAGGCCAAGATCGAGGAATTGTCCTCGGTGCGCGGCGACCCCGCGCTGGACCTGTCCGAGGAGATCGAACGCCTGCGCAAGAAGAGCGCCGCGCTGACCCGGCAGATCTACGGCAAGCTCAACGCCTGGCAGATCGCGCAGGTGGCACGCCATCCGCAGCGCCCCTACACGCTCGATTACGTGCGCGGCCTGTTCACCGAGTTCGAGGAACTGCACGGCGACCGGGCGTTTGCCGACGATCCCGCCATCGTCGGCGGCCTGGCGCGCTTCGATGGTGAGCCGGTCATGGTCATCGGCCACCAGAAGGGCCGTGACGTCAAGGAACGCCAGTACCGCAATTTCGGCATGCCACGGCCGGAGGGTTACCGCAAGGCCCTGCGGCTGATGCGTCTGGCCGAGAAGTTCCATCTGCCGATCTTGACCTTCATCGATACGCCCGGCGCCTATCCCGGCATCGATGCCGAGGAACGCGGGCAATCCGAGGCCATCGCGCGCAACCTGTACGTCATGGCGGAGTTGCGGACACCGGTGATCTGCACGGTCATCGGCGAAGGCGGTTCGGGCGGCGCGCTGGCCATCGGTGTGGGCGACGCGGTGCTGATGCTGCAATACGCCACCTATTCGGTGATCTCGCCGGAAGGCTGTGCTTCCATCCTGTGGAAGAGCGCGGACAAGGCGTCGGTCGCCGCCGAGGCCTTGGGCATCACCGCGGCCAAGCTGAAGACGCTCGGCCTGATCGATCAGATCGTCAGCGAGCCGCTGGGCGGCGCGCATCGCGACGCCGATGCGATGATGGCCAACCTGCGCAGCGCACTCGCGGAGCAACTGGCCAACCTGCGCGACCGTCCGCTCAACACGCTGCTCAACGACCGTTACGCCCGGCTCATGGGCTATGGCAAGTTCAAGGAAGGACGCGCCTGACCTGATCGGGCACGTCCTCACCGCGCTGCGCGGCCGGGTGCGTGCCGGCGCGCGCGTCACCGTCGCCTACTCCGGCGGACTCGATTCCAGCGTGCTGCTGCATGTGCTCGCCAAGGCGCGCAGCTTGCTCGACTGCGCGCTCGATGCAGTGCACGTGCACCATGGCCTGTCGCCCAATGCCGATGCCTGGGCCGCGCATTGCGCGGCGTGCTGTGCCGCGCTGAACGTGCCGTTGCAGGTGCGCCACGTGGTCGTGCGTGCCGCCGGCGAGGGTCTCGAAGCGGCGGCACGCGCCGCGCGTTACCGCGCATTCGACGCACACCTCACCGACGTCCTGCTGCTCGCGCATCAGCGCGATGACCAAGCCGAGACCGTGTTGCTGCGCTTGTTGCGTGGCGGCGGGCCGCGATCGCTGGCGGGCATGCCGCGCGAACGCGCGTTGCCCGGCGGCGCGCGCCTGTTGCGGCCGTTGCTGGACTGTTCGCGCGCGCAACTGGAAGACTGGGCGCGTGCGCATGGACTCGCCTGGATCGAGGACGAGAGCAATGCCGACCCGGTGCATGCGCGCAACGCCTTGCGCCACCAGGTGATGCCGGTGCTGACGCGGCATTTCCCGCAGGCCGGCGCGCGGCTGGCCCACGCCGCCACGCAGGCGGCGGAGCTGACGGCGCTGCTCGACGACCTCGCCGACATGGATGCGCAGGCCGCACGACAGGGTGACGGCTGGAGTCTGCGCCATCTCGCCGGCCTGTCCGAAGCGCGCGCGCGCAATGTATTGCGCCGCCAGCTCGAACGCGCCGGGGCGCGACCGGGTGAGAAAGCGTTGCGCGAGGCCTGGCGCCAGCTCGGTCTGGCACAGGCCGATGCCCGGGTCGACGTGGCGTTCGGCGCCTGGCGTCTGCGCCGGCATCGCGATGTCGTCCATCTGCTCTGCCCGGCGCCGGATGCCGCCCGGCCCGTGGCGCCGCAGCACGTGGCGGAATGGCGCGGAGAGCCTCGCCTGGAACTGGGCGCTTTGGGCGTGCTGGAGTTCCGGCCGGCGGCGGGGCAGGGCGTGCGCCTGCGTGCCGGCGCGACCCAGGTGCGGTTGCGTCAGGGCGGTGAGCGTCTGTGCCCGGCGCAGGGACGGCCGCGCCGCAGCCTGAAGAACCTGCTGCGCGAGGCCGGCGTGCCGCCGTGGCTGCGGCCGCGCCTGCCGTTGCTCTATGTCGAGGATCGGCTGGCCTGGGTCGCCGGCATCGGTGCCGACGCGCACTGTCTGGCAGGCGCCGGCGAGCCGGGCTGGGTCATTTCCTGGCAGCGGCCGTGGTGATCAGCGGGGTGTAGCCCAGGCGGGCGAGTTCCGCTCGTGCTTTTTCGGCGTCGTGCTGATCCTGGAACGGGCCGATGTGCACGCGCGTTTCCATGTGCGCGCGGATGCCCTGACGTTGCAGCCGTTGCACCAGCTCACGCGCGTTGTCCGGATTGCTGAACACGCCCAGTTGCACCACGTAGCCGCCGCCGGCCACGGGGGTCGGCAGTGCCGGACGCGATTCGGTCTGGGCTGTCCGGGTGGCGGGGGGAGACGCTGCGGCTGGCGGCGTCGCGGCGACCGCTGGCGCGGCGGGCGC
>CAYTRH010000208.1:0-4676 GCA_964440155.1 uncultured Thiobacillus sp. | reverse complement strand
CACCGCGCACCAGCACGGTGACGTAGCCGCCGCCGACGAATTGACGACCGATCAGACGCACTTCGGCGGCCTTGGTCATCGCGTCCGCCGCCTCGATGGCGGGCACCAGTCCACGGGTTTCGATCATGCCCAGCGCAATACCCATACGTTCAGCCATTTGACTACTCCTTCCAGGAACAACATTGAAAATAAGATCACGACCGCTCAGATTGCCGGGAGATCGCGTCCCTAACCACTGCTCTTGTCCAGTACCACCTTGCACCGCTGCCGGACCCGCCGGCGTATCCAGATTGCATGCGTCCAACGCCTTCATTCACCCCAGTTGTCGATGATGCCGCAGATGGTCAGGTCGGTCATGACCTTGACGTCCGGCATCGCCAGCCGTGCGGCGCTGCCGCTGGTGGTGAACACCCACTTGCCGGCCGGCACGCCGACCGGATCGGTGGCCACCGACAGCGCGCCCTGCTGGCTCGCGAGGATGCGCAGTGACGCGGCCTTGAGGCCGGGTACGCGGCGCGTGCACACCAGTTCGTCGACCACGCGCATGATCTCCATCAGGCCGCCTCCGGGTTCCAATGGTCGATGATGCCGACGATGGTCAGATCGGACGGGAATTCCTTGCTGCCGGCGGCGTCGCGCGCGGCGGAGGAACCGACACAGATCACCCAGTCACCCGGCACGCAGCCGACCGCGTCGACTGCGACGCTGCGCGCGCCGCCGACTTTTTCCTGCACCACCAGTAGGGGCCGATGACCGAAACTGTCGATGCGGTTGGTCGATACCAGGGTTTTTTCGACACGCATGATCTTCATTGCCGCAACCTCGATAATCCTTTCCGTCAGTGTCCGTGGTCTTCGACAACGTCATCGATGAATGTGACGCGTTCGCCGCCATGCAGGTCACTCACCGCCATCTGGCAATGCAGTTGGCCATGGGCGTGCAATTGCGGGTAGCGCGCCGCGATGGCCGCCTTGACCCGGCGGCAACGCTGGATGGCGCGTTCACGAGCGCCCGGTACGCGCGAGGAATAATGGAAGTGCACCAGTACCGGCACGGCGAGACCGTGACGCAGGTTCAGACCGGTGAAAATCTTGATGCCCACATCCATGTCCGCGGCACCTTCCTCCACCGTGTCCAGGTGAGCGTAGTAATACTTGTTGCGCAACTGGACGTGGTGCGCGGCTTCGCCGGCGCAGATGAACGCTTCGTCGTGACCGATCACCTGATAACGACCGGCATGATGCTGGATCACGAATTCGATCTGCGACAGGTTGGCTTCGAGCAGCGCCAGGATCAGACGGCGCATGCCGGCAGGACAGGCGCCCTCGCCATGGCCCCAACCCTGCGCGTTCTCGGCCGCGGCCACCGCCGCATCCAAGTGCGCGCGCGCGGTATCGGGCAGCATGCCCAGGGTCTCGCGGTACAGCGTGGCGTTGTCGACGTAACGGTGTGCGCTGATGTCGCCGTTGGCGTCCGGCACGTGCACGCGGATGGCGTCGGTGTCGGTATCCATGCCGATCAGCAGGATGTCCGGTGCGGCGCCGCGGCCGAAGGTGTTCTCCACCGCCGCGCGCAGTTCGTTCAGGCGCGCCAACGCCAGCTCCACCGCCTGCAGGTCATTGCTGCCGTGCGCGGCACAACCCTGCTGGCAGGGGTTGGAGGTGCTGAAATGGTAGACCGCGACCTTGAGATAGTTGGCATCTTCGCCACCGGCAATGCCGCCGCTCAGCCGATCGAGTTCGCGGTGCGTCCAATCGGCCACGTCCGCCTCGACGTCGAACATTGCGCCGGCATACGCCTTGACGTAGACCGCGTCGTTCGGCGCAAGGCGCAGCACGAACGGCAGCAGGCCCTGCAAGCGACCATCGGCACACGGGCTGATGTCCACGGTATGGAAGCCGCAGGACAGGAAGAACGCCGCATCCAGGGTCATGCGCTCGCGCCAGGGCGCCTGATCGGCGTCGGCCTGATCGACGCTCTGCTTGAAACTCCGGAACACGCAATGGGCGTGCAGCGCGCGCAGATCCAGGCCGGTGACCCAGGCGTCCTCCAGCAGCGTTGAGGGTAGCTCGTAGCCCAGGCATTCCCGTGCCAGATGCTGCGCGCGCTCGACGAAATCGCGTTCGTGCTGCAACGACGAGATCACCTTGAGGGTGTTGACGATGGCGTTGAAGCGGCCCCGCACCTTCTGTTCATAGGCGTACAGGCGGCGGTTCAGTTCCTGATCGACCAGGGCATGTTCGCAGCGCTGGTCAGGACCGATGACACAGGACGGATTGGGCAGGGCGGCAGCGGCCGGTCTGGCACGTTGCGCCGCCGGCGACGCACCGGCGGCACGCATTGCGGCGAGTCTCTTGCGCGTGTTCATATCCGTTGCCTCAACCGCGCGCGCCGCCCGACAGGGTTACCACGGCACCCTTGCCGGTGTTGCCGGCCGAGCCGGTGATGCGGCTTTCCGGCACTCCAGGCCGCTCGATCTCGCGGAACGCCCTGGCGTCGACGCCGCTGCCGCGCGGCTGGCCACGCAGCGAACTGTTGCGCGCCAGGACCGACGCGCCTTCCGTGCCGGTGACGCGGCTTTGCGCGCTCCAGGCATCACCGGTGATGCGCGGCCCTTGCTGGTTGCCCTCGCCGGTCAGGCGGCGGGCGGCGGCGATGGTCTCCGCCTGCTCGGTGTGCTGCATGCTGGCACCGAGATGACGGAATTCGGGGGTGCCGGTGATCAGCCCGTTGGCCTTGTTCACCGGGCCGGTGATGCGCTCGGTGTGAAAAGCGGAGCCGGTGACCGCATCCAGACCGCGTGCGCGCGCCTGACGCGCCGGCGTCTGGATGCTGAAGTCGCTCGGTGCCGGCGGCTGCGCCGGCATTTCCCAACTGCGCGCGCGTGAAACGAAGCGGCCGCTGGTCAGACATTGCGCCACGGCATTGTCCGGACCGACATAGGGCGTACCGCTGACGTATTCGCAGGCACCGCGTTCGTCACCGGTCATCACCGAGCCGCCGGCACCGGGGCGGTCACCGGTCACCGCAGCGGCGGGGATGGAGGTGCCGACCCGCACGCGCGCGGTTTGCGCCTCCACCGCGGGGGCGGGACAGAAACCGGTGTACTGGCCGCGGCCGATGTAAGGCGTGCCGCTGATGGGCGCGCAGCCGCCGAACTCGTCGCCGGTGACATGCGCTGAACGACCGACGTAGCTGCCGGTCACGGGCTGGCCACGCCAGGTCTGATCGACCTGGACCTTGGCCACGGGTACTACCGGGGTGCTGACGGCGCAAACGGCTTGCTGCTGTTCGGCGCCGACATAGTCTGTTCCGGTGACGGGGATGCACCCACCCTCCACGTCACCGGACATTTTTGGGCCGCTGTTCACCTCCGTGCCGGTCACGGCGCGTCCCGCAAGGGTACGCATGTCGGCGACCTTGCGCGGGCCGGAGACCTTGCACAGATCGGAGAAGTCACTGGCGGTGTAATACTGGCTGCCGGTGATCTGGCGGCAGGAGCCCGGCTCGTCGCCGGTCACCTTGGCCGAGCGACCGACCTCGGTGCCGGACACCGGCTGGGCTGCACGCGAGGACATCACGCTGACCTTGCGCGGTGCGGCCGGTGGCGTGGTGCCGCAGACTTCCTGGAACTGCTCCAGCGCCAGATATTCGGTGCCGGTGATGCCGCGGCAGGCGCCGTACTCGTCACCGGTGATGCGCGCGGTGTGGCCGACTGCTGTGCCGGTCACCGCCTTGCCGCGGGCGGTATGGGTCACCACGACTTTCTCGGGTGCGTTCGCGGCGTCGCCGGGCTGGGTGTACTGCGTGCCGGTGAGCTGGCGGCCGGCGCCCGGCTCGTCGCCGGTCACCTTGTCCGAACGACCGACCAGCACGCCGGTCACCGGTTTGCCTTTGGCGGATTCGGTGACACCGACCTTGGCGGGACCCGGCGCAGGACGGGTATCGCAGAACTCCTGATAGCGTTCGACCGCCAGGTATTCGGTGCCGGTGATGCCGCGGCAGGCGCCGACTTCGTCACCGGTGACTTTGATGGAACGGCCGACCTCGGTGCCGGTGACCTTGTGCTCGCGCGTCGTGCTGCTGACGCCGACCTTGGCCGGCGCCGGCGCCGGGCGCGTGCCGCACAACGTGTCGAACTGTTCGCTGCCGATGTATTCGGTGCCGGTGACGGGACGGCATGAGCCGGGTTCGTTGCCGGTCACTTTCTTGCTGCGTTCCACCATGGTGCCGGTGACGGTCTGGCCCGACAACGTGTGGCCTTCCTCGACCTTGGGCGGCGCCGGCACCACCAGACGCGCGCGCATGCGGCCGCTGGGGCGTGCTCCGTCGTGACTGGCGCCGACGCGGCCGGTAAGCGATTGCACGAGACGATGCTGCATCGCCACCTGGCGACCGGTGGCACCTTTGCTGATCGCCGCCTGCCAGTCCTGGTTGGGCATGGCTGCGGCGATCTTGGTGGCCTGGGCCACCCGCTTCAGGCCGGCTTTGCCGTCGCGCGCGAGCACGGCACGACGCGCACGGGCCAGTGCGCGGCCGGTAGGGGCTTCCAACGGTTTGGCAGCGATGGCGCTGGCGGATTCGCCGGTGGCCGACAGTTTGTAGTCGGCCGCGGGCTGCACCTGCGCGCCGCCACAACCGCCCGGCGCGCCATTGCAGCCGCAGGTCGGAAGAGC
>CAYTRH010000207.1:0-4743 GCA_964440155.1 uncultured Thiobacillus sp. | reverse complement strand
CGGTGCGTTGGCCGCGCGCGCGCGCCGCCTCATGCGCCGGCACGTACATGCCCAGGCGGTGACTGTAGATCAGGCAGTGGATGTGGGCGTTCATGCGGGTCTCCCGTCGGTGTCAGCCGTTCATGGCCGGCCGGCCTGGTGATCGCCTGCCGGTCTCACCATTGGTAACTCAGGCGGAAATGGGTGCGGCCGTCGCCGGAACGCACCTGGCCGGCGTCGCGGTAGGGGTGGGCGTAGTCGAGCGCGCCGCCGAAGCCGCCGGGGCCGGAGAAGCGCAGGCCGATGCCGGCGGCGAGCAGGTGGTAGCGCTGGGTCTCGTTGGGCAGCGGTTCTCGCCGGCGCAGGTTGGCGCCTTCCACGAACAGATAGGGCGTCAGCTCGCTCAGCGCCGGCGTCAGGCGCGGCGCCAGCGACGGGGCGCGCAGTTCGATGCCGGTGAGCAGGGCGTGGTCGCCGCTGGCGGCGGATTCCAGGTAACCGCGCACACTGTCGACACCGCCGGCGCTGAACTGCTCCGCCGGCACCAGCGGACCGCTCGCCACCTGTGCCGCCAGCCGGGTGGCCAGTCCCCAGCCGGAGGCGAAGGCGAGCGACTCGCGCAGTTCCAGACGCAGATAGGCGTAATTCGGTTTGGCCTGGTAGCGCTTGCAGGCGAACTCGTCCATGACCACGCCGGGCAGGCATTCGATGTCGTCGTTGCCCAGGCCGCGGATACCGAAGTTCAGGCTGGCGCTGTAACGCGTCTGGCGCGCATCGGCGCGCGCCGTGCCCTCGTAGCCGATGCTGAACGGCACATAGCTGATGGGCGTGTCGAACTGGCCGGCGGCGAGCGCGGTGCGCTCGCGGAAATCCTTGTAATCCATGCCCAGCGTCAGCGTGTGGTGGTAACCGGCGCCGGACGGCAGCGACCGGATGTAGCGCAGGCCGTACAGATTGCCGCGGCCGACGATGTTGGCGTCGCCCAGCGTGGTCACGTCGCTGCGCGTGTGCGCGGCGTAGGCGGCCAGGTGGTCGCCGCCCGCCAGCGGCGCCACGTAGGTGGCGGACAGCGACGCGCTCTCGTCCGGCTGGCGCGGCGCCAGTTGCGCGCCCAGGGTCAGGCTGTGCCGGCGTTGCCACAGGTTGTCGTAACGCAGGTGGGCACTGACCCGCTGGCGCGTGGTGTTGGCGGAATAGCGGTCGTTGAGCTCCACGCCGCCGTGCAGCGGCAGCCGGTCATCCACCTTCAGTTCCACTTCCACCTTGCCGGGTGTACGCCCGGCGCGCAGCACCGGTGTGACGCGCCGGTCGGCGGCGGCCAGGCCGGCGAGCTGCTTCTGCACCTCGGGGAAATAGGGCACCCGGCCTTCCGCCAGTTCGCCGACCTCGGCCTTGATCACGCCCGGACTGTGGAAACGCGCGCCGCTGACGCGCAGGCGTTCGATCTCGCCTTCCACCACGCGCAGGCGCACGACGCCGGCATCGACGTTCTGTTCCGGCAGGTCGACGAATACGGTCAGGTAGCCGCCGTCGTGATAGGCGCGCTCCAGCGCGGCGCGCGCCGCCTCGACGTCGGCCAGCGTGCGCGCCTCGCCCATGTGCGCATACACCGCTGCCTCGATGGCCTGCGGCGTCAATACGCGATTGCCTTCGACGCGGAACTCCAGCACGTCGAAGCGGGGCTCGGCGGCGTGCGCCGGCAGCAGCGGCACGCAGGCCAGCAACAGGGAAAGAACGCGGAACACTGTCATGCCATCTTTCGTCGTGCCGCCACGGTGGTGGGCGTCATCGCGCCGGCCCGGGCGAGGTCGGGCAAACCACCGGCACTGGCTGCAACCCAGTGCGGGGGATTCGCCGCGTGGAAAAAACCACTCCCCGCCGGGCGGGGAGTGGGGTCGATCAGGCGGTGTCACCCCACCGCCGCGCGCCGGCCGGCGCGCGTGGCGGGTGCTTCAGCCCAGGCGCATCAGTACAACTGCATCCACGGCTTGCACATGTTGCCGCCATGGCTGCCCAGCGCGACCTGCGCCATGTTGGTGGCATTGGCGAACGGGTCGTGGAAGTCGGGCACCGCGGCGTAGGCATAGTGCTTGCTGTTGATGGCGATCTTGGCGGGGTCGCCGGAACGCTTGATCAACTCGTCGGCGAAGGACTTCTTCACGCCGGCGATGGGCGGCACGGTGTCGCCCTGGCTGTTGACCACGGTGGCGGTGCGGTACTGCATGGTCAGTTCCACGGCGAGCTCCCAGGCGCCCGTCAGCAGGTTGGCCTTGGACGGCGCGGTGCCGGTAGCGCCGGCGGAGGCGGTCTGGGTGGCGGGCGTGAAGCTGCCGGCGCCGTCCATCATGCGGAAGGTCCAGCCGTTCTCGTTGCCGTAGCTGTCCAGCGACAGCACGCCAATGGCCTTGAACGGCTGGGTGGAGTTGGCGAAACGGATGCTGTACCACTTGCCGTCGTCGGCCTTGAAGGTGTGGTTGGTGTTGGTCTGCGCACGGTTGAGGCAGTTGCGCACGTCACCGGAGGTGGAGTTGTTGACCACGGTGTAGCCGGCGGTCGGGTCGATATGGATCGCCTTCAACTGCGTGCTGCCATCCTTGCCATCGCTGGTGTCCAGACCGCTGACGCTGTTGTCGACCATGTCGGCCGGCGCCACGAAACCGTTGAAGGCGGACTGGCAGGGGAAGTTGTTGAAGAACCAGTTGTAGCTCGCCTGCGTGCCGGAACCGTTGACGCGGCGGCACACCACCACCTGGGTGTTGCCGGTCAGCGTGTCGTCGATCTGCGTCCAGTCCTGGATGTTGCCCATCAGCATGTTGCCGTAGGCGGCGCGGGTGAGCTTGGTGGTCAGCGGCACGTCGTTGGTGGCGACCAGGCCCATCATCAGCGTGTTGACCGGGAAGGCGGTCAGCGCGGCGACTTCGCTGCCGTCCAGTTCGGTCTGGCCGTATTCGACGTTGTACGGCGCCTTGAACAGCGCCGGCGCCACGTCGGACACGCCCATGTCGCTGACCACGCCGTTGTTCTTGGTGGGGTCGTTGAAGTCCGGGCTGTCCGGATCCAGGCCCTTGACGCCGCAGAAGTAGTTGTAGCTGGTGCCGTCCGCGCTGCCGCCGGTGGTGCAGGTGGAGAAGTCCAGCGATTCGATGCGCGAGGCGCGCGCCACCGGGTTCACGCCCCACACCGAGCCGCCCTTGGAGCGCTTGACGAACAGGATGGGGGTGTTCTCGGCCACGCCGGGGATGCCGGCCTTGGCCAGGCCGTACCAAGCGCGGTGCTGGAAGGCCTGGCTGGTGTCGTTGTTGCGGTAGGTGGAGAAGCCGGGCTTCAGCATCTCCTCCGCGGCGCTCTTGATGAAGCCGTCCGGGGCGGTGGCGCCGGACATCACGATCTTGTGCACGCCGGCGACGGTCTCGGGGTTGGACACGGCGAAGGCGGGGGCGGCGGCCAGCGTGGCGGCCACGGCCAGGGCGAGGGTGTTCAGTCGCATGCTATGGTCCTAGTGCTCATTGCGATGGGTACGGACGGCGCGGATGGGCCGCGCCGCTTCGGGTACTGCCGCCGGCCCGCGTCGACAGCGCGGGCCGGTATTCTTTATCCCTCCCACGGGTGGAGAGGGGCGGCGGCCTCAGACCGCCTTGCGGCGGCGCGCCATCCAGCCGACCAGGCCCAGGCCGGCCAGCATCAGCGCGTAGGTCTCCGCTTCCGGCACCGGCGCCAGATACAGATTGCCGCTCATGTCCAGCGTGGCCTGGAACGGCTGGCCATTCCAGGCCAGCGCCTCGTACACCGACGGCTGGTGGCGCTGCGCGAACACGGCGGTGCTCTGGCGCACCAGATACATGTCCATGGTGTCGCCGATCGGGCCGGTGGCGGTGAAGTTGGCGGCGCCGCCCCAGTTGGTGCCCCATTGCGCGCTGCCGGCATACGCGACCCGGGCCGGGTCGGTGATGATCAGCGACGTGTTGTTGCCGATGCTGGCGTTGACGTTGCCCAGCATCGCATTGGCGCTGGTGCCCATGGCTTGCAGTTGCAGGTTGGTGCGGGTGTTGGCCGGATCGATGACGCTGGCGGTGGAGATGTAGCGGTAGTAGTCGGTCGCGGAGGCTCCAGAGGTGTCCGCCGCACCGATGGCCCAGACCAGCGCGTCGGTGGCCGCGGCGCTGGCCAGGAAGGTGGTCATGTTGGCGTCGGCGTTGTACGTCCAGGCGTTGCCGGTGGCCACGCCGGCCAGGAAGTCGTTCATCCGCAGGTTCAGATCCAGGATGTAGGAGGTCTGGGCGGTCTTGTTCCACAGCGTCATGAACAGCTCGCCGTTGCCACCACTGGCGGCACCGGTGCCGTCCAGAATCAACGCGTGCGCGCTGCCGGAGGTGGCCAGCACCAGCGCAGCGCTCAGAAGTTTCAGTTTCATGATGTTTCCTTTCGTTTCCTTAGCTAAGAAGAGGATTGCCGGATCCCGTCTTCCCGGTTGTCGTCGACCGAGCCTCCCAGGTCGCGGGACGGTGCACAGTTTTCGCGCGGACTGTTACAACTGGTGCGACGCGGTGACCCCTGAAAATTGAGCCTTTCGGCTCATGCGCGCGGCCGGGATCACCGGGTCACCGGGGCAGCTTAGGTGGCGTGCATGACAGCCGCGTGTCGCGGCGCGGCGAAAAAATGATCCGTTCGGATCATGGGTGTAAAGAAATCCGACAAATTGGCTCCCCCGGGTCGGCGTGAAACATGGGCCCTCGCCGTCATTGCGAGACGGCGCAGCCGCCGCGG
>CAYTRH010000206.1:3088-4813 GCA_964440155.1 uncultured Thiobacillus sp. | reverse complement strand
GTCGCGGTCTGGTGCATCCATCACCCGGTCAGCACGGTGATGCTGACCCTGGCCGCCATCGTGCTGGGACTGTTCGCGCTGACGCGGTTGCCGGTGGATCTGTTGCCGCAACTGATCTATCCGGAGATCGGCGTGCGCGTGATCGATCCGGCAGTGCCGGCCAACATCATGGAGGACAGGGTCACGCGCCAGATCGAGGAGCAGCTCGCCATCACCGAGGATGCGGTGGGCATCGAGTCCACCACCTTCGAGGGCGCCAGCGAAATCGAACTGTTCTTCGATTACGGCAAGGACATCGACATCGCGTTACGTGACGCCAGCACGCGTCTGGACCGCGCCAAGCGCGTGCTGCCCACGACGATCGATCCACCCATCATCTTCAAGCGCGATCCGTCGCAGATCCCGGTCATGGAGTTCGTGATCAGTTCGCGGCTGCGCGACATGACCGAACTGCGTCTGTGGACCGACGACGTGTTCGCCAAGTATTTCCTCAACCTGCCGGGCGTGGCGGCGGTGGAAGTGGGCGGCGGCGTGCTGCGCGAAATACAGGTGCGTCCGGATGTGCGCCGGCTGGCGGCGCTGGGCCTGTCGCTGGACGATCTGGTGCGCGCCATCGAACGCGGCAATCAGGACATCCCGGCCGGCCGCCTGCGCATGGACGCGCGCGAGTACGCCAGCCGCACCGCCGGCCGGGTGGACAGCGTGGCGGCACTGGCGGCGCTGCCCATCCGCCTGCCGGGCGGCGGCACGCTGCCGCTGGGTGAGCTGGCACAGGTGCTGGACGGCAGCGAGGACGAACGCATCCGCGTGCGCTACAACGGCACGCCGGGGGTGCGCATGGCCGTGCAAAAGCAGCCCAACGCCAATACCGTGGGCGTCGCCGACGCGGTGACGGCCCGGCTGGCCGAGCTGCGCACGCAGGGACTGATCGCCGAGGACATCCAGGTCGATGTGGTGGCCAACCAGGCGGTGTACGTGCGCCAGTCGCTCGACAACGCCACACTGGCCGCGCTCGCCGGCGCGGCGCTGGCGATGGTGGTGGTCTACGTGTTCCTTGGCAGCGTGCGCGGCACGCTGATCATCGGCAGCGCCATACCGATCTCCATCATGGTCACCTTCGTGATCATGGCGCTGGGTGGGCTGTCGCTGAACCTGATGACCCTGGGCGGACTGGCACTGGGCATCGGCATGCTGATCGACAACACCATCGTCATGCTGGAGAACATCGAACGCCACCAGCGCGAAGGCGAAGCCGGCATGGTCGCCGCCGAGCACGCCGCTGCGGAGGTCAACAGCCCCATCGTCGCCGCCACCAGCACCAACCTGGCGGCGGTGCTGCCCTTCCTGTTCATCAGCGGCTTGGTCGGGCTGCTGTTCCGCGAGCTGATCTTCACCATCACCGCCGCCATCGTCGCCTCGCTGGTGGTGGCACTGACCCTGGTGCCGGCCCTGGCCGCGCGCGGACGGCCGTCCCCGCCGTCGCCGGTCACCCGCCTGGCGCAGCGCTTCATCGCCGCCGCGCAGCGCGTCTATCTGCCGCTGCTCGGCGCCAGCCTGCGCCTGCCCTGGCTGGCGCCGCTGCTGGCCAGCCTGCTGCTGGGCGGCTTCGGCTGGCATTTCCTGCAGGTCACCGGCAAGCAGGAGTTCCTGCCGACCATGGACGACGGCCGCGTGGTGGTCAACATCACCAGCGACACCGGCGGCTCGCTCGAAGACCTGGACCGC
>CAYTRH010000206.1:0-3052 GCA_964440155.1 uncultured Thiobacillus sp. | reverse complement strand
CGACGTACGCGGGCTGTCGGCCATCGTCGGCGGCAGCATCTTTGGCCGCAGCCAGCGCGAACGGCCCAATCGCGCCACGCTCAGCATTGAACTGGTGCCGGTGACGCAGCGCGCGCGCGGCATCGATCAGTGGGTGCGCGACTACAGCCGCGCGGTCAACGACGCCGCGCTCGCCGGCGTCAAGGTGCGCGCGCGCGCCACCGGGCTGCGCGGCGTGCGCGTCACCAGCGCGGAAGAGGACATCAGCATCCGCGTGCGCGGGCCGGAACTCGACACCCTGGCGGACATCGGCGATGCCTTGGTGCGACAACTGCGCGATCATCCCGGTCTGCGCAACGTGCGCCATTCCGCCGAGGAACGGCGCCTGGAGTTCGCCGTTCGCCTGGACCGGACACGCGCTGCGCAACTGGGCGTAGAGGTCGAGCAGGTGGGACGCGCGCTGCGCATCGCGCTCGACGGCCTGGTGATCGGCGACTATCTGGAAGGCGACCGCAGCCATGACCTGCGCGTGCGCCTGCCGCCGGACCGCGTGGACAGTCCGGCCGCGTTGGCCGCATTGCCGCTGTTCGGCGCCGCGCCGGATCGTCCGCCCATCCTACTGGGTGACATCGCGGCCATCGAACTGATCATGGGCCCCACCATCATCCGCCGGGAGAATCAGAGCCGCATCGTCGAGATCAATGCCGCGCTGACCGGAGAACGCGCGCTCGGCGAAATCGCCCAGAGCCTGCGCGCCGAGCTCGCCGGCGTAGCGCTGCCGCCCGGTTATACCCTGTACTACGGCGGCGCATTCGAGGCGCTGCAACGCGGCAACGTGCTGGTCGGCACACTGGCCGGGCTGGCGTTGTTCCTGGTGTTCGTGGTCATGGCAGTGCAATACGAATCGCTGCGCAACCCGACGGTGATCCTGCTGGGCGTGCCGTTCGCGCTGATCGGCGTGGTCATCGGCCTGCTGGTCACCGGCCTGCCCATCTCCATGCCGGTGTGGCTGGGCATCATCATGCTGATCGGCGTGGTGGTGAACAATGCCATCGTGCTGGTGGAATACATCGAACTCGCGCGCCAGCGCGGCGCCGTCGTGCTGGAGTCGATCATGCAGGCCGCGCGGCTGCGCCTGCGGCCGATCCTGATGACCACGCTGACCACCGTGGCCGGCATGTCACCACTGGCACTGGGTCTGGGCGAGGGCTCCGAGATGTTGCGGCCGCTGGCGGTGTGCATGGTGTTCGGCCTACTGTTCTCGATGTTCGTGACGTTGCTGCTGATCCCATCCATCTACCTGCTGGCCCAGTCCATCCGCGCCGGCGGCGCGCGAACCTGAGCGCGGCGCCGCGGCAACGCTCGCGTTGGCCGCACGCGCGCTGCCCATCCGCAACTACTTGCAGGCCATGACGCCGCGCATCTGCTTCATGCGCTCGGCCTGGATGCCGCCGGCGAGGGCCTTGGCTTCGGCCACCCGGCCAGCGTACAGATGCGGAATGATCTCGCCCTCACGGGTGTTCTTGAACGCTTCCCAGGTCGGCCGGAAGGCCGCCGCCTTGGCCTGATTGCCGGCATCGCCGCGGCTCATGGCAGCCAGCACGCCATCCAGACTGGCGCTGGCGGCATGCACCTTGGCCTTGAGGTCATCCAGCGCGGCGCGATCCGAAGTGCCGATCATCGCCACCAGGAAACCGCGCGCCTCCATCAGCGCGGCACAGGCATCGTCCGGCGTGGACGCGCGGGCGCCGGCGGCGGCCAACATCGACAGGGTGAATACGGTAACGGCAAACGTTCTGAGCATGGCGATCTCCTTATCCAAGCCCGCCCTGCGCCGGACCATCCGACGC
Source organism: uncultured Thiobacillus sp. (assembly GCA_964440155.1). Taxonomy (GTDB): domain Bacteria; phylum Pseudomonadota; class Gammaproteobacteria; order Burkholderiales; family Thiobacillaceae; genus PFJX01. The sequence goes on along the minus strand of CAYTRH010000206.1, from coordinate 1,223 downwards.
CTGGCAAGCCGCGCCATGCTGGCGTCATGGATATCTCAAGTCCTTGATGGGCATCAACTTCGAACGTTCAAGGATAGGCCACCCGGTCATTCACCCATGCCCGAGGCCGGCACGCGACAGAACCGCCGTTCCATGTAGCGGCGGAATTCGTCGCCCAGTTCCTCGTGCTTGAGCGCATATTCCACCGTGGCCTCCAGGTAACCGAGCTTGCTGCCGCAGTCGTAGCGCACGCCTTCGAATTCGTAGGCCAGCACCTGTTGCTCGCGCAACAGCGCGGCGATGGCGTCGGTCAGTTGCAACTCGCCGCCGCTGCCGCGTTCGATGTGGCGCAGATGGTGGAACACGCGCGGGGTCAGCACGTAGCGCCCGACCACGCCCAGATTGGAGGGCGCTTCCGCCGGCTTGGGCTTCTCCACGATCTGGGTCACTCGCGACACACGCTCGCCCATGGGCTCCGCGGCGACGATGCCGTAGGAGCCGGTTTCGCTGGGATCCACCGGCTGCACGCCGACCAGCGAGCACTGATAATAGTTGTACATGTCGCACATCTGTTTGGTGACACCGGGCTGGCCGTCGATCAGGTCATCGGCCAGGATCACCGCGAACGGCTCGTCGTTGACCGCCGGCTGCGCACACAGTACGGCGTGCCCCAGGCCCAGCGCCTCGGCCTGGCGGATATAGATGCAGTTGACGTTGACCGGCAGCATGCCGCGCAGGCTTTCCAGCGCCTTCAGCTTGCCACGCGTCTCCAGTTCGACCTCCAGTTCGTAGGCCTTGTCGAAATGGTCGGCGATGGCGCGCTTGGTCCGACCGATGATGAAGATCAGGTCGGTGATGCCCGCCGCCGCCGCCTCTTCCGCGGCGTACTGGATCAGCGGCTTGTCGACGATGGGCAGCATTTCCTTGGGATTGGCCTTGGTCGCCGGCAGGAAGCGGGTGCCCATGCCGGCGGCGGGGAATACGGCTTTGGTGATGGTCTTCATGCTGAGGGATCTCCCTGTTCAAGTAGGTTGAGCAATGCGGCTTCGTCCAGGATGGTGAGCCCCAGTGCGCGGGCCTTGTCCAGTTTGGCGCCGGCCTCGGCGCCGGCCACGACATAATCGGTGTTGCGCGACACGCTGCCCGCCACCCTGCCGCCGGCGGCCTCGATGCGTGCCTTGGCCTGGTCGCGCGTCAGCGTCGGCAACGTGCCGGTGAGCACCAGCGTCTTGCCGGCCAGCACC
>CAYTRH010000205.1:0-4941 GCA_964440155.1 uncultured Thiobacillus sp. | reverse complement strand
AGGCGCCGGCTCCTGCCGGCGCCGCCGCCCGGCCGTCGTTGTGGCACGTGTTGTTGCAGGCGGTGCTGGATGATCCGGCTCGCGCGCGGGCCGTGGGCGAACTGCCGGAAGCCGACGGCGCCGAGGCGCGCACGCTGGCGGCGGTCGTGGCGTTGCTGCGTGAACATCCGGAGATGACCTGCGCCGCCATCCTGCAACATTTTCATGGCCGGCCGGAGCAGGCGGTGCTGGCTCGCGCCAGTTCCGCCGTGCTCGCATGGAGCGACGCGGCGGCGGCGGAAGCGGAGTTTCAGGGGGCGCTGGCCGGTATCCGCGCGCTGGCCGGGCGCGCCGAGGTGGAGCGCCTGGCGCAGCGCGGGCTGGCGAGGTTGACGGAAGACGAGAAAGCCCGGCTGAGAGCCTCGTTGAATGCACGGAAACCCGGCTGAGATGGGGTTGTCCAAGGCCGTGAGCGCGTCGCCATGGTCGACGCGCCGGCACGCGGGCATGCAGGGCGCCGAGATCACGAAGTGCATCGATACCACCGGAGGTTGCCGGCGCAGAACCGCGATCATGTCTACCATGTATAATCAACCGTTTTTCCGCAGATTCTCACCGGAGATCATCGAGCGATGGTAACCAAGACTTCCCCGCGCGCCGTGCCCGCCGGCCGGGATGCGCCCAAGAAGGCGCCCAAGAAGAAAGAAGCGTCGGCCAAGATCGCGCCACCGGAGGCCGCGATCACGCCGCAGGACGCGAAGACCGACGTGGAAACCCGCCGCACCCTGCTGAAGAACCTGATCATGCTGGGCAAGGAGCGCGGCTACCTGACCTATGGCGAGGTCAACGATCACCTTCCCGACGAGATGCTCGACGCCGAGCAGATCGAGAGCGTGATCAGCATGATCAACGACATGGGCATCCAGGTGTTCGATCAGGCGCCCGCCGCCGAAGAACTGCTGATGTCGGAGACGCCCGCGCCGGTGGCCGATGAGGATGCCGTCGAGGAGGCCGAGGCCGCGCTGTCCAGTGTCGATGCCGAGTTCGGCCGCACCACCGATCCGGTGCGTATGTACATGCGCGAAATGGGCACCAAGGATCTGCTCACCCGCGAGGGCGAGATCGAGATAGCCAAGCGCATCGAGGAGGGCTTGAAGCACATGGTCATGGCGATCTCCGCCTGCCCGCTGACCATCGCCCAGATCCTCGAAATGGTCGATAAGGTCGAGCGCGACGAGCTGAAGATCGACGAGCTGGTCGATGGCTTGATGGACAGTGCCGGCGAGGACATCGTCATGGAGAGCGCCACCGAAGAGGTGGTCAGCGACGACGAGGATGACGAGGACGACGACGGCGGCGCCGCCATCAATGCCGCCAACCTGGCGCAACTGCGCGCCGACGCGTTGGAGCGCTTCGCCGCCATCCGCAAGTGCCACGACCGCATGAAGACGGCGCTGGCCAAGCACGGCCTGGCCAGTGCGCAGTACCAGAAGCTGCAGCAGGAACTGTCCACCCACCTGATGGGCATCCGTTTCACTGCGCGCCAGGTCGACAACCTGTGCGAGACGGTGCGCAACATCGTCGAGGAAGTGCGTGGCCACGAGCGCGCCATCATGGACCTGGCGGTGACCAAGGCCGGCATGCCGCGTGCCCATTTCATCAAGACCTTCCCCGGCCTGGAAGGCGACGACGAGTGGCTGGCGCGCGAACTCGCCGGCAGCGGACCCCACGTCGAGCAGCTGCTGCGCTACCAGTACGACATCAACGAGCATCAGAGCCAACTGCGCGAACTGCAGCGGCGCGTCGGTCTGCCGGTCAAGGAACTCAAGGACATCAACAAGAAGATGTCCACCGGCGAAGCCAAGGCACGGCGCGCCAAGCGCGAGATGATCGAGGCCAACCTGCGCTTGGTGATCTCCATCGCCAAGAAATACACCAACCGCGGGTTGCAGTTCCTCGACCTGATCCAGGAAGGCAACATCGGCCTGATGAAAGCCGTGGACAAGTTCGAATACCGGCGCGGCTACAAGTTCTCCACCTACGCCACCTGGTGGATCCGCCAGGCCATCACCCGTTCCATTGCCGATCAGGCGCGTACCATCCGCATCCCGGTGCACATGATCGAGACCATCAACAAGATGAATCGCATCAGCCGCCAGATTTTGCAGGAGACCGGTGTGGAGCCCGACCCGGCCACACTGGCGGAAAAGATGGAGATGCCCGAGGACAAGATCCGCAAGATCATGAAGATCTCCAAGGAGCCGATCTCCATGGAGACGCCCATCGGCGACGACGAGGACTCGCACCTGGGTGATTTCATCGAGGATTCCGCCACGCTGGCGCCGGCGGAAGCAGCGATGTACAGCAGCCTGCAGTACGTCACGCAGGAGATACTCGACAGCCTGACCCCACGCGAGGCCAAGGTGCTGCGCATGCGCTTCGGCATCGAGATGAATACCGATCACACGTTGGAGGAAGTTGGCAAGCAGTTCGACGTGACGCGCGAGCGCATCCGCCAGATCGAAGCCAAGGCGCTGCGCAAGCTGCGCCATCCGTCCCGTTCCGAGCGGCTGCGCAGTTTTCTCGATTGACGTTTTCTCACGGCGGGGCGCAGCGTCGCCGTGCCGGGCCTGTAGCTCAGTTGGTTAGAGCAGAGGACTCATAATCCTTTGGTCCAGGGTTCGAGCCCCTGCGGGCCCACCATCTTTCCCAAATCGCAGTCTTTCGTCCCTCGCCCGGGATGCGGCAGCGAGGACGCTGTGCCGACAGCGTGAGCGGTTGCAGACAAGTTTCACGACGCCTATCCCGGTTCAAGGAACACCGCAGGAGCTACCGGGAGACCGAAGCGACGGTGAACGCCCATATCCTGCCCACGCTGGGCAGTCATCTGGTGACCGAACTCAGCAGCAAGATGATCCGCCAATGGCTGGAGCGCATCGCCACCCAGCCGGTGCGGAAGCGGTCCAGCAAGCTATCGACGAAACCCGCCTTTCGGGACAAGGCAGCCACCGGCGAGGAGAAGCGCGCACGCAAATCTACTGCCAACCGCATCCTGACCGTGCTCAAGGCCATCCTCAACAAAGCCTTTCAGGATGGCATGGTCAGTGACGACACCGCCTGGCGGCGCGTGAAGCCGTTTGCGCATGTCGACGAACCCGTTACCCGTTTCCTGACCGAGGCCGAATCCACCCGCCTGGTCAACGCCTGCCACCCGGACTTCCAGCCCCTGGTGAAGGCCGCCCTGTTCACCGGCTGCCGCTATGGTGAACTGACTCGTCTGCTCACCAAGGACGTGAACCTGGATACCGGCATGATCTACATCAGCCCCGAGGCCAAAAGCGGCAAGGGCCGGCACATCCCCTTGCACGCCGAGGGCCTGGATTTCTTCAAGAGCTGTATCGTGGGCAAGACTGGCAAGGACCACGTTTTCTTGCGGGGTGACGGCGCGCCCTGGGGCAAGAACCACCACGTCCGCCTGCTCAAGGCCGCCTGCGCCCAGGCCAAGATCGAACCGGAGATCGGCTTCCATGAGTTGCGCCACACCTACGCCAGCAGCCTGGCCCAGATGGGGGTGGATCTGCTCACCATCTCCAAGCTGCTCGGCCACGCCGATACCCGCATCACCAGCCGGCACTATGCCCACCTGTGCGACAACACCTTGAAGGCTGCCGTGGCCAAGCTGCCCTGCTTCGGACATCGACCTGAAACCAAGATGCAGGCGATCCGTTGATCATTCCCAGGACTCCAATTGTGAGGCGGACAATAATGTCCGACAATGAAGGCCATGAAAGGTAGCGAGTTCATCAAGCGGATTCAGAAACTCGCCAAGGAACGGGGACTTACCTGTTCCTGGTACCCCGACATGGGCAAGGGTTCCCACGGCGTCTTAAAGCTGGGCGACACCCGAACCATCGTCAGGAACCCGAAGGACGAACTCAAAACCGGCACCTATCACGCCATGCTCAAACAACTGGGCCTGAACGAGAAAGACCTGTTCTAGGAGTCACCATGCAACGCTTCGCCTATCCCGTCACCCTTGCCGCCGATGAAGTGGGCGGCGGCTTCGTTGTCACCTGCCGCGACCTCCCCGAGGCTATCACCCAGGGCGACACGCTGGAAGAAGCCATCGATGCCGCCGAAGGTGCCCTGGAAGCCGCCATCGAGATGCGCATCGAAGATGGATTGGACATCCCCCTGCCCAGCAGGGCAAAGAAGGGCGAACACCTGGCCTGCCTGCCGGTGGGCAGTGCCATGAAGGCGGCTGTCTACCTGGCCATGAAGGAGCAGGGCCTCAGTAAATCCGAGCTGGCGCGACGCATGGGCCTGGACGAGAAGGAAGCCCGGCGCATCCTGGACCCCAAGCATTCCACCAAGGTGCCCACCCTGGAACGTGCCCTGCACGCGTTGGGGAAGCGGGTTGAAGTCGTCGTGGTGTAACCGCGTCAGCGGCAACTGTTTTCAGGGAGCCCCTCGGGGCGGATGGGTGCAGGGCGCGAGCACGGGGAGCGGAAGACGCGCAGCAGCTGAAGCCCCGCGCGCAGCGACATGCCGGGTGGGCGGGGGGTCAACGCCTTTGCCGTGAGGCCATTTACACATAATGCCAATTATGTGGGCGCGAGCCGAACCGCCGCCCGGAGGGCAAGGCACATAATTCCGCGCTATGTTCAATGGCCGATCACCTTGAACCTACGGCCTCGGCATTACGCGACACGGTAGCTGCCTGCGAGCCGCAAGGGCTTGATGGCGGAGCCGGCGGTATGGCGCAGCCATGAAGCCCGCCGTGGTGAAGCGGCGGCGGTCTCGTGGGGACGGGCGCCGAACGGAGGCACGGAGCCAGGGCGCGGCGGTATGCGCGCTGGCGGGGTGGAACCAGGGTGTCACATCCCGGACGATCATAAGGTTTACGGTGAAACAGTTCGGGGTTGGATTTGAACCATTCCATCATGGCCTGGAGCGGGGTTT
>CAYTRH010000204.1:802-4971 GCA_964440155.1 uncultured Thiobacillus sp. | reverse complement strand
CAACATCCAGTGTCACTACTGCAACCGCAAGTACGACTGTTCCAACGAGTCGCGCCCCGGCGTGGTCTCGGAGGTGTTGACCCCGGCGCAGGCGGTCAAAAAGGTCATGGCGGTGGCCGCCAACATCCCGCAGATGACGGTGCTGGGCATCGCCGGTCCCGGCGACCCGCTGGCCAACCCCGAGCGCACGTTCGCCACCTTCCGCGAGCTGTCGCACAAAGCGCCGGACATCAAGCTATGCGTGTCCACCAATGGCCTGGCGCTGCCCGAATCGGTGGACGAACTGTGCAAGCACAACATCGACCACGTCACCATCACCATCAACTGCGTGGACCCGGACGTGGGCGCCAGGATCTACCCGTGGGTGTTCTGGAAGAACAAACGCATCATGGGCCGCGCCGGCGCCGAGATCCTCATCGAACAGCAGCAGAAGGGCCTGGAGATGCTCACCGCACGGGGTATCCTGGTGAAGGTCAACTCGGTGATGATCCCCGGCATCAACGATGCGCACCTGGTCGAAGTGTCCAAGGTGGTCAAGGCCAAGGGTGCCTTCCTGCACAACGTCATGCCGCTGATCGCCGAGCCCGAGCACGGCACCTTCTACGGCCTCATGGGCCAGCCCAGCCCCAGCCATGAAGAGCTGCAAAAACTCCAGGATGCCTGCGCCGGCGACATGAACATGATGCGCCACTGCCGCCAATGCCGCGCCGATGCGGTCGGCCTGCTGGGCGAGGATCGGGGTCAGGAGTTCACTCTGGACAAGATCGAGGCCATGGACATCGACTACGCCGCTGCCATGGTCAAGCGCGCCGAGGTGCACGCCGACATCGCGCGCCAGCTCGAGGAAAAGGAGCGGGCACGCGCTGCCAGCGCCGAAGTCAAGGCGCGCCTGGTGGCCATCGAAGGCGGCGGCGCGCGGCCGGCAACCCGGCCGGTGCTGATGGCCGTGGCCACCAAGGGCGGCGGCGTCATCAACGAGCACTTCGGCCACGCCCGCGAATTCCTGGTGTACGAGGCCTCTGCGGCCGGGGTGCGCTTCATCAGCCACCGCAAGACCATCCCCTACTGCGAAGGCGGCGATACCTGCGGCGATGGCGACAGCGCGCTGGACGTGACCATCCGCGAACTGGCCGGCTGTGAAGTGGTGCTCTGCGCCAAGATCGGCTACGAGCCCTGGGGACCGCTGGAGGCCGCCGGCATCCAGCCCAACGGCGAACACGCCATGGAGGTCATCGAGGACGCAGTGCTGGCGGTGTACGAGGAAATGCGTGCCGCCGGCAAACTGGACAGCCGCCCCGCCCAGGCGGCACTGAAAGCGGCTTGAGGAGATGCGGACATGGCTTTCGAAATCATCGAGACCTGCGTCAACTGTTACGCCTGTGAACCGCTGTGCCCCAACCAGGCGATCTACCAGGCCAGCCCGCACTTCCTGATCGACCCAGACAAGTGCACCGAATGCATCGGCGACTTCCTCGACGCGCAATGCGCCAGCATCTGCCCGATCGAGGGCGCCATCCTCGATGAGCTGAGCAACCCGCTCAATCCCATCGGCTCCCTCACCGGCATCCCGCCGGAACTGCTGGCGCAGTATCAGGCGGCGTTGGACGCGACCTACCAGGCGGCGGTGGCGGCGAAGAGCACGTAACCGGCCGAGCCGGAAACACGGACCGGAACAGGCCAAACCTGCCCGCGTCCGTGCCCTCCCGGCCGCTTCCGGGGCCGTGGCGAGGCTCAACGTCCGTCGCAGCGCAGTTCGACTTTGGCTCCCGGCGCGCCGCGGAACGCGCCGGCCTCCACCTCCAGCACGTAGGTGGCGGGACGCGGGGGACGATAGATGGGGCAGTGCCGGTCGGCGCAGGGTTGCAGCGTGACATGGTCGATCACGCGCCGATCGGCGTCGATCCATACCAGGTCGATGGCAAAGTGCATGTCGCGCATCCAGAAGCCATGCAGACCGGTGCCGGGCATCACGAACCACATGCCGTTGCCGGCGCCGAGCGACGGTCGTCCGGACAGTCCCTGCGCGCGCTGTTCCGGCGTGGCGGCCACTTCCAGCTTGAACGTCTGTGCGCCGATGCGCGCGCGCGTCGCCTGTTCCGGCGCGCATGCGGCACCGGCGTGGGCGGCAATGAGCAGCGCGGGCAGTAAACTCGCCCACCGCTTGATCTTCCCGAACGGCATTCCGATCTCCATGCAATTCCAACTCACCCACACCAGCGGCCGGGCACGGCGCGGCATCCTGCACACCGCGCACGGCGTGGTACAGACTCCGGTGTTCATGCCGGTGGGCACCTACGGCGTGGTCAAGTCATTGACCCCGGACGAGCTCGCCGCGCTGGGCGCGATGATCATCCTCGGCAACACCTTCCACCTGTGGTTGCGACCCGGTCTGGAAGTGATCGCCGAACATGGCGGACTGCACGGCTTCATGCGCTGGGACGGGCCGATCCTGACCGATTCCGGCGGGTTCCAGGTGTGGAGTCTGACGCATCTGCGCAAGATCAGCGAGCAGGGTGTGCGCTTCGCCTCGCCGCTGGACGGCCAGCGTCTGCTCTTGACCCCGGAGGTGAGCATGCGCATCCAGCGCACACTGGGCGCGGACATCGTCATGATCTTCGACGAGTGCACGCCGTATCCGGCGGACTGGGACAGCGCGCGCCTGTCCATGGAACTGTCGCTGCGCTGGGCGGAACGCTCGAAGATCGCACACGGTGACAACCCGAATGCGTTGTTCGCCATCGTCCAGGGCGGCATGTATGAGGATCTGCGCGAGCGCTCGCTGGCGCGTCTGTGCGAGATCGGCTTCGACGGCTACGCCATCGGCGGCCTGTCCGTGGGCGAGCCCAAGCAGGACATGCAGCGCGTGCTGCGCCATGTGGCGCCGCGCCTGCCGGTGGACCGGCCGCGCTACCTGATGGGCGTGGGTACGCCGGAGGACATCGTGTTCGCGGTGGCGCAGGGCGTGGACATGTTCGATTGCGTGATGCCGACCCGCAACGCGCGCCATGGCCTGCTGTTCACCCGCTTCGGCGATCTGCGCCTGAAGAACGCGCGCTTCCGCCACGATACCGGCCCGCTCGATCCGTCCTGCGACTGTTACACCTGCCGCAACTTCAGCCGCGCCTATCTGCATCACCTGCTGCGCTCCGGCGAGATGCTGGGCGGACGCCTGAACACCATCCACAACCTGCACTATTACCAGACCTTTACCCGCGAGTTGCGAGCCGCCGTCGAGGCGGACCGTTTTGCCGAGTGGGCGGCCGAGTTCCATCGTCTGCGCGGCAGCGAGGCGCACGCCGGAGCGTCATGAAGCCGGTGGTAGAATGCCGAAGTTTTTTTCACCGACCCAGCCCACACCATGCTGATTTCCCCCGCTTACGCCGCGCCCGAGCAGCCGGACCCGTTCCTGAGCTTCCTGCCGCTGATCGTGCTGTTCGTGCTGTTCTATTTCCTGATCATCCGGCCGCAGATGAAGCGCGCCAAGGATCAGCGCAAGATGCAGGAAGCCTTGCAGAAGGGCGACGAGGTCATCACCGCCGGCGGCCTGGTCGGCAAGATCGTCAAGCTCACCGACAACTACGTGACGCTGGACATTGGCGGCGGCACCGAGAGCATCTTCCAGCGCGCCACCATCCAGACCGTGCTGCCCAAGGGCACGATCAAGGATCTTTGAGGCGGGAAGGGTGAAGGCAAAGGGGAGGGTGATGCCCACCCCACCCGCCTGAACCGTCTGACGCACAACCCGTCGAGAGCAAGCACATGAACCGCTATCCGCTGTGGAAATACGTCGTCATCGGCGTGGCCATCGTCATCGGCATTTTCTATACCCTGCCCAATCTGTTCGGCGAGGTGCCGGCGGTGCAGGTGATGCCCATCCGCACTACCGAAAAGGTCGACACCGCGCTGATGCAGCGAGTGGAAGCGGCACTGCGCGCGGGCAATGTGGCGACCGACGGTGTGGCGCTGGACCCGCGCGGCGTGCGCGCGCGTTTCGCCGACACCGACAGCCAGTTGAAAGCCAAGGACGTGTTGCAGAGCGCCCTGGGCGACGGCTACACGGTGGCGCTGAATCTGTTGCCGGCCTCGCCGGGCTGGCTGTCGGCGCTGGGCGCGCTGCCGATGAACCTGGGCCTGGACCTGCGTGGCGGCGTGTATTTCCTGTTGCAGGT
>CAYTRH010000204.1:0-740 GCA_964440155.1 uncultured Thiobacillus sp. | reverse complement strand
GCTGCGCGAGAAGAAGGTGCGCTACGTCGCGCTCAACCGCGAGGGCGACACCATCAGTCTGCGCTTCCGCGACGCCGCGCAGCGCGATGCCGCGCGCAAGGCGATCGAGGATGCCTATCGCGATCTCGATCTGAGCGAGGCCATGGTGGGCGAGGAGTTCGCGCTCAACGCCGTGCTCAACCGCCAGGCGCAGGTGCGCACTCAGGAGTTCGCGCTGCAACAGAACCTCACCACGCTGCGCAACCGCGTCAACGAACTGGGCGTGGCCGAGCCGGTGATCCAGCAGCAGGGCGCGGACCGCGTGGTGGTGCAGTTGCCGGGCGTGCAGGATACCGCCAAGGCCAAGGAGATCCTCGGTCGCACCGCCACGCTGGAAATCCGCATGGTGGACGAGGAACGCATGCAGAACCCGGCCGACATCCAGGCCGCCGTGGCCGGGCAGCCGCCGTTCGGCACCGAGATGTACTTCGAGCGCGGCGGCATGCCCATCCTGGTCAAGCGCGCGGTGGTGCTGACCGGCGAATACATCACCGACGCGCAGCCGGGTTTCGACAGCCAGACCAATCAGCCGGCGGTGCACATCAACCTGGATGGCCGCGGCGCGCGCGTGTTCAAGAACGTCACGCGCGAGAACGTGGGCAAGCGCATGGCCATTCTGCTGATCGAGAAGGGCAAGACCGAGATCGTCACCGCGCCGGTGATCCGCGAGGAGATCGGCGGCGGCCGCGTGCAGATCACCG
>CAYTRH010000203.1:0-5038 GCA_964440155.1 uncultured Thiobacillus sp. | reverse complement strand
CCGACCTTGCCGCCCTTGGCGATCGGCATGATCAGGTCGATGACCTTGATGCCGGTCTCCAGAATCTCCACCGCGGGAGCCTGATCGGCATAGGCGGGCGCCTTGCGGTGGATCGGCATGCGCTGCTCGGTCTCGACCGGGCCGGCTTCATCCACCGGATCGCCGAGCACGTCCATGATGCGGCCCAGGGTTCCGCGGCCCACCGGCACCGAAATGGCCGCGCCGGTGTTGCGCACCACCGCGCCGCGGCGCAGTCCGTCGGTACTGCCCATGGCAATGGTGCGGACGATACCGTCGCCGAGTTGCTGCTGCACCTCGAACGTCAGCGGCGGCGAGTCCATCTTGATCGCGTCATAGACCTTGGGCAGCGCCCCGCGCGGGAACTCCATGTCCACCACCGCGCCGATGATCTGAACGATTTTTCCTTCGGTCATGGTTATTTCCTAGCTGATTTCGTAACGGTTAGACGGCGGCGGCACCGGCGACGATTTCCGACAATTCCTGAGTGATGGCGGCCTGGCGGGTCTTGTTGTAGACCAGCTTGAGCTCCTCGATCACGCTCTTGGCATTGTCCGACGCTGCTTTCATGGCCACCATGCGCGCAGACTGTTCGCAAGCGATGTTCTCCGATACCGCCTGGTAGATGAGCGCCTCGATGTAGCGCACCATCAGGCCGTCGACCACGCTGCGCGCTTCCGGCTCATAGATGTAATCCCAGTGGTAAGGCGCCTTTTCCAACGCCTCCTCGGCGTTGAGGGGCAACAGCTGGCGCAGCGTCGGCTCCTGCTTCATGGTGGAGATGAAGCGGCTGTAGATCAGGTACAACGCGTCGATGCGGCCTTCCTTGTAGGCATCCAGCATGACCTGCACCGGACCGATCAGGCGCTCCATGTGCGGCGTGTCACCGATGCCGGTGAGTTGGGCGCGGATGTTTGCGCCCAGCCGCTGCATGAACCCCAGCCCCTTGTTGCCGATGACGCCGACGTCCACCTCGATCCTGGCATCATCCCAGCGCTTCAGTTGCGACAAGGCCAGACGCAGGGCGTTGGTATTGAGGCCGCCGCACAGGCCCTTGTCGGTGGTGACGACGATGAGGCCGACACGCTTCACGGTTTCACGTGAAACGACGAAGGGGTGGCGATACTCGGGATGCGCCTGGCTGAAATGGGCGGCGACGCGCGCGATTTTCTCCGCATAGGGGCGCGCATGACGCATGCGGTCCTGCGCCTTGCGCATCTTCGCGGCGGCGACCATCTCCATCGCGCGCGTGATCTTGCGCGTGTTCTCCACGCTCTTGATCTTGCTGCGTATCTCTTTTCCGGCGGCCATGACGGGCTTCCTGCTAAGGTTGGGCGCGCGCTCAGTAAGCCGCGCTGGCCTTGAAGTCTTCGATGGCGGCGGCGAGCTGCTTCTCGGTATCCGCGTCCAGGTCGCCGCTGCTCTGAATCTTGTCCAGCACGGCGGCGTACTTGCCCTTGAGGAAGGATTGCAGCGCCGATTCGAATGCCAGCGCGCGCTTGACCTCGACGTCGTCCATGAAGCCGCGGTTGACGGCGAACAACGTCACCGCCATTTCGGCCACGGTCATCGGCGAGTACTGGAACTGCTTCATCAGCTCGGTGACCATCTTGCCGCGCTCCAATTGCTTGCGCGTGGCGTCGTCCAGATCCGACGCGAACTGGGCAAACGCCGCCAATTCGCGGTATTGCGCCAGCGCCAGACGCACGCCGCCGCCCAGCTTCTTGATCACCTTGGTCTGCGCAGCGCCACCTACGCGCGACACCGACAGGCCGGCGTTGATGGCGGGCCGGATACCCGCATTGAACAGGTCCGATTCCAGGAAGATCTGGCCATCGGTGATGGAAATCACATTGGTCGGCACGAACGCGGAGACATCGCCAGCCTGCGTCTCGATGACCGGCAGGGCGGTCAGCGAGCCGGTCTGGCCCTTCACCGCGCCATTGGTCTTGCGTTCGACGAATTCGGCGTTGACGCGTGCGGCGCGCTCCAGCAGGCGGGAGTGCAGGTAGAACACGTCACCCGGGTAGGCTTCGCGTCCGGGCGGGCGGCGCAGCAACAGGGAGATCTGACGATACGCCCAGGCCTGCTTGGTCAGGTCGTCGTAGACGATCAGGGCATCGCGTCCGCTGTCGCGGAAATACTCGCCCATGGAGCAGCCGGCGTAGGGAGCGATGAACTGCATGGCCGCGGGATCGGACGAGGTCGCGGCGACGACGATGGTGTGCGCCATGGCGCCGTGTTCCTCGAGCTTGCGCACGACGTTGGCGATCGACGACGCTTTCTGACCGACCGCGACATAGATGCACAGGACGCCCGTGCCCTTCTGGTTGATGATGGTGTCCACGGCGACCGCGGTCTTGCCGGTCTGGCGGTCACCGATGATCAGTTCACGCTGGCCGCGGCCGATGGGCACCATCGCATCGATCGATTTCAGGCCGGTCTGCAACGGCTGCGATACCGACTGGCGGGCGATGACACCGGGTGCGATCTTCTCGATGGGCGAAGTGGCCGTGGTATTGACCGGACCCTTGCCATCGATCGGCTGTCCGAGCGCGTTCACCACGCGACCGAGCAAGGCCTCGCCGACCGGCACCTCGAGGATGCGGCCGGTACACTTGACGGTGTCACCCTCGGTGATGTGCTCGTAGTCGCCGAGCACCACCGCACCGACCGAGTCGCGCTCCAGGTTCAGCGCCATGCCGTACGTACCGCCGGGAAACTCGAGCATTTCGCCCTGCATGACGTCGGCCAGGCCGTGGATGCGCACGATGCCATCGGTGACCGATACCACCGTACCCTGGGTGCGCAGCTCGGCGGCGGATTCCAGATTCTGGATGCGGCTCCTGATCAGCTCGCTGATTTCAGACGGGTTGAGTTGCATAGCTACTCCAAGTTTTCATTCAAGCCTTGAGGGTGGCGGCCAGACTGTGCAGTCCGCCACGCACCGACGCATCCATGACTTCGTCGCCGACGCGGATCAGCACGCCGCCGATCAGTTCCGGGTCGACCGACTGAGTGACGTTGACCTTGCGTCCGAAGCGCTGCTGGAGGCGCTCACCCAGCGCGGCGAGCTGCGCTTCGCTGAGTGGGTAGGCTGAGGTAATGTGAGCATCCAGCACCCCTTCGCGTGCGGTCTTGATCGCCTCGAACTGGGCGACGATCTCGTCCAACAGGGCCAAGCGCTTGTTCTCCGCCAGCACCGCCAACAGATTGCGACCTTCCGCACCCAGTTGCACACCACACACACCGTCGATCAGTTCGATCACACGATCGGCCGGCACGGAGGGGTTGGCAGCGAGGGCCGCGACCTGCTCGTCGCCGGCCACGGCGGCGAGCAGCGCCAGGCGTTCCGACCACCCTTGCCAGGCATCGCCAGCCGCAGCCAGTTGCGCCACGGCTTCGGCATAGGGACGGGCCATCGTCGCGCGTTCCATGATCAGAGCTCGTTCCGGATCGTTTCGAGCAGTTGCGCATGCGCACCGGCGTCGATCTCGCGGCGCAACACCCGTTCCGCACCGGCCACCACCAAGCGCGCCACATCCGCGCGCAAGGCCTCGCGGGCACGGTGGCTTTCCTGCTCGATCTCCGCCTTGGCGGCATGGATCATGCGGTCGCCCTCTTCCTTGGCGGCGTTCTTGGCTTCATCGATCAACTGCGCGGCACGCTTTTCCGCCTGCGCGATGATCTCCGACGCCTTGGCCTTGGCCTCGTGCAGGGTCTCGCTGGCGCGCCTGGCGGCCAGCTCCAGTTCGTGCTTGCCGCGATCGGCCGCGGCCAGGCCGTCGGCGATCTGCTTGCGGCGGGTCTCCAGCGCACCGACGATGTGCGGCCAGATGAACTTCATGCAGAACCACACGAAGATCGCGAAGGTGACCGACTGGCCGATCAGGGTCATATTGATGTTCATGACCGCTCCTATTGCGGGTTGAGGCGCACAGGGGTCAGCCCGCGACCGCGAAGAGCACGTACATGGCGAGACCGACGGCGATCATCGGCACCGCATCGACCAGACCCATGACGATGAAGAACTGGGTGCGCAGCATGGGAATCAGTTCCGGCTGGCGCGCCGCGCCCTCCAGGAAACGGCCACCGAGCACACCGATGCCGACAGCGGCACCGAGCGCGCCGAGACCCATCATGATGGCACCGGCGATGTAGAGCAGAGCTTGTTCCATGTGTTTCTCCTTACTTGGCAGATTGGCGAAATGGGGAATGCGAGGGTTGGATCAATGGTGTTCCTGATGCGCCATGTCCAGATAGACGATGGTCAGCGTCATGAAGATGAATGCCTGCAACGTGATGATCAGCACGTGGAACACGGCCCATGCCCATTGCAGCACGCCACCGGTCAACGCCAGCACGACGCCGCCGGAGAACATCAGCGCGATCAGGATGAAGATCATTTCGCCGGCATACAGGTTGCCGAACAGACGCAGCGCCAGCGAAACCGGCTTGGCGATCAGGTTGACGCCCTCGAGCAGCAGGTTGGCAGGCAGACCCCATTTGCCGAACGGCTGCAGCGCCAACTCGGCAGCGAAGCCGGCCGCGCCTTTCATCTTGAAACTGTAGTACAGCACCAGGATGAACACGCCTATGGCCAGACCGAAGGTGGCATTGGGATCGGTGGTCGGCACCAGTTTGAAATACGGCACGCCGAGCGCGCTGGCGAGGCCGGGTATCCAGTCGATCGGCACCAGGTCCATCAGGTTCATCAGGAACACCCAGATGAAGATGGTCAGCGCCAATGGTGCGACCAGCGCATTGCGCGCGGTGAACGAGCCTTTGACGCTGCTGTCGACGAACTCGACGATCCATTCGACGAAGTTCTGCAAGCCACCAGGTACACCCGCGGTGGCGCTGGCGGCGGCCTTGCGGAAAAAATACAGGAAGATCAGGCCGAGCACGATGGAGACGCCCAGCGTGTCGACGTTCACCGCCCAGAAACCCATGCTCTGCGCCTGCTCGGCGGTTTGGGCAAAGCCCCAGGTGCCATCGGGCAAGCGACCATAGGTCAGAT
>CAYTRH010000202.1:0-5081 GCA_964440155.1 uncultured Thiobacillus sp. | reverse complement strand
GTGCTCAAGCACCGCGAGACCTACGAGATCATGCGCGCCGAGGATGTGGGCTGGAGCCACAACAAGCTCACCCTGGGCAAGTTGTCCGGGCGCAACGCCCTGCGCAACCGCCTGCAGGAACTGGGCGTGGTGCTGGACAGCGAGGAGGCGCTCAACGCTGCGTTCGCCCGCTTCAAGGAGCTGGCCGACAAGAAGCGCGAGATCTTCGACGAGGACCTGCTGGCGCTGGTGGCGGTGGACGCCAGCCTGGACGCCTGCGACCGCTTCAAGCTGGTGTCGCTCCGGGTCTGCTCGGAGACCGGCGAGACGCCGCACGCGCACGTGGTGCTGTCGGACGGCGGCAGCGAGATCCGCGCCGACGAGTTCGGCGGCGGTCCGGTCGATGCCTCCTTCCGCGCCATCGAGAAGATGGTCGGCAGCGGTGCCAACCTGCTGCTGTACTCGGTCAACAACATCACCACCGGCACCGACGCGCAGGGCGAGGTCACCGTGCGTCTGGCGCGCAACGGCCGCATCGTCAACGGCCAGGGCGCGGATACCGACATCGTCATCGCCTCCGCCAAGGCCTATCTGAACGCACTGAACAAGCTGTTCGGCGCCGAGGAGCGCGCGCATCCGCAGGTCTGAGCGGTGCCAGGGCAGGAAAAAGGCGACCCGCGGGTCGCCTTTTTCGTCAGGTCGGCACTGCGTCAATGCGCTTCGCTGTGCACACAGGGAATCAGGCCGTTCTTCTCGGTGATCGAGGCGGGTACTTTCCAGAACCACATCTGCCACATGGAGGTGAACCACATGATGGCGAAGGAGATGCCCATCAGCGCGCCGCTGCCGATCACCACCCAGGCGAAGCCGGTCCACACCTTGGTCAGATACCAGGAGGCGACGTCGGTGATCAGCGTCGCGAACGGCACGGCGATGACCACGCACTTGAGCCAGGTGGGGCGCACGAAGGCATGGGTGTAGATGAAGCCGGTGATGAAGAAGATGAAGGTGATGGAGAACAGGTGGATGTGCGACACGCGGATCAGCGTGTGCAGCGTCATGCCTTCGTCGGTGGCGGTGACCTTGGCGATGCCCGCGGCCGAGGTGAAATCGGGCAGGTGCGGGTTGCCGTCGGGGCTGTGGCAGGCGATGCAGTGTTCCTGCAGGATGGGGTTGATGCGGGCCTCGAACTGGTCCATGTCGGCGCCATCGTGCAGCCAGGTGAAGATGGTCTCGCGCTTCTCCGCCGGCAGCATGTCGGCCATGGAGCCGCGCAGGGCCGTTTCCAGCTTGGTGCCGTCCGGATTGCCGCTGTAGGCGATCATCAGATCCTTGGCGGTCAGCATCGGGTCGCCGTCCTTGCCGGCATGGTTCTCCCACACCTGGATCATGGCCATCAGATAACCGATGCCGAACACCAACAGAACCATGGTGAACAGCACACGCATGGAGAGGGGGAGAAACCGGAAGTGGGTGAAGTTGACGTTGGACATGACGGCTCCAAGAAAAGTGGCGACGAGTGTATTAGTGGATGCTTATATCGTCAATTATGGATATAGCCGCACCGTCATGGGTTGACGGATATCAACCGCGGGTTCGCAGACGGACGTAGAGCACCGCCGCGACGAAAAACTGTAGCGATAATGCAACTTCAATTCCCGCCAGCCAGGCGGAAACGCCGGTTTCACTCCAGGCGCGCACCACGCCCTCGGTGAAGTACAGCCAGATCAGCAGCGTGGACCAGCGGTAGGTATACAGCTTGCCGCGCAAGATGCCGAACAGCGGCGCCAGCAGCGGCAGTACCTTCAGCACCAGCCAGGAGCCCCCCGGCCGCAACGGCGCCAGCCACAGTTCCCAGGCGAGACCCAGCAGGATCAGCGCGATCAGGCTGGCCGAGGCGACGAATTGCAGACGCGCCAGTGTCATGCGCGCGCCGCACGCGCCAGCGCCACCAGTTCGGCGCGCGCGGCGCCGGCGTCAGCCACGGGTGCGGCGAAGTCGAAGCGCAGCACGCGGCCGTCGGCACGCAGGTCGAAGCCGTCCGGATCGACGCCGATCATGGTCACATCGTGCGCCGTCACGCCATGCACGTGCCGGCAGTAGTCGCGCAGGTTGTCGGCGTGATCGGCGTTCATGTGTTCGAGGATGCCATCCTCCTGCGCCGCCAGCGCGCCTTCGCCGCCCAAGTAGGCTTCCGCCTCGATCCAGTGGATGCGGCCGAAGCCGCCGATGTAGCGCACGCGCACCGGCTCGATGCGGTAGAAATGGAAATCGTGCATGGCGAAATAGCTTTCCGCCTGCGGGTGGTAGCGCAGATAACGTATCCCCGCCGCGGTCTTGTCCGCCAACCGGCGCGCATGGCCGAGCAGGGTGACGCGCCCGGCCACCTGCATGTCCGTGCTGAACGGCTGCACGATCAGCGACACGCGCGCATCGGCATCGATGTTGCGCGTGTGCTCGGCCAGCGTGGAGATCAACAGCAGCGGCCGGCCGGCATGATCCAGCGCATACGGCGCCACCGAGCCGAACGGGAAACCCTCCATGCGCACCGACAGCGTCGACAGCACGCCCTGTGATTGCGCGCGCACGAAACGGCGCGCTTCCCGGCCCAGTTCGCTCATGACGTCAGTTTCAGCGCGATTTCCGCCAGGCGCCGACCCTGTGCGAAGGCCAGCTTGCGCTCTTCCTCGCTGATCGCGTGCGCGCCATCGGCGCCGGCCCAGTGGCTGGGGCCGTAGGGGGTGCCGCCGGTGGTGGTGGTGCTCAGCGCGGCCTCGCCGTAGGGCAGGCCGACGATCACCATGCCGTGATGCAGCAACGGCAGCATCATCGACAGCAGCGTGGTTTCCTGGCCGCCATGCAGGCTGGCGGTGGAGGTGAACACGCAGGCCGGCTTGCCCGCCAGGTCGCCGGACAGCCACAAGGCGGAGGTGCCATCCCAGAAATACTTCATCGCCGCCGCCATGTTGCCGAAGCGGGTGGGCGAACCGACCGCCACGCCGATGCAGGCGCGCAGGTCGTCGAGCGTGGCGAACGGCGCGCCCTCGTCGGGCACCACTTTCGCCGGCGTGTCGCGTTCGCACATGACCTTGGGCACGGTGCGCACGCGCGCGCCGACGCCCGGCACCGATTCGACACCGTGCGCGACGTGGCGTGCCAGTTGGCGCACGGCGCCGTGCAGGCTGTAGTACAGCACCAGGACTTCCTTCATTGCATTCCCCGTTCCGCTTGTCGCGGCAGCATGCTACCGCGAGCGCCGGGCGTGCGCATCGTTGCATCGGTGTCGCGACCGTTGTGGCAGCAGCCGCGCAATTGCCGGACAATGCGCGTCTTCGCCAGTCGTCATCGATCGTCATGAACCTGCATGAATACCAGGCCAAGGCCGTGCTGCGCGAGTACGGCGTGGCCACACCGCGCGGCGTCGTGATCGACCATGCCGCCGCCTGCGCCGACGCCGCTGCGGAACTGGGCGGCGACGCCTGGGTGGTCAAGGCGCAGATACATGCCGGCGGGCGCGGCAAGGCCGGCGGCGTCAAACTGTGCCGCGGGGTGGATGAACTGACCGCCGCCGCGCGCGCGCTGCTCGGCAGCCGTCTGGTCACCTACCAGAACGCGCCCGGTGGCCAGCCGGTCAACCAGGTGCTGATCGAGGAGACGCTGCCGATCGCGCGTGAACTGTACCTGTCGTTCAGCGTCGATCGCGCCGCCGAGCGCGTCGGCTTGGTCGCCTGCGCCGCCGGTGGCATGGACATCGAGGCAGTGGCGCGCGCGCAGCCGGATGCGATCCTGCGCGCCTGGGTCGATCCAGTCACCGGGCTGATGGACTTCCAGGGGCGCGACCTTGCCTTCGGCCTGGGCTTGGCCGGCGAACAGAACGTCGCGTTCGTGCGCCTGGTGAAGACGCTGTACCGGGTGTTCCTGGAGCGCGATCTGGCCCTGCTGGAAATCAATCCGCTGGTGGTCACCGGCGACGGCCGCCTGTTGCCGCTGGACTGCAAGATGAGCGTGGACGACAACGCGCTGTACCGTCAGCAGGCGCTGGCCGCCGTGGCCGACTTGAGCCAGATCGACGCCAAGGAGGCCCAAGCGCATCAGCTGAATTACATCGCACTGTCCGGCAACATCGGCTGCATGGTCAACGGTGCCGGCCTGGCCATGGCCACCATGGACCTGATCCAGCTCTCCGGCGGCGCGCCGGCCAACTTTCTCGATGTCGGCGGCGGCGCCTCGGCGCAGACCGTCGCCCAGGCATTCAAGATCCTGATGGCCGACGGCAACGTCAAAGCGGTGCTGATCAACATCTTCGGCGGCATCATGCGCTGTGACGTGATCGCCCAGGGGGTGATCGATGCGGTGCGTGAGGTGGGCGTCACGCTGCCGGTGGTGGTGCGCCTGGAGGGCACCAACGTCGAGCTGGGGCGTGACATGCTGGCGCGTTCCGGGCTGGCCATCACCGCCACCGATGATCTCGCCGAGGCCGCGCGCCTCGCTGTCGCCGCTGCCGGAGCCGCATCATGAGCATCCTCGTCGACCACAACACCCGCGTGATCTGCCAGGGCTTCACCGGCAAGCAGGGCACTTTCCATTCCGCGCAGGCCATCGCCTATGGCCCGCGCATGGTCGGCGGCGTGACGCCCGGCAAGGGCGGGCAGAGTCACCTGGGCCTGCCGGTGTTCGACACGGTCAAACAGGCGGTGCGCGAGACCGGCGCCGATGCCACGGTGATCTACGTGCCGGCGCCGTTTGCCGCCGACGGCATCCTGGAAGCCGCGGATGCCGGCATCGGCGTCATCGTCTGCATCACCGAGGGCATTCCGGTGCGCGACATGATCAACGTCAAGGCCGCGCTGCGCGCCAACGGCGCGCGCCTGATCGGACCCAACTGTCCCGGCGTGATCACGCCGGGCGCCTGCAAGATCGGCATCATGCCGGGGGCCATCCACCGCCCCGGTGCGGTCGGCATCGTGTCGCGTTCCGGCACGCTGACCTACGAGGCGGTGCACCAGACCACCCGGCTGGGTCTAGGGCAATCCACGTGTGTGGGCATAGGCGGCGATCCGATCAAGGGACTGGATTTCATCGATTGTCTGGCGATGTTCCAG
>CAYTRH010000201.1:0-5088 GCA_964440155.1 uncultured Thiobacillus sp. | reverse complement strand
GCCCCCCCAGCGTCCCAGCCGCGTCTGCCCTGCGCGGTGGCGTGCCACCTGGGTCGGCGCCAGCCACACCGGCGCGAGCTGGCCGGCTGCGCCGCTGACCAGCGGCATCAGGAATCCAGGCAGGAACAGGGTCAAGGGGCCGATGTGGTCCATGCCCGACACCGCGCCCACCAGCGCCGCGCCGAAGCCCAGCGTTGCCGCGAACAGCACCGGCTCGTTGCCGTGGAGCACGAACAGGCGCCCGCGCAACAGGCGCAGCCAGGCTGCCAGCATGTGTCCCAGCACCCAGGCCCATAGCGCGGCACCCAACCAGGCGAGGGGCGGCAGCAGGGCCTGACCGAAGGCGATGGCCAGGCTGCCGGCCAGCGCCCACTTCAGATCGGTACGTAGACGCGACGCCGCGTGCGGGTCATTGACACCGGCGGCGGTGGGCATCAGCACCTGCAAGGTGCCGATCGCGGTCAGCGCGACGAAGCCGTACAGATTGATGTGGATGTGGAAGGCGCGTAGCGCCCCCTGCCAGGCCGGCAGCAACGACATCATCGACGCGGCCAGCAGGCCGGCGGCCAGGCAGGCGACCGCCGCAGCGTACCACCACAGGCCGGGATGCGGCCTGCCCAGTGCCGCTTGCGCGCGCTCCCACATCCAGCCCAGCAGCAGGCCAGCGCCCAGCAGCCCGAGCAGCGCGGCGGCGGCCAGCCACAGCCAGGGCAGGGCGCCGGCGAACACCGCCACGGCCAGCGCGCCCGCCGCCAGCATCAGCCACGGCAGGCGGGCGATCCAGCCGGTCGCGCCGCGCACGCGTGCCAGCACCGGCACGAAATGCTGCATGGCGGCGGTGATCAGCGTCATCACACCCAAGGCCAGCGCCACGTGCGCCCACAACGCCGGCGTCGCCGCGATCACGCGCGGCAGCGCCAGGCCCGCGAGCAACGCGAGCAGCGTGGCGACGACGAAGACGATCAGCATGGCGGCGGCGCGCTCCCGATCCCATGCCCCGGCGCGGCGAGTGCCGGTGCGGTCGGGTCAGCCCTGGACGACGAAGTCGATGGTGACGTGCGTCGGCTCCCGCTCCCGATACTGGATGTCCACGCGTCCGCCATAGCGCGCCTGCATCTGTTGCAACAGCGGAATCGGGTCGTGATCATTGACGAAGCGCATGCGCTCGCCGGGTTGCAGTGCGTCCAGCGCGCCGAAGATGGCGGCATGGCGGAAACGCTTGGCGATGCCGCGCGCGTCGAAGGCATAGATGCCGTCGGCGCGGTTGTGATTGTGCACAGGAATATGGATTTCCATGGTCGATCCGTCGAGGTTGCGTGGGGACTGCATGATGCGCGCCGCTAGGGGATGCCGGCCTTGACCTTGGTCAGTGCTCGCCCTTGGTCTTGCGCATGCCGGCGACGCGATTGCCCTGCTTCTGCGGGCCGCCCATCGGGAAAATGTCGTGCAGGTAGCGACTGTTGCCTTTGTCCGGGCCCCAGACCTTGCGGAAATGCATGACCATGTCGCGCACCTGGGCCTGCACGTTGTGTTCCTCATAGTAGTCGCGGATGAACCGGATGACCTGCCAATGCTCCTCGGTCAGCGTCAGTCCCTCGCGCGCGGCCTGGGCCTCGGCGAATGCCTCACTCCAGGCGTCCATGTCGAGGATGTAGCCTTCCGGATCGGTGAGGATCTCGCGTCCGTCCACCTCCAGACTGCGCGTGTAGATTGCATAGGGGCTGGTGCTGTCGATGGCCTCTTTGAGGTAGTTGATGCGGGGTGTCTGCAACATGGGGGCTCCTTCATGCAATACCGCACTCTGCGTTGCGGCAGTGTGGTTCAAAGTCGAGTGATTTCGTCGGGTATCCATGGTCGGCGCGCTCGGCCGATTCGGCCTTGATCGATGTCAAGCCCGCCGGGCAAGAAAAAGCCGTCGCGACCCACCCGCCTGAGCAACAGCTGCGAGAGGAGAAAGCGGCGGGCCGGAACCGTGGCCGCGACGGGGGTAAACGAGCCGGCCCGGATCAGGCCGTGCGCTTGGCGCGCACGATCTGATAGGCGCGGAACAGATAGCCGATGGGCGCGCTCCAGATGTGCACCAGACGGGTGAACGGAAAGAACAGGAACACCGACAGGCCGAAGAAGATGTGCAGCTTGTAGACCGTGTCGATGCCGCGCAGCAGGTCCGGATTGGGTTGCAGCGTGACGATGCTCTGCACGTACTCGGTTAGGCGCAGCATCACCGTGTAGTCGTTGCGTTCGGCGTGGCCCACGGACCAGAAGATGGTGGCCATGCCGACACAGGCGGTCAGGATCAGCCAGCCGAGGATGTTGATGTCCATCCAGCGGCTGGCGGCACGCACGCGCGGATTGAACAGGCGGCGCAGCCAGAGGATGGTGCCACCCAGGATCACCATCAGGCCGAAGATGCCCCCGGCGAAGATGGCGATGCCCTGGTGGGCGGCGTCGGAGATGCCCAGTGCCAGGAACACCGAGTGGGGGGTGAGCAGGCCGATCAGGTGACCGAAGAAGATGCCGAGGATGCCGACGTGGAAGACGTTGCTGGCAAACCGCATGTACTGCCTGGACAGCAATTGGCTGGAGTCGCTCTTCCAGGTGTATTGCTCGTGGTCGAAGCGGATCCAGCTTCCGATGACGAACACGGTCAGCGCCAGATAGGGGTAGACGCCGAACAGCAGGGTGTGAAGGTCCATGATGGGCTCCTTGGAGTTTGGGTATCGGGCAGTGGGTGGCGCGGTCGCGGCTGGCTACGTTCCCGGCGTCACGCGGCCACCGGCACCAGTTGCGCGCGCTTTTCCAGCAGCCGCAGCAGCGGTGCATAGGGGCTGGCCGCCCGTTCCAGGTTGGCGGCCAACTGCTCCAGCACCTTGCGCCACTGCGACAGGAACAGCCGCGCCTCGTCCGCCTCCAGTTGCGCGGCGAATTCGAGCAGCAGCGGCAGATAATCCGGCAGCTCGCGCCCGCCGCTGTCGCCGGCGGTGATCTCCAGGCCGTAATGGCGGTAATACTCGGCCAGGTCGATCAGCGCCGGACCGCGGTTCCTGTCGTCGCCGAACAGGTGGTGGGTCAGGTGCAGCGCGTGTTCCGGCGTCAGGTCGAAGGTGCGCACATAGTCGGCTTGCAGTTCGGTCAGGTCTTGATCCGCCAGATGGCGCAGGAAGCGTTCCAGCACCAGCCACTCCGCCGCCTCGAAGCCGTGGCGCAGCGTGGCGTGCAACTGGGGTAACGCGCCGGTCAGATCCGCCGTGGGATAGTCCAGCAGTTTGGCGAGCAGTCGGTAGAACATGGCGCGCTCCTTTCAGCGTTCGTCCGCCGACGGCGCCGGCTCCAGCGATTCCACGGTCTCCTTGCGCCGCTCGGGGAACAGCGAGTTGGGGGAGATGCCGGGCGAGGAGTCGTTGCCGAAGGTGAAGCCGTTCTGACCCTGGAAGCCGTAGAAGTCCTCGAGCGTGACTTCCTGGTGGCCGGTAGGGATGACGAAGCGATCCTCGTAGTTGGCGATGGCCATGTAGCGGTACATGTCGCGCGCCGTGGCCTCGTCGATACCGGCGGTCGCCAGCGCCGCGGTGGCCGGTTCGCCCTCGACATGCAGCGAGCGCATGTAGCTGCGCATGGCGATCATGCGGTTGAGCGCCTGGCGGATGGGCTCCTCCTTGCCGGCGGTGAGCAGGTTGGCGAGATACTTCACCGGCAGGCGCAGCGTATCCGATTTGGGAATGCAGCCGTCCGCCTCGGTGGGCAGATTGCCCTGATCGATGTGCGACTGCACCGGCGACAGTGGCGGCACGTACCACACCATGGGCAGGGTGCGGAACTCGGGGTGCATGGGGAAGGCAATCTTCCAATCCATGGCCATCTTCCAGATCGGCGACTTGCGCGCCGCCTCGATCCAGTCCTCGGGGATGCCTTCCCGACGCGCGGCCTCGATCACCTTGGGATCGTTCGGATCGAGGAAGATGCGCGTGTGCGCCTCGTACAGGTCGCGCGGGTCTGGGGTGGAGGCCAGTTCCTCGATGCGGTCGGCGTCGTACAGCATGATGCCGTTGTAGCGGATGCGGCCCACACACGATTCCGAACATACGGTCGGCATGCCGGATTCGACCCGCGGATAGCAGCCGATGCATTTCTCCGCCTTGCCCGACTCCCAGTTGTAGAACACCTTCTTGTACGGGCAGGAACTGATGCACATGCGCCAGCCGCGGCATTTGTCCTGGTCCACCAGCACGATGCCGTCTTCTTCCCGCTTGTAGATGGAGCCGGACGGGCAGGCCGCCACGCAGGCCGGGTTGATACAGTGGTTGCAGATGCGCGGCAGGTACAGGTGGAAGGTATTGGCGAACTGCTTGTAGATCGCCTTCTCCAGGTCGGCCATGTTGCGGTCGCGGGCGCGCGACTCGAACTCACCGGCCAGATCGTCCTCCCAGTTCGGTCCCCAATGGATCTTCTCCAATTTCTCGCCGGTGATCTGCGACACCGGCCGGGCGGTGGGCGCGGCCTCCGACAGCGGCGCGTTCTGCAGGCGGGCGTAATCGAAGCTGAACGGCTCGTAGTAGTCATCGATCTCCGGCATGTCCGGATTGGCGAAGATATTGAGCAGGCGCTCCAGCTTGCTGCCGGACTTCAGTTGCAGGCGGCCGTTGTTCAACTCCCAGCCGCCGCGCCAGATTTCCTGGTTCTCCCACTGCTTGGGATAACCGATGCCGGGCTTGGACTCGACGTTGTTGAACCACATGTACTCGGCGCCCTTGCGGTTGGTCCAGACGTTCTTGCAGGTCACCGAACAGGTATGGCAGCCGATGCACTTGTCCAGATTGAAGACGAAGGCGAATTGGGCTCTGACTTTCATGGTGTTCTCCGACTGGACGATTACTTGACGCCGATGCCGACGGGATTGCGCTGCTGCTCGCGTTCGGGGGTCAGCGGCCGCTCCAGCCAGTCCACGTCCCCATCCTCGATCTTGCGCACCACTACCACCTCGTCGCGGTTGCTGCCCACCGGACCGTAGTAGTTGAAGCTGTAGGCCAGTTGCGCGTAGCCGCCGATCATGTGGGTGGGCTTGAGCACCACGCGGGTCGCCGAGTCGAG
>CAYTRH010000200.1:0-5119 GCA_964440155.1 uncultured Thiobacillus sp. | reverse complement strand
GGCGCGACGGCAGAAGGTCGTCATCGCGAGCGCAGCGTGGCGATCCAGGGGGTTGCACCGGCGCGACGGCCGCTACTGGATTGCCGCGGCGCTGCGCGCCTCGCAATGACGGCGAGGGGCGGCGTGGGCGAGACAGTCGCGGCTGGATTGCCGCGGCGGCTGCGGCGCCTCGCAATGGACGGCGAGGGGTGGCGCGGGCGCGACGGCAGAAGGTCGTCATCGCGAGCGCAGCGTGGCGATCCAGGGGGTTGCACCGGCGCGACGGCCGCTACTGGATTGCCGCGGCGCTGCGCGCCTCGCAATGACGGCGAGGGGCGGCGTGGGCGAGACAGTCGCGGCTGGATTGCCGCGGCGGCTGCGGCGCCTCGCAATGGACGGCGAGGGGTGGCGCGGGCGCGACGGCAGAAGGTCGTCATCGCGAGCGCAGCGTGGCGATCCAGGGGGTTGGCACCGGCACGACGGTCGCTACTGGATGGCCGCGGCGGCTGCGCCGCCTCGCAATGACGGCGAGGGGTAGCGCGGCCGACAGGGGGTCATCCGCGGTGCGCGTCTGGGCGTTCAGGCCGTGGGCGGTTCGCCGTTCCGTTCCGTCGCGCTGTCGTGTTCGCGGCAGATGCGTTGCCGGTCCGCCGCCTTGAGCGGCTCGCCGGTCAGGCCGCAGCGCCAGCGACCGCGTCCCTCGGCCAGATGATGGCGGCAACTGCGGCACACGCCGAAACTGCGCCGGCCCTCGAGTTGCTGCAGACGGCGCAGCAGTTGCGTCAGCCCGGCCAGCAGTCCGTGCGGCAGGTCGCGCATGGCGACGGCGAAACCGCCGGTACCGCGTCGTTGCAGTTCACTCACCAGCGCTTCGCCTTGCGGTGTCGGTTCCAGGCGCATGATACGGCGGTCGTGCGCGTCCGCCATGCGCCGCAGGTAGCCTTTGTCCTCCAGCAGGATCAGGCTTTGCGACACCGTGCCCTTGGTCAGCCCCAGATACTCCGCCACCGCCTGCGGCGTGTTGGAGTAGCGGTTGGCGGCGGACAGATACAGCAGGATGCGTGCATGCACCGACTGCAGTCCATGCGCCGTGGCCACCGCCTTGAGCCGCGCCTCGGCCAGGTTGCCCAGGCGCTCGGCCACATCGAAAAGTCGCAGGATGTCGTCGTCCACGCCCTCACTGTAGCGTGTCGATACTTTCTTGACAAGGCGCGATCGCCTGCATATATGTATCGTATCGATACATTATCGTATCGATATTTATCGACCAGACGAGGAGTGCCTGTCATGAAAGCATCGTTGATTGCGTTGGGCTGCGCCGTGGTGTTGTCCGGGCCTGCTGTGGCGGCGGAGGTCGATTACCCGGCCGGTTATCGGACCTGGACGCACGTCAAGAGTATGGTCCTGGAACCAGGTCACCCGTTGTATGAATCGTTCGGTGGCCTGCACCACATCTATGCCAACGCCAAGGCCATGCGCGGCTACCGCGGCGGCAGCTTCCCGGACGGCTCGGTGATCGTGTTCGATCTGCTCGACGTGCAGCGCGGCGGCAACGCGCTGAGTGAGGGCGCGCGCAAGGTGGTCGGCGTCATGCAGCGCGACCGGCGCCGTTTCAAGGACACCGGCGGCTGGGGGTTCGAGGGCTTCGCGCGCGGCGATCCCCGGCAACGCGTGGTCGGGGATCAGGCCAGATCGGCCTGCTTCAACTGCCATGCGGAACAGGCGTCCGCCAGCCAGTACGTGTTCAGCTCCTGGCGCGAGTGACGCCGCCGCAAGCGCGCGCGTCGCGTTCAGGCCAGATCGCCCACCAGCGACGCGCGCACGTGCTCCGGCACGCGCACGCGGGCCTGGCAGGCCGGGTGATCGACGCCGGCGTCCAGCGCGGCACCGGCCTTGAGCGCGGCGATCATCGGCGGCGTGAGCTGGAAACGCAGGAAGTGCACCGAGGCGGTCTTGTCCGGCGCGCTGCGATCGAGATCCTCGTTGGCCACCGGACGCACCGCCTCGTGGCCTTCAACTTGCAGCCACACCGCGTTTTCGATGCCGACCAGGCGGGCCAATGCCTGACGGCGCTCATTCTCGTCCGGGTACTCGACCATGAAGGTCGCTTTCCAGTTGTCGCCATCCGGGATCAGCGGGTTGTAGATGTCCAGTTCCTCCTGGATGCCGGCCGCCTCGAAGATGCGCTCGATGCGCAGCATCTCCTGGATCTGGTACTGCATGGTCAGGCGGTCCTCGAAGTACAGCGCCACGTGCGGCGTCAGTTCGAGGCGGCGGTGCTTCTTGTGCTCGATCACCTGCTTGCGGAAATCGGCGCGGATCTCCGCGTACTTCTCTAGGCTGAACAGGTCCTGCCGGGTCAATTTGGTCATGATGTCATGTACTCCGTGATTCAGATACCGTAGGCCTTGCGCAACAGCGTCATCGGATGTTCCGGCGCGCGGCCGTCGGCGAGGCCGTTCTCGATGTGGTGGCCCGCCATGGCGCAGTCGCTGCCGTAGTGGTCGGCCTTGCCCTGCTGCACGCGGGTGACCACCGGCTTGACGATCTTCATGGCCGAGGCGTGGTATTCCCTCTTCACCGCATAGGTGCCGTCATGGCCGGAACAACGCTCGATGATCTCCACCTCGGTGTCCGG
Source organism: uncultured Thiobacillus sp. (assembly GCA_964440155.1). Taxonomy (GTDB): domain Bacteria; phylum Pseudomonadota; class Gammaproteobacteria; order Burkholderiales; family Thiobacillaceae; genus PFJX01. The sequence continues at coordinate 2,502 of CAYTRH010000200.1, read as the reverse complement.
GATCAGCGCCAGGACCTCGCGCGTCTTCTGGCCGATGTTCTGTACCCGCTGGTGACAGGCGGCGTGGTACACCACCTTGCCCAGCCCGCGCTTGAAGTCGGTGTTCAACCGCCCTTCCTTGTGGCGCAGCATCAGGTATTCGAACGGGTCGTAGAACGCGTTCTTCACCTTCTGCACGTCCGGATCGTCCGGGAACATCAGCGGCAGCTCCTGCTTGAACATCAGCACGCAGGATGGAATCAACGCGGTCAAATCCCAACCCTCGTCGACCAGGCGCGCCAGTTGCGGAATGTTGACCTCCTTGCTGGCGATCACCGCGTCCAGGTCGCCCAGTTCCAGCTTGGGCATGCCGCAACAGCGTTCCTTTTCTGCCAGCGTCACCGGGATGCCGTTGTGCGCGAAGACCGCGGCGAAATCCTCGCCGATGCCCGGCTCGTTGCGGTTCATGTAGCAGGTGGCGAACAGCGCCACCTTGCCCTTGGTGCGGCCGGCGGGCACCGCGTCGGCGCCGGACTGCCGTTCGATGCGGCGGCGCAGCGGCCGGCTGTGGAACTCCGGCAACCAGGCGTCGGCGGCGATGCCGGCCACCGATTCCAGGGCCTTGCGCGCCACCCCAACCTTGTTCACCGCATTGACCACCTGCGCCACCACCGGGATGCCGGCGAGCCGGCCGACCGCGTCGGTACTGGTGAGCACACGGTCGCGCAGCAGGGTGTCACCGTGTTTGAACTTGTACACCTTGGCGCGCAGCATCAGGTGTGGGAAGTCCAGATTCCACTCATGCGGCGGCACGTAGGGACACTTGGTCATGTAGCACAGATCGCACAGATAGCAGTGGTCGACCACTTTCCAGTAATCGGCCTTGGCGACGCCGTCGACCTCCATGCTTTCGGAGGCATCCACCAGGTCGAACAGCGTGGGGAACGACTGGCACAGGCTGACGCAGCGGCGGCAGCCGTGGCAGATGTCGAACACCCGCTCCATCTCCTTGAACAGAGCGGTCTCGTCGGTGAATTCGGGGTTGCGCCAGTCCAGCGGATGGCGCGTGGGCGCTTCGAGATTGCCTTCGCGGATGGGGGTGGGCATGTCGTCCTCTAGTCGGGATCAGATGGTCGCGCGAGACGCGACGCACAACGCTGTTCGCCGTGCACGCCCCGAAGCCGGGGAGCGCGCACGACGCACACCGCTGCGCCCGGCCGCAGCCGGGCGGTGATGCTCAACCGTTCAGTTCGTTCAACGCCTTCTGATAGCGGTTGGCATGCGACCGCTCGGCCTTGGCCAGGGTCTCGAACCAGTCGGCGATTTCGTCGAAACCTTCCTCGCGCGCGGTCTTGGCCATGCCCGGGTACATGTCGGTGTACTCGTGCGTCTCGCCGTGCACGGCGGCCTTCAAGTTGTCGGCGGTGGGGCCGAACGGCAGACCGGTGGCCGGATCACCGCAGGATTCCAGGTACTCCAGGTGGCCGTGGGCGTGGCCGGTTTCACCCTCGGCGGTGGAACGGAACAGCGCGGCGACATCGTTGTAGCCTTCCACGTCGGCCTTGGCCGCGAAGTAGAGGTAGCGACGATTGGCCTGCGATTCACCGGCGAAAGCATCTTTCAGATTCTGCTCGGTCTTGGAGCCTTTCAGTTGCATGGTGCTCTCCTATGTCAACGCTCCCGGCTGAGGAACCCGCGCCGGGCTTACGGGTATATTTAGAATTGATCTAAATAGTTGAGCTAATTTATGCGGCTTTGCCGGCGGGTGTCAACCGTTCGTCGGCACCGTCATTATGGCATCGCCGCACCGGGGACGCGTGCCGCGGTCATGGCGGAAATCCGCGACAATGCGCGCACCCAGACCGACGCCGCTGCCATGCGCCTGTACGCCGCCCTGCTGCGCAACCACCCGCTCGCCAACATCGCCTTCCTGGTGGTGCTGATCATGGGCGCGCTGGCCTATGCGACCATGCCGCGCGAACAGGATCCGGAGATCAATTTCAACTGGCTGGTGGTCACCGCGGTGCTGCCCGGCGCCGGCGCCGAGGACGTCGAGCGCAAGGTGACGCGGCCGCTGGAGGATGCCGTGGCGCGCATCGCCGACATCCGTTTCATCTCCAGCATCAGCCGGGAAAGCGTGGCCACGGTACTGGTGCGTTTCCGCGAGATTCCCCGCTACGAGTTCGACCGACGCGTGACCGATCTGCGCCGCGAGGTGCAGGCCGCGGCCGACCGCGACTTGCCGCGCGAGGTGGACAACCCGCGCGTCGACGAGATCACTACCAACAACGGCTTTCCCACCGCCATGCTGATCCTGCGCGGTGCTGCCGATGACGAGGCGCTGCGCGCGGCGGCACGGCGCCTGCAGGTGGACATGGAACGCATGGCCGGGGTGGACAAGGTGTTCGCCACCGGCCTCGCCGATCCGGAACTGCGTGTCACCTTCGAGCCGACGGCGCTGGCGGCGCGCGGCCTCACCGCCGCCGACCTGGCCGACGCGCTGGCCGGCTGGTTCCGCGACAC
>CAYTRH010000199.1:0-5136 GCA_964440155.1 uncultured Thiobacillus sp. | reverse complement strand
CCTCAGCCTGCCGCGTCACCCCGCCGTCATTGCGAGGCGGCGCAGCCGCCGCGGCAATCCAGCGGCGACGGCCGCACCCCTGTAAACCGCCTGGATCGCCGCGCTACGCTCGCGATGACGAGCCTCTGCCGCCGCGCCCGCGTGCCGCCCCGGCCTCCCGCGTCCCGCCCCGGCCTCCCACGTCCGCCGTCATTGCGAGGCGGCGCAGCCACCGTGGCAATCCTTCCGGTACACCCCAGTCGGTACACCACGGTTAGGTCAGCAGCCCCCGTACCACCACCCCGGCCAGCATCAGGCCGAACAGCGGCGGCATGTAGGCGATGGTGCCGTTCACCGCGCGTGCCCGCCCGTGTGATACCTGTTCCGGTGGCCGGGGCGGACGCGGCGGTTCATCGCTCCACACGCACGTCACGCCGTGTTCGACGCCCTGACGTTTCAGCCGCTTACGCACCAGGCGGGCGAGCGGATCGATGCGCGTCTGGCTGATGTCGGTCACTTGCGTGCGCGTCGCATCCAGACGGTTACCGGCACCCATGCTGGCGGCGACGCGCTGGCCGCGGCGTCGTGCGGCGACGATCAACGCCACCTTGCAGTTGAGCGAGTCGATGCAGTCGACCACATAGTCGGCGTCGGTGGGCAGCAGTTCGCCAATGTTGTCGGGCGTGAGGAAGGTGTCCAGCAGGCGCAGGTCGCAGGCCGGGTTGATGTCGCGGATGCGCTCGCCCATCACCGCGGTCTTGTTGCGGCCGATGGTGGACAGCAGCGCAGGTAACTGCCGGTTGATGTTGGACGGCGCCACCTGGTCCATGTCCGCCAGGGTCAGCCGGCCGATGCCGGCGCGCGCCAGCGCCTCCGCGCACCACGAGCCAACGCCACCCAGTCCGGCCAGGAACACATGGCTGCCGGCCAGGCGGGCCAGTCCCTCGGCGCCGATCAGGATCTCGGCGCGCTCGAACTGCGGCGGCACCACGCTCACCACAGCGCGACGACCATGCCGGCGAACACCGCCGCGCCGAACCAGTTGTTGTGCAAGAAGGCGCGGAAGCAGCGCTGCGCATCGCGCGTGCGGATCAGCGTCCAGTGGTATCCGGCCACGCCGGCCGCGGCGATCAGCCCCAGGTAGTAGGTCCAGTGCAGGTTCAGATGCAGCCCCACCCCGGCCAGCAGCGCCAGGCTCAGGGCGTAGCACAGCATCACCGCCGGCACGTCGAAGCGGCCGAAAGTGATGGCCGAGGTGCGGATGCCGATCTTGACGTCGTCCTCGCGGTCCACCATGGCGTATTCCGTGTCGTAGGCGATGGCCCAGAACATGTTGGCCAGCAGCAGCACCCAGGCGACCGGCGGTACGGCGCCGGTGTGCGCGGCATAACTCATGGGGATGGCGAAACCGAAGGCGATGCCCAGATACGCTTGCGGGATGGCAAAAAAACGCTTGGTGAACGGATAGCTGGCGGCCAGGAAGGCGGCGAACGATGCGAGCTGGATCAGCAGCGTGTTGCGCAACGGCAGGATCAGCAGCAGCGCCAACAGCGCCAGCACCGCGGCCAGCACCAGCGCCTCCTTCTCGCTGATGCGGCCGGCGGCGAGCGGCCGGTCACGCGTGCGCGCGACGTGCGGGTCGAAGCGGCGATCGGCGTAATCGTTGATCACGCAACCGGCCGAACGCATCAACACCACGCCCACCAGGAACACCCAGACCACCACCCAGTCCGGCCGGCCGGCGCTGGACAACCACAGTCCCCAAAGTGTCGGCCAGGCCAGCAGCAGGATGCCGATGGGCTTGTCCAGCCGCATGAGTTTTTCGTACTCGGTCAGGCGTTGGGTCAGCGTCAGCGGTGATGGGGGCATGGCAGATCGAGGACTTGCGGCAGAAACACTTCGGTGACCAGGATGGGTCGGCGATCCAGCGCGAACAACGAACGTCGCGCCCACAACGAGCCTGGCGGCGCCACCACGTGGCGCGCCGCGTGGCGGTACAGCGGATGGCGGGCATCGACGCGGCGGAACTCGAGCGGCTGGCGGCGGATGCGCGGATTGGCGAACAGCGCCGCGCCCAAGGGACTGTGGCCGAGTCCCGAAAGGCCCACCCACGGCCCGCGCAGGCCGGCCAGCGGAATGACGCTGTGCGCGAACACCAGCGGCGTGTCAGCGCACATCAGCAGCACCTCGCGCAGCAGCGCCAGATGCCGGCGTGGCAGGCCCAGCGGCCGCCGTTCGTCCTCGTCCGGCAGGCCGTGCGACTGACGCAGGCGGATCACGCGCAGGCCGGGGCAGCGCTCGCGCAGGCGCTGGGTCAGCGAGCCCCGGTCGCTCAGCCAGCCGCGCCAGGCACCCGCCTGCCAGGCCGACGCCAGCCATTCAGTGGTCATGTCGGAGAAGGCTGTGAAAAACGGGAATTATCGCGGATTCGGCGCGTCGGTGCCTCGCCTCAGGCACGCAGGAACTCCAGGCCGCGCGGCAGCCAGCGGGCCAGATGGCGGTTCACCGCCTGCGGATGCCGATCCAGCAGGCGCGGCGCCACGCCACGGGCTTGCTCCAGCAGATCGAGATCCGCTTCCGGATCGGCGAAGCGCAGCATCTGCTGGCCGGACTGGCGCGCGCCCATGAACTCGCCGGGGCCGCGCAGGCTCAGGTCTTCGCGTGCGATGACGAAGCCGTCGCTCTGTTCGCGCAGCACCCGCAGCCGTTGCCTGGCGGCGGCCGATAGCGGCGTGCCGTACAGCAGCACGCAGATCGACGGGCGTGTGCCGCGGCCGACCCGGCCGCGCAACTGGTGCAGTTGCGCCAGGCCATAGCGCTCGGCGTGCTCGATCACCATCAGGCTGGCATTGGGCACGTCCACGCCCACCTCGATCACCGTCGTCGCCACCAGCAGTTGCAGTTCACCAGCCTTGAACGCCGCCATCACCGCTGCTTTCTCCTCCGCCTTCATGCGTCCATGCACCAGACCGATGCGCAGATCCGGCAGCGCCGCCACCAGTTCGGCATGACTGGCCTCGGCGGCGCGCAGTTGCAGCTTGTCCGATTCCTCCACCAGCGGGCACACCCAATAGACCTGCGCGCCGCTGCGGCAATAGCCGCGCAGACGCCCGATCAGCTCGGCGCGGCGCGCGTCCGACAGCACGCGGGTACTGATGGGCGTGCGTCCGGGCGGCAACTGGTCGATCACCGACACGTCCAGGTCGGCGTAATAGCTCATGGCCAACGAACGCGGGATGGGCGTGGCCGACATCATCAACAGATGCGGCATGCCGCCGGCCACCGCCATCGGTGACGCCGTGCCCTTCTCGCGCAGCGCCAGACGCTGGGCGACGCCGAAGCGGTGCTGCTCGTCGACGATGGCCATGGCCAGATCGCGAAACGTCACGCCGGTCTGGAACAGTGCATGTGTGCCCACTGCCACACCGATCTCGCCGGCGGCGATGCGCGTCAGCGTCGCGCGCCGGGCCTTGCCCTTGAGTGCAGCGGTCAGCCAGGCCACCTCGATACCCAGCGGCGTCAGCCATTCGCGCAGCTTCACATGCAGTTGCTCGGCCAGGATCTCGGTGGGGGCCATCACCGCGGCCTGGCTCCCCGCCGCCAGCGCCGGCAGCAGCGCCAACGCCGCCACCAGTGTCTTGCCGCTGCCGACATCGCCCTGCAACAACCGGTTCATCGGTTGCGGCCGGGCCAGATCGCGCAGGATTTCATCGCGCGCGCGCGCCTGCGCCGGCGTCAGCGCAAACGGCAGGTTGGCGAGCAGACGTGCACCCAGCCCGCCGTCACCCACCAGCGCCGGCGCGCGCAGTGCGCGCCGCTGGCGCGCGGCCAGACGCAGCGTCAACTGCTGCGCCAGCAGCTCGTCGAACTTGATGCGGCGCCATTCCGTGCTGACCCGCGACTGCAGCGCCGGCAGGTCGGCGTCGGGCGGCGGCCGGTGTAACGCGCGCAACGCGGCGCCAAACTCCGGCACACCCAGTTCCGCGCGCACCGACGCCGGCAGGCTGTCGTCCAGATCGGCGCGCGCGAGCGCGACGTCCACCGCCTTGCGGATGGCATTGGGCGACAGCGCGGCGATGCCGGGATAGACCGGCGTGAGCCGATCCGGCAACGGTGTGCGTTCGCTCACCACCCGCACCTGCGGATGCACCATCTCCGCGCCGAAGAAACCGGGACGCACCTCGCCCAACAGGCGCACGCGCACGCCGGCGCGCAACTGCGCCACCTGGCTCGGGTAGAAATGCAGCAGCCGCACATGCAGACGCGCAGCGCCGGTCTCGGTCGATTCCACCTCCAGCAGCAGTTGGCGGCGTGGGTGCGGCTGTACTTCGGCATGGATGATCACGCCCTCGACCTGCACCGTCTCGCCCAGGCGCGCTTCGGCCAGCGGGGTGATGCGCGTCTCGTCCAGGTAGCGCAGCGGCAGATGCAAGATCAGCTCATCCAACCCGGCATAGCCGAGCATGCGGGCGATGGCGGGCGCATCGAAGCCGGCCATGCCCAGGCCACCCGGATCAGGCGCGATCGGCGAGCACCATCACCGCGTCCGCCTCCACCAGCGCATTGCGCGGCAGCGCCGCGACACCGACCGCGGCGCGCGCAGGGTAGGGCGGGGTGAAGTAACCCGCCATGATCTCGTTGACCTTGGCGAAATGGCCCAGATCGGTCAGGAACACGTTGAGCTTGACCACGTCAGCGAGGTCCCCGCCGGCCGCGCGCGCCACCGCGCGCAGGTTGGCGAACACCCGGTGGATCTGTGCCTCGATGCCCTCGACCAACTGCATGCTGGCCGGCTCCAGGCCGATCTGCCCGGACAGATAGACGGTATCGCCGACGCGCACCGCTTGCGAATAAGTGCCGATCGCCTGCGGCGCATCCGGCGTGACGACGATGGTCTTGTGCATGGGATTCTCCTTGCTGCCTGCGAATATGCGCGCCGTAGGCTACCTCAGCCCGCTGCGCGCCCGCCAGCGGCGGGTTTACAATGCGCTCCCATTGGAAGCGTGGCCGAGCGGTTTAAGGCACCGGTCTTGAAAACCGGCGAGGGGAGACCCTCCGTGAGTTCGAATCTCACCGCTTCCGCCGGAAAAATGCGGAAAAATGGGGACAGACCCAATGCTGTTCACTTTACAACCTCCACTGCCCAATCGTATCGCC
>CAYTRH010000198.1:0-5141 GCA_964440155.1 uncultured Thiobacillus sp. | reverse complement strand
CGACGAAGACGAGGGACGGACGCTGAATCGCGACTACCGCGGCAAGGATTACGCCACCAACGTGCTCACCTTCGTCTACGGCGGCACGCCGCCCAGCGGTGACCTCGTGCTGTGCGCGCCGGTGATCGCGCGCGAGGCGATGGACCAGCGCAAGCCGCTCGAAGCACACTACGCGCACATGGTGGTGCACGGCATGCTGCATCTGCAGGGCTACGACCACGATCAGGCCAGCGACGCCGTCACCATGGAAGCCGTGGAAAGCTTTATCATGCAGCGGTTGGGCTTCCCCGACCCGTATGCAGCCATCGATGGACGACAGTCACCCTAGTCAGCGCCACCGCCCCGGTTTTCTCGAACGCCTCACCTCCTGGCTCTCCCGCGAGCCCGACAATCGCGAAGAGCTGCTCGAATTCCTCCACGCCGCCTACGAGAAGAACCTGCTGGATGCCGATGCCCTGTCGATGATCGAGGGCGTCATGCAGGTGTCGGAAATGCAGGTGCGCGAGATCATGATCCCGCGCGCGCAGATGGACGTGGTCGACATCCACACGCCACGCGAACAACTGCTGCCCTATGTCATCGAGACCGCGCACTCGCGTTTCCCGGCGGTCGACGGCGAACGCGACAACGTCATCGGCATCCTGCTGGCCAAGGATTTGCTGCGTCTGTGTACCGAGGAGGACGTCAATCTGCGCGACCAGTTGCGTCCAGCGGTATTCATTCCGGAATCCAAGCGCCTGAACGTGCTGCTGCGCGAGTTCCGCGTATCGCGCAACCACATCGCCATCGTCGTCGACGAATACGGCGGCGTGGCCGGCCTGGTGACCATCGAGGACGTGCTGGAACAGATCGTCGGCGACATCGAGGACGAGTACGACTACGACGAAGCCGAGGACAACATCCTGCAAGAGGATGCGCACAGTTTCCGCGTCAAGGCACAGACCGAGATCGGCGATTTCAACCAGATCCTCGGCGCCAGCTTCTCCGACGAGGAGTTCGACACCGTCGGCGGTCTGGTCACGCACGCGTTCGGCCGCGTGCCGAAACGGGGCGAACAGGTCGACATCGGTGACTACCGCTTCCAGGTTCTGCGCGCCGACAGCCGCCGTCTGCACACGCTGCACGTCGAACGCATCGACCGTGTCGCATCGGCATGAGCGCGCGCGCCCGCCCGCTGCTGCTGTTCCTGTTGCTGCTGCTGCTGTTTCCGGCGGCCGCCAGTGTGGCGCGCTGGTGGCAGGGTGCGGACCTGAGCGGTCTGGAGTGGGCCGGCGTGTGCGCGTTTCCGCTGCTGGCCTGGCTATGGCTGCGTCATTTCTCGGTGCTCGGCTGCCGGCGCTGCCAGCCTCCGTCGCAACCGGCGCCGGTCGGCGCAGAGCCGGAGGCACGCCGCTGAAGACACGCCCTTGTTTTTCCCATGCCGTGCCCCATGTGCCCGGCATGCCATTGCCACAGGATCCGAGATGACTGCCTGGACCGACTTCCTCGGCGCGCAAGGCGCCTGTTTCGACGGCGCCGCCGTCGCGCATTTCGGCGATGCTGCCGCCGAACTGGCCGCCACCGGCGACGGCCAGCCCATCGTTGCCGATCTGTCGCATTACGGCCTGATCGAACTCACCGGGGAAGACGCGCAGACCTTCCTGCACGGCCAGATCACCAACGACCTGCGCGGCCTCGGCCCCGAGCGCGCGGTGTTCGCCGGCTACCTATCGGCCAAGGGCCGTATGCTCGCCAACTTCATCGTGCTCAAGCGTGGCGAAGCGTTGCTGGTACTGCTGCCGGAAGCGCTGCGCGAATCCATACAGAAACGCCTGGGCATGTTCGTGCTGCGCGCCAAGGTCAAGCTGCGCGATGCCGGCTCCGACTGGGTGCGCCTGGGAGTCAACAGTGCCGACGCCGCGCTGGGCGAGGCGCTCGGCTTCGCGCTGCCGCAGACGCTGATGGCCGCGACCCACGGCGAACAGGCATTCGCGCTGCGTTTGGGTGCCGAGCGTCTGGACGTGTTCGTCGCCGCCGACGCCGCGCCGGCGCTGTGGCAACGCCTGCGCGCACATTGCCGGCCGGTGGGCGCGCCTGCCTGGGACTGGCTGCTGGTGCGCGCCGGCGTGCCGGTGGTGCTGCCGGCGACACAGGATCTGTTCGTGCCGCAGATGGCCAACATGGAACTGTTGGGCGGCGTCAGCTTCAACAAGGGCTGCTATCCCGGCCAGGAGATCGTCGCGCGCAGCCAGTACCTGGGCAAGGTCAAACGCCGTCTGTATCTCGCCCATGTCGACGCGCCCGCGCATCCCGGCGACGAACTGTACGCGCCCGAACCCGCCGATCAGGCCGCCGGCCACATCGCCAATGCCGCACCGGCGCCCGGCGGCGGCCATGACGTGCTGGCGGTGGCGCTGAGCGCCAGCGCCGAGGCAGGTGAACTTCGCCTGCGCGCGCGCGACGGAGCCCCGCTGCACATCCTGCCGCTGCCCTATCCGGTGGCCTGAGGTGTTCGAGGTCTATGTCTGGTATCGCGTGCAGCACGATGACCGCGACACCGAAACCGCCGTGCGCGCGCTGATGGCCCGTATCGCCTGCCGCACCGGCGCGCATGCACGCCTGCTCAGACGTCACGACGAAGCGCGTCTGTGGATGGAATGCTATGCCGGCATCGTTGACCACGCGGCGTTCATGCGCGCGCTGGATGCAGAAGGCGCCGTGCGCGACATCGACATGTTCATCGATGGCAGGCGCCATATCGAATGCTTCGTCGCCGACGGCGACGCTGTCGCGACCTGCGCGCACGGCTGATTCGCGCGCCACGCCGGGGAACTTCGCATCGCTTATTCCGTCCGCCACCGGATGGCGCTCGCCGCGCGAGCCGCTTCGTCCCTTGTTTCTTTTCAGCAGGAGTTGTCGCGCATGACCCCGAAAGCCCTCGTCCCGCTCACCCTGAGTCTGCTCGCGCTGCTCAACAGCGCCCATGCCTCGGCGCTGTGCGTCGATGTGCCGAAAGCCAACCTGCGCCAAGGTCCCGGTACCCAGTTCGAGAAGAGCTGGGAGGTCTACCGCTACATGCCGTTCCGCAAGATCGAACAGCGCGGCAACTGGCTGCAGGTCGAGGACGTGGACGGCGACCGTCACTGGATCTTCCACACCCTGGTGTCCGACCGCCTGCGCTGCGCCGTGGTGCGCGGCGCCAAGGTCAACGTGCGCACCGGTCCCGGCACACATTTCGTCACCTCGCCGCTGTCGCCGGTGGAGAAGTATTACTCCTTCCGCGTATTGGAAGAGCGCGGCGACTGGGTCAAGGTCAGCGACGAGGTATTCGACGAAGGCTGGATCGCGCGGCAGTTGCTGTGGATGCCGTGACGTCCGGTGAACACGCGGTCGCGCCGCGTCCTTACGCCGAGGTCGCCGCGCCGGCCGCACTCCCCCGGTAGCCGAGGCGCGCGGAGATGCGCTCCGCCGCCGCGCACACCTGTTCAGCCCACGCCAACTGCCGTCGCTCCATCGGCGCCGACACCGACAGTCCGGCGACCACGGCGCCGGTCGCGTCGCGCACCAGGGCGCCGATGCAGCCCACGCCCAACTCCGCCTCCTCGTCATCGAGCGCGTAACCGCGCGCCGCGGCGGCGGCGATGTCGCTGCGCAGCGCCGCCAGGCGCGTCAGCGTGTTGGGGGTGTACGCGGTCAGGCCCTGGCGGCGCGCGTAATCGGCGATCGCCGCGTCGCCGGCCTCGCCCAGCATCAGCTTGCCGACCGCAGTGACGTGCAGCGGCGCGCGGCTGCCGATGACCTGTTCCACGCGCATCATGCGCCGGGCGATGGCGCGTTCCACATACACCACTTCGTCGCCCTCGCGCACGGTCAGATTGACCGTCTCGCCCACCGCGTCACGCAGACGTTCCATCTCCGGACGCGCCACCGCGCGCACGTCCAGTCGCGCCCGCGCCTGTGCCGCCCAGGCCAACAGACGCGGCCCCAGGTGGTAATGCCCCTGCGCGTCCCGTTCGACCAGCGCATGCGTGGCCAGCGCGTTGAGGATGCGGTGCGCGGTGGAGGCGTGCAGCCCGGTATGCGCGGCCAGCACTTTCAGCGTGGCGCCGTCGCGCGCTTCGGCCAGCGCTTCGAGCAGCGCGTTCATGCGGTCGATGACCTGGATGGATGAAATCTTGTCGTCGTTCATTTTCACATTGTGAAACAAATACTGCATTGTGAAAACCCGAGCATATCAGTACAGTATCGCCGTCCACGTCATCATCAGGAGCCGCCATGAACGCCCCTACCAGCCGCGCCAGCGATCTGATCCCCGATTTCTGCGCCGGCATCGACCATTTCGGCGCCGCCTGGCCCGGCTTTTCCGAGCACGCGGCGGTGCCGGTGATCGCCGAAGGGGCGCACGCCATCGCCCGCGCCAATGACATGGCCGCCGCCTACCAGACCCTGCTGGCGGCTGACGCGCTGCGCTACCTGACCCTGCAAGTGTGCGGCGCCAAGGCGTCCGGTCATCCCGGCGGCTTCGCCTCCAGCGCCGAGGCCTACGCGGCGCTGGTGATGCTGGGCCACACCCACATCGTCACCGAGGTGGGCCATCACGCGCCGGGGTTCTACGCGGCGATGTTCCTCGATGGTTCGCTGGAGGACATGGGCATCCGCACGGTCGAGGACATGCGCGCCCGCTTCCGCGAACGCCACGGGCTGCTCGGTCACCTGTCCGGCGCCATTCCCGGCCTGTTGGCACCGGCCGGCCCGCTCGGTCAAGGCCAGCATTTCGCCATGGCCGGTGCGCTGCTGCATCCGGACACCCTGTTCCCGGTGACCATCGGCGACGGTGGCATGGGCGAACCCTACGTGCTGAACTCGATGATGCACTTCAACACCGCCTATCCGACGGTGACCAACTATCTGCCGGTGCTGATCTGGAACGGCTACAGCCAGGAACACCACGCCATGTGCGCGACCTGGAGCAACGCCGAGATGACCGCATACTGGAAAGGCCACGGCTTCGACAGCGTGTTCCTGGTCGACGCGCGCCATTTCGACGACAAGGACCAACCCGGCGCCTACGTCGATTCCAGTCGCTTCTCCTTCGACCGCAGGCTGGCTTTCGCCGCCGCGGTGCTGCAGGCGGCGGACCAGGCCGCGCGCGCCGCGCTGGG
>CAYTRH010000197.1:0-5154 GCA_964440155.1 uncultured Thiobacillus sp. | reverse complement strand
GGCCTACCGCCGGCTAGGCGATGCCGCCCAGGCCGCCGACCGCCACGTCGAGTTGACGCGCCGCGCCTTCGAACTGGGCGAGCTGGCCCTGCTCGACGTGCTCCTGGCGCGGCGCACCGCGCTGGAGGCGCGCCTGGCGCTGGAGCAGGGTCGTCTGGCGGCGAACGCGGCGATCGCCCGCTTGCTGTTCGATGCGCATGCGCTCTGGCTGGCGGATGGGCAGGAGTGAGACGACGCCGGCCGGTGTGCGCCGCCATCGGCGGGCTACGTCGGCCGCGGGATCACCGCATGCCCGCGGTCAGTTCAGCGCATTGGCAATCAGGTTGAGCGTGAGCGCGAGCACCAGCAGATTGAAGGCGAAGGACATCAGGCCATGCAGCAGCACCAGCCGGCGCATGGCCGTGGTGGTGATGGCCACGTCGGCGACCTGCGCGGTCATGCCGATGACGGCGGCGAAATAGGCGAAATCGAGATAATCCGGGGCGACGTCGCCGGGGAAGCTCAAGCCTTTGCCGCCGGCCTGATGGTAGCGGCGTGCATAACGCAGCGCGAACACGGTCTGCATCAGCAGCCAGGTGGTGGTGAGTGCCGCCAGCGCCAGCGCGATGTGGCCCCAGCGCGCCCAGCCGGTCATTGCATGCGCGGCGTCGGCCACCAGCAGCACCACGGCCAGGCTGACGAAACTGGCGGCCAGCATCAGGCTGTACAGCGCCACGTTGCCCGGATCGTAGGCCGTGGCGCGCAGCCGGGTGGCGTTGGCGTCGAGGCGGCCCACGCCCCACCACACGATGGTCAGGTACAGGCTGGTGCCGGCCAGCCAACCGACCAACAGGCGGGTCTCCCACAATGCCGCGCCGCTGACCGCTGCCACCAGCAGCGCGCACAGCGCAGCCAGCAGCACACGGTGCCAGGCGCGCAGGCGGGCGAGCGGATGCAGGCCGGATAGCGGTTGCGTCTGGGTCATGGACGATGTCGGCCACGCCACCGTCGCCACAGGTGCGCCAGGATGGCCGCGGCTACGACGGCGGCGATGAGACCGTGCTCGATGCGCTGGATGTCTTGCACATGGCGACTGACGGCCTCGCCGAACAACCAGCCCGCGCCGGCCACCACTGGCGCCCACAGTGTGGCGGACGCCGCGTTGAGCAACAGGAAACGCCAGCGCGGCATGCCGCTCATGCCGATGGCGATGGGCAGCGCCGTGCGCAGCCCCCAGGCGAAACGCATGGCCAGCACGATCTTGACGGGGTGGCGAGCGATGATCCGCAACGCCCGTTCCACCGCCGGCGCGCGTCCCGGCCAGCGCGCCAGCAGGGTCTGTCCGTGTCGTCGGCCCAACCCGAAATAGAACTGATCGCCCAGCACCCCGCCCAGCCAGGCGACCGCCACCACTGCGGCGAAGTCGAGGTAGCCGCGGTGCGCGGCAAACCCGGCCAGCAACAGCACGGTTTCACCTTCCAGCAAGGTGCCGAGGAATACCGCGAGCAGGCCGTAGCGACTGATGAGCAGGGCGATGTCCACGCGGTGGAGTATAGGTGGGACGATGCCCAACCGTCGTACAGGGAACCGTGGAGGATACGAGTACCGGTTCGTCCGGATAGGGGTGGCGTGCGCGCCACGAACGGTTAGTATTGCCCCACCATCACTGACCGACCATCCCCAAAAATGCGCTTGTTTGGCACGCGGCATCAGCGCCGTTCTGCCGTGGCTTGGCTGTTGCTGGTGTCGTCGCTGGTGTGCAGCCGGGCGGGCGTGGCGGTGGCCGACCAAGGCGAGGTGCGCATCGGCGTGCTGGCCTTGCGCGGTCCGGAACGCGCCGTGGCCATGTGGAGCGCCACCGCCGACTACCTCGCGCGTCGTCTGCCGGATTACCGTTTTCAGGTATTGCCGCTGGATTTCGACGAGATCCAGCTGGCCGTGCGCCAACGCCGCGTCGATTTCGTGCTGGCCAATCCGTCGTTTTATGTCGAGCTGGAGGCCCGGTACGGCGTCAGCCCGGTGGTCACGCTGCGTAACCTGCATGACGGCGGCATCGGCTACAGCGAGTTCGGCGGCGTGCTGTTCGCCCGTGCCGACCGGCGCGACGTGCACAGCGTGCGCGACCTGAAGGGCAAGGTGTTTGCCGCGGTCGACAAGGGCTCCTTCGGCGGCTGGCAGGCGGGCTGGCGCGAGCTGCTGCGCCAGGGCATCGACCCGGAGCGGGATTTCGCGCGTCTGATCTTCGCCGGCACGCATGACGCCGTGGTACTGGCCGTGCTGCGTGGCGAGGCCGATGCCGGTACGGTGCGCACCGACACACTGGAGCGCATGGCCGCCGAAGGCGCCATCGACCTGAAAGACGTCTACGTGCTCGGCCAGCGCCAGCGCGAGGACTTTCCCTTGCTGCACAGCACCGAGCTGTACCCGGAATGGCCGCTGGCCAAGGTGCGCGGCGTGCCGGAACGACTGGCGGTCAACGTGGCGGTGGCGTTGATGCAGATGCCGCCGAACGATCCGGCGGCGATCGCCAGCCAGACCGTGGGCTGGACCCTGCCGCTCAACTACCAGCCGGTACATGAGGCGCTGCGCGAGCTGCGCATCGGACCCTACGAGCACCTGCGCCAGCTCAGCCCGGCCGACCTGTGGCGTGAGTACGGCCACTGGCTGGTGCTGGGCGCGGCATTCCTGCTGCTGTCCATCGCCGTCGCCGGCCATGTCGGCCGTATGAACCGGCGCCTGCGCCTGCAACAAACCGAATTGCGCGCGCTCAACAGCAGCCTGGAGCAGCGCGTGCGCGAGCGCACCGATCACGTCGAACTGCTGTTGGGCCGCGAACGTTACCTGCGCGTGATTTTGGCCATGGTGGCCGACATCAACGAAATCCTGATCACCACGTCGACGCAGGACGAGATGCTCAAGGCTTGCTGCGATCGTCTGGTCGCGCATGCCGATTACCGTTTCGCCTGGGTCAGCCTGATCGAGGATGGCGCCTTGGCCGTGGTGGCGAAATCCTATGGCAGCGCCGATCTGGCGCGCAGCGTGCGGCATTGTCTGCAAGACGGGCCGGCCACACGCGCGCTGCGCGAGAACCGCACCATCACGCTGCAAGGCGACGGCCTGGAACCGCCGTTGCGCGAGCTCGGCGTGGTGGCGGTCGCGTCGTTGCCGCTGCGCCGCGATGCCTTCGCCGAGGCGTTCGGCGCGCTGTGCGTGCTGACCACGCGCGCCGATGGCTTCGACGGCGAGGAACTGGCGATGCTGGAACAGCTCGCCGGCGACATCGGCTTCGCCATCCAGTCCTACCGCCAGCGTGCCGAGACCGAACGGCTGCAACGCGAGCGCATCGGCAACTACGAAGAAACCATCCTGTCGCTGGTCGACATGATCGAGAAGCGCGACACCTACACCGCCGGCCACACCCGCCGTGTGGCGCGCTACTGCGAGCGCATCGCGCGCCATCTGGGCGTCGACGAGGCCGACATCGATCGCCTGAAAAGCGCGGCGACGCTGCACGACATCGGCAAGATCGTCATCCCCGATGCCGTGCTGCTCAAGCCCGGCAGCCTGACGCCGCTGGAGTACGAACTGATCAAGCAGCATGTCATGGTCGGTTACGAAACGCTGGCGCGCATCAACATGTATTCGGACCTGGCCGAGATCATGCGTCATCACCATGAACGCCATGACGGCCGGGGCTATCCCGCCGGCCTGGCCGGCGAACAGATCCCGCTGTTGTCGCGCATCATGGCGGTGGCGGATGCGTTCGACGCGATGACCACCAACCGCATCTACAAGCCGCGCATGAGCGTGCCGCAGGCACTGGATGAACTGCGCGGTCTGGCCGGCGGCGAGTTCGACGCACGCGTGGTGGAGGCGGCCGTGGAGGCGTTGCAGGACGTCGAACCGCCGTCGCTCACCGATCAACTGCCGAAGACGCTGCTGGAGCGGCAGCGCTTCGCCTACTTCTTCAACGACCACCTGACCGGACTGCACAACAGCGAGTATCTGCGCTTCCTGCTGCGCAACGGTTTGGAAGCCGAGTACGCCCATGGCCATCTGATCCTGCTGCACCACTTCTCCGCCTACAACGCCGAGGCCGGCTGGGCAGCCGGCAATCGGCTGCTGGCCGAGTTCGGTGCGCACCTGGCCTCCAGCCATCCGCGCGCGCTGGCCTGCCGCGTCATGGGCGACGATTTCCTGCTGCTGTCGGCCACGCCACTGACGCTGGAGGCACAGGCTCTGAAGGATCACACGGCGTTGCGCGGCACCATCATCGACGTCGAGGTGCGTCCGCTGGATCCGCGCGCCGGGGGTGGTGAACAACTGCTGGCGCTGCTGTGAGGCGCTTCTCGGTGGTGCTTTAGAATGCCGGCTTTGCCCGCCCCGTGACCATCATGCAACTTGCCCTGTTCGATCTGGACAACACCCTGCTCGCCGGCGACTCCGATTTCGCATGGGCGCAATACCTGATCGAACACGGCGTGCTCGACCGGGAACTGTACGAGGCGCGCAACGAGCACTTCTACCGGCAGTACCAGGCCGGCACGCTGGACATCCACGAGTTCCTCGATTTCCAGTTGAAGCCGCTGTCACGCCATGCGCGCGCGCAGCTCGATGCCTGGCACCGCGACTACATGGTCACCAAGGTGAATCCCATGGTGGCGCCGGGCACGCCGGCGCTGCTGGAACGGCATCGCGACCATACCTGCGTCATCGTCACCGCCACCAACCGCTTCGTCACCGCGCCCATCGCTGCCCATCTGGGCGTGCCGCATCTGATCGCCACGGAGCCGGAAGAGATCGACGGCGAGTTCACCGGCCGCGTGGCTGGCGTGCCGGCGTTCAAGGACGGCAAGGTGACGCGCCTCATGCAGTGGCTGGCGGCGCGCGGTCAGCGTTGGCAGGACGTCAGTGAGAGCTGGTTCTACAGCGATTCCCTCAACGACCTGCCGCTGCTCGCGCAGGTGCATCATCCAGTCGCCGTGGACCCGGATGTCACGCTGCGCGCATATGCCGAGCGCGCCGGCTGGCCGGTGATCAGCCTGCGTTGAACCCCGATGGTCCCATGGACCAGCAGGGTTGATCAGCGGTGGTCAGGCGGTCAGAACGGGATGTCGTCGTCGAGGTCGCCGTATCCGCCGCCCGCAGCCGGTTTGGCGCCGCCGCCGCGCGGCG
>CAYTRH010000196.1:0-5210 GCA_964440155.1 uncultured Thiobacillus sp. | reverse complement strand
GTAATGAGACGGGTAAACAGTTTATCTCTCGGGCATTAAATGAACAGCATTGGGGACAGACCACGATTACCGTCCAGCGTCGTTTCCTCGGCTGAGTCGACGGGATGGGGTGGTTGGATGCTTGGCACGGCGCATTTCACCATGCGTGGCCGGCGCAAGGACCGCGCGGAGGTCGGCGCGTCCGGACTGCGATGGGGGGTATTGCAGCGGTGGACGGTGCATACGTCTCATGCCGCCCAGTTCGCCACTTTCAGACCCGGAACCCGCTCGAATTCGCGTGTGTTGTTGGTCACCAACGTGACGTCGAGCGCCATGGCGTGGGCGGCGATCAACATATCCAAGGGGCCGATGGGTGTGCCGGCCTGCTCCAGGGCCAAGCGACTCCGGCCGTAGACTTCCGCTGCCGCCAGGTCGAAGTCGGCGATCTCCAGTGGCTCCAGGAACTGGCGCAGCGCAGCGAGGTTGTTGATGGAGCCGCTTTTTGCCGCGCCGAAGAACAGTTCGGCAACGCTGATACTGGAAATTCCCAGACCTTGCGCGGCGTGTTCGCGTAGTCGGGCGACGACTTGGGCCGGGCGTTGCTTGATGGCATAGATACAGATGTTGGTGTCGAGCAGATACTGCATCGTACATCACCAACCTTCCCGCCGGTCCGAACGGGTCGGTTGCTCCCGTTCCGGGAAGTCAACGAAGGCATCCAGTGCCGAAATGAGCCGTTCGATGCTAGGGCGGGGTGGCGGGCGCAGGATGACTGCATCGCCGTCCCGTTCAATGATCACCTCCTGAATGCCTTCGAAACGAAAAGCTTTGGGCAGCCGCACGGCTTGACTGCGGCCGTTGGTGAAGAGCTTGGCGGTTTGCATGGCGGAGTTTCCAGAAAGATATAGTCCGAGTATATATCGCCAGGGCGTGAGAAATCATTAGGAAATCGTCCAAGATTGCCCCGCAGCGTTGTGATCTCGGCTGAAGGACTCGGGCAATAACCGCGCTGGTCCGCGCTGAGAACCTTGGGCCCCGACCGCCGTTTCCGGCCCGCGCGGTCCAGCCGATGTCGCGGCGAGCCGCCACCGCCGACTTCGACGAGTGCCGTGCGCAGCGCCTCAGTCGCGCGGCAGCCGCGCGATGGTACGCAGGTTGAGGGCGGCGGCGACGCTTTCGGCCAGCAGCGCGGGCCAGGCTTGCCAGAGGATGTCGTTGATGATCCATGCCGCGCTGGAGGCCAGCAGGGCGATGCGCATCGCACGGTTGCCCAGGTAGAACAGCGCCAGCGTGGTGTTGATCACCGCGAAGGCCGGCAACAGCGATATCCAGCCGTCCCATGAGATGGCCGTGAGCAGGCAGAACAGCAGCACGAAGCCGAGCGCGGCGAGGTGTCGTTGCCGGGGCGTGCGCAGCCATCCGGACAGCAACGTGCGCAGTGCCGTGCCGGCCATGGTCAGCGCCGCGGTCCAGGCGCCGAGCAGCGCGTACATGGCGGCCCACAGCAGCGCGCCGGCGGCCGACCAGCGCCGGAACGCGGCACCGCAATGCAGCAGGTAGGCGCGCCATTCCACCAGCACGCCGATGCCGCCGAACAGCCAGGCGAGGATGAGCGCATTCACCCGCGCATCATAGGCGCATCAGTGTGCGCCGGGCGCTCAGCCGCAGGCGGCGGCCGCGTTCACTTCAGCACGAAGCGCAGCGTCGCCGGTTGGTGGCCGGGCAGCTCGATCACCGCGACGGCGCGCGCGCCGCGGCCGGGACGCAGCGTGCTGGTGGCACCCAGCGCGCTGTCGGATACCGGCTTGAGCGCGAGTTCCTCCTTCTTGCCGCCGACCAGTAGGGTGAGCCGGCCGCTGCCGCCCTGACTGGGCAGTTGCGCGCCGTGGTCGGTGAGGTACAGGCGGATTTCGCCGGTACGCGCCGCCACCAGTTCGACCTGATAGGGGCCGGCATCGGCGACCACGCCGCCCCATTGCGGTTTGCCGTGGTCCTGGTGGGCATGCGCGGTGAGCGCCAGCAGGCCGATGAACAGCAGGGTGTACAGGGTGCGCATCATGATGGGGCTCCTTTCGTGGGGTGGTGGGGGTCAGTAGCTCTCCCGCGCGCGTTCGGCGAGCAGCCGGTTGAGCGGTTTCTCGCCGAACAGCCAGAACATCAGGGGCGTGAGCAGGGTGTCGAGCAGGGTGGAGCTGATCAGACCGCCGAAGATGACCACGGCGACCGGGTGCAGCACTTCCTTGCCCGGCGCGTCGGCGGCGACTAGCAGCGGCAGCAGCGCCAGCGCGGTGACCAGCGCGGTCATCAGCACCGGCGTGAGCCGCTCCAACGAGCCGCGCACGATCATGGCGCGGCCGAAACGTTCGCCCTCGAAGGCGCACAGGTTGATGTAATGGCTGATCTTGAGGATGCCGTTGCGCGTGGCGATGCCGGTCAGGGTGACGAAGCCGACCAGCGCCGCCACCGACAACGGCTGGCCGGCCAGCCACAGTGCCACCACGCTGCCGACCAGCGCGAGCGGGATGTTGGCCATGATGATCAAGGCCAGTACGGTGGAACGGTAGCGGCTGTACAGCACCAGGAAGATCAGTACCAGCGAGACCAGCGCGAGCAACGCGATCAGCCGGGTGGCCTGTTCCTGCGCCTGGAACTGGCCTTCCAGTGCGGTTGCATAGCCCTCCGGCAACGGGAACGTCGCCAGTTCCGCGCGGATGGCGGCGATCACCGTCGACAGGTCGGCACCATCGGTATTGGCCGACAGTACGATGCGCCGGCGCGTGTTCTCGCGGCTGATCTGGTTGGGCCCGTCGCTCTCCTCGACGCTGGCCAGACGGGCCAGCGGCACGTGGCCCAACGGTGTCTCGATGGGCAGACCGGCCAGCGCCAGCGGGTCGCGCGCCGTGTCCGGCAGGCGCATGACCAGGTCGAAGCGGCGATTGCCTTCGATGATCTGGGTGATGCGCTCGCCCTCGACCAGGCGTTCCAGGTCGCGCAGCAGTTCGCCCGGAGTGATGCCGTGGCGTGCCAGTGCGTCATGGTCGGGGCGGATCTTGATCTGCGGAATCAGCACCTGTTTCTCGATTTGCAGGTCGGCCAGGCCGGGGATGGGGGCCAGGCGTTCGCGCAGTTCGCCGGCGAGACCGCGCAACAGGTCCAGATCGTCGCCGTACAGCTTCAGCGCGATCTGCGCGCGCACGCCGGACAGCATGTGGTCGAGCCGGTGCGAAATGGGCTGACCGATGCTGATCGCAGCGGGCAATTGCGCCAGGCGGGCGCGGATGTCACCGACCACCGCATCGCGCGGACGCCCGGAGTCGTGCAGATCGACGTCGATCTCGGTGTAATGCACGCCTTCGGCGTGCTCGTCCAGCTCGGCGCGGCCGGTGCGGCGGCCGACCTGGCTCACCTCCGGTACCTCGGCGATCAGCCGTTCGGCCAGTTGGCCGACGCGGTTGGCTTCGGCCAGCGAGCTGCCGGGGTTGAGCAGCACGTTGATGGTCAGCGTGCCCTCGTTGAACGGCGGCAGGAAGGTGCGCGGAAACCACGCCACGCTGACCGCGGCCAGCACCACCGCCAGCGTGGCCAGCGCCAGCAGCAAGCGGGCGCGGTCGAACGACCATGCCAGCAGACGTGCGTCCCAGTGCTTGAGCCAGACCACCAGCGGGCCGTCGCCATGCGCGAGCCGTTGCATGCGCGGCAGCAGGTAGTAGGCCAGCACCGGCGTCAGCGTCACCGATACCAGCATGCTGGCCAGGATGGAGACGATGTAGGCGATGCCCAGCGGCGTGAACAGCCGACCCTCGATGCCGGGCAGTGCGAACAACGGCACGAACACCAGCACGATGATCAGCGTGGCGTACAGGATGGCCGAGCGCACCTCCAGCGTGGCGCGCGCGATCACTTCGATCGCCGGCCGGGGTGCCGGAGCGGCGCGGTTCTGACGCAGCCGGCGCAGCACGTTCTCCACGCCCACCACGGCGTCGTCCACCAGCTCGCCGATGGCGATGGCCAGGCCGCCCAGCGTCATGGTGTTGATGGACAGGCCGAAGTAGCGGAACACCAGCACCGTGACCAGCAGCGAGACCGGGATCGCCATCAGCGAGATGAAGGTGGTGCGCAGGTTGAGCAGGAACAGGAACAGCACCACGGCGACGATCAACGCGGCATCGCGCAGCGCTTCGACGACGTTGTCGATGGCATTGTCGATGAACGTGGCTTGGCGGAACAGGAAGCGTGGCGCGTCGATGCCCGGCGGCAACGTGCGCGCCAGTTCGTCCATGGCCTGTTCGATGGCGCGGGTCAGCGCGACGCTGTCGGCGCCGGGCTGTTTCTGCACCGACAGGATCACCGCCGGCTGTCCGGCATAGCCGGCGTCGCCGCGCTTGACCGCGGCGGCGACGTGCACGTCCGCCACCAGTGCCAGCGGCACCGGCTGATCGCCGTGCATGGCCACCGCCAGCTTGCGCAGATCGTCGAGACGTGCCTCGCGGCCGATGTGGCGGATCAGATATTCGCGTCCCTGCGCCTCCAGGAAGCCACCGCTGGTGTTGGCGCCGAAATCGCGCAACGCCGCCTCGATCTGGGCGCGGGTGACGCCCAGCGCACGCATCTGCTCAGGACGCGGTTCGACACGGTACTGGCGCACCTCGCCGCCGATCGGCGTGACCTGAGCGACGCCGGGCAGCGTGAGCAGGCGCGGGCGCACCACCCAGTCGGCGTACTCGCGCACGCGCATGGGGCTGACGCGCGCCGGGTCGGCGGGTAGCGCGATCAGCAGGATCTCGCCCATGATCGAGGCGATCGGCCCCATCTGAGGCACCACGCCAGGCGGCAGTTGCTCACGCACCAGGTTCACCCGTTCGGCAACCTGCTGGCGGTTGAGGTGGATGTCCGTGCCCCACTCGAACTCGGCGTACACGATGGACAGACCGACACTGGATACCGAGCGCACCCTGGTGACCCCGGGCATGCCGTTCATGCTCGCCTCGAGCGGAAAGGTGATGAGCTGTTCGACTTCCTCCGGCGCCATGCCGCCGGCTTCGGTCATCAGCGTCACCGTCGGCTTGTTCAGATCGGGGAACACGTCCACCGGCATGTGCCGCGCGCTCAGTGCGCCGTAGGCGATCAGCAGCAGCGCGATGGCCAGCACCAGCAGACGTTGACGCAGGCTGGCCTCGATGATGTAGCCGAACATGGCGGGCGCGCTCCGGCCGGCTCAGCGCACCTGCGCC
>CAYTRH010000195.1:851-5223 GCA_964440155.1 uncultured Thiobacillus sp. | reverse complement strand
GCGATGGCGCGCCCTACGACATCGCCATCTTCGTCAGTCCGGCGGCCGTGCGCTGGGGCCTGGCGGCGCTGCCGGAGGGCATGGCGGCCGTTGCGCTGGCAGGTGTGCTGGCCACGGTCGGCACCGGCAGCGCCGCCGCGTTGCGTGCCGCCGGCGTCGACACGGTGCTGCAACCCGACGGCGGCGAGGACAGCGAACATCTGCTCGCCTTGCCGGCACTGACCGACCTCATCGGCAAGCGCGTGCTGATCCTGCGCGGCGAAGGCGGTCGCGAACTGATCGCCGACACGCTGCGCGCGCGCGGCGCCGAGGTCGCCTACGCCGCGTGCTATCGACGCGGTTGCCCCGAGCATGCCGACGCCACGCCGGTGGTTGCGGCGCTCGCCGAGAACCGGCTCGCTGCGAGCACAGTGTTCAGCAGCGAAACCCTGGACAATCTGCTGCGCCTGTTGCCCGCTGCGGCCGTCGAGCAGCTGCGTGAACGGCCGCTGTTCGCGCCCCATGCACGCATCGCCGCGCATGCCCGCGCGCTCGGCTTCGACCGGGCGATCGCGACCGCGCCCGGCGAATCCGGCGTGGTGCAGGGCTTGATCGACCATTTCGCCCATGTCCACGTCTGACACGCCCGGCGCCGCCGCCACGGACTCCCCCGGCGCCGCCGCCACGGCCCCCCCCGGCGCGGTCGGCACACCCCGCCACGGCTACCTCGCGCCGCTGGCGCTGGCGCTCGCCGTGTTGGCGCTGCTCGGCGCACTGGGCCTGGGCTGGCTGGGCTACGAGCGCATGACCGCGCTGGAAGTCCAGCTCGCGCGCCGTATCGGCGAATTCGATGCCGCCAGCCGCGAGGCACGCACCGCGGCCAAGGCGGCCAACAGCGCGCTGGCCGATCTGGACAACCGTCTGCTGGCCTTGGAGAACCGTGCGCAGGAGACCCAGAACCAGCAGCTCGCGCTGGCGGCCATGTACCAGGAGCTGGCGCGCAGCCAGGACGAACGCATCGTCGCCGATATCGAGCAGACCCTGTTGCTGGCGCAGCAGCAACTGCGTCTCGCCGGCAACGTGCGCGCCGCGCTGATCGGCCTGGAAGCCGCGGAAGCGCGCCTGACCCAACTCGACAAACCGCAACTGGCCGACCTGCGCAATGCCATCATCCGCGACATCGAGCGCCTGAAGCTGCTGCCGGCCGCGGATCTGGAGCGCGTCTCGGCGCGCCTGGAGGCGCTGACCCAGAGCGTCGCGCAGCTGAAGCTGGACATCGAGACCGAGGTCGTGCGGCACCGCCCCCCGACCGAAGGCAGCGCGGACGGTGACGTGATGAGCCGTCTGACGCGGGAGGTATGGCGCGAATTCAAGGAACTGGTCCGCATCCGCCGTCTGGACAAGCCGGAGGTGCCGCTGCTGGCGCCGTCGCAGGCGTATTTCCTGCGTGAAAACCTCAAGCTGCGTCTGCTCGCCGCCCGTCTGGCGCTGTTGCAGCGCGACGAAGCGGGGTTCCGTGCCGATCTCACCGCCGCGCGCGCCTGGGTGGAGGACAACTTCAAGCGCGAGGACACGGTCACGCTGGCCTTCCTCGCCAGCGTCGATGAACTGCTGCGCGCACCGGTGGCGCTCGGCGACGCGCGCATCGACGCCAGTCTCGCCGCCGTGCGCGCCGCGCGCGGCGGCCAGTGAACCATGCGTGCGGCACTCTGGCTGCTCGGCCTGTTCGCGCTGGCGGTGGCGTTCACGCTGGCGGCGCGGCTCGCCGATGGCTACGTGATCATCGTGCTGCCGCCCTGGCGCATCGAACTGTCGGTCATGCTGACACTGACCCTGCTCGCCGCCGGGCTGGGTGTCACCTACTTCCTGCTGCGCCTGGCAGGCATCGCGCTGAATCTGTCCGGTGATCTGCGCGCCTGGCGCGCGCGCAAGCGGCGCGAGCAGGCGGACGCGGCACTGATCGACGCGCTGCGCGCGCATTTCGACGGCGATGCGCAGCGCGCACAGGCTTCTGCGCAGCAGGCGCTGGAGTCGACTGCGCCTGATCTGGCGCGCCGCCTGCTGGCGGCGCCGACGCAGGACAGCGGCGGCGCGGCGGATGGCACGACGCCGTCATCGCCAGCGTAGCAAGACAATGCAGCCGGTCGTGCCGGCGCGACCGTCGTCACTGGATTGCCACGGCGCTAAGCGCCTCGCAATGACGGCGGGGGTGTGGTCGACAAGGGCGCCACAGCCCCCGGAATCAGGCCAGCTTGCCGTGGCAGTGCTTGTACTTCTTGCCGGAGCCGCACGGACAGGGTTCGTTGCGGCCGACCTTGGGGTATTGCCGTTCGAACGGCTGGCGTGGTTCCGGCGCACCGGCGACGGCTTCGCCCTCTGTTTCGCCCTTGCCCAGCGCCGCGTCGTAGTCGGCGTGGTGGTACTGCACGTTGGAGACGTGTTCCTGCGGCTCCACCGCCTCGACATCGGCGGCGCCACGGATCTGCACGGTCAGCGTGACCTGGGTGACCTCGCGCGCGATGGTGGCGAGCATGCGTTCGAACAGTTCGAACGCCTCGCGCTTGTACTCCTGTTTCGGGTTCTTCTGCGCGTAGCCGCGCAGGTGGATGCCCTGGCGCAGGTGGTCCATGGCGGCGAGGTGCTCGCGCCAGTGGCTGTCCAGACTCTGCATCAGGATGGCGCGCTCGAAATTGCGCATGGTCTCGGCGCCGACCACCCGCTCCTTGTCCGCGTACACCTGGTTGGCGGTGGCGATGATGCGCTCGCGCACGCCCTCCTCGGCCAGCTTGTCGTCCGCCGCCAGCCATTGCGCCACCGGGCATTGCAGCAGGAATTCGCTGGCCAGCGCGGCTTCCAGGCCGGGCACGTCCCACAGTTCGGCCATGCTGCCGGGCGGGATGTGCTCGCTGATGGTGTCGTTGAGCACCTGGGCGCGCATGCCGATCAGGGTCTCCGAGACGTCCTGCGTCTCCAGCAGTTCGTTGCGCTGTTGATAGATCACGCGGCGCTGGTCGTTGGCGACGTCGTCGTATTCCAGCAACTGCTTGCGGATGTCGAAATTGCGCTGCTCCACCTTGCGCTGCGCCGATTCCAGCGAGCGGTTGACCATGCCGTGTTCGATCGCTTCGCCCTCGGGCATCTTCAGGCGGTCCATGATGGATTTGAGCCGTTCACCGCCGAAGATGCGCAACAGCGGGTCGTCCAGCGACAGATAGAAGCGCGATGAGCCGGGGTCGCCCTGGCGGCCGGAACGGCCGCGCCGTGATTCGTGCCGCTCGGTGCCGATGATGTGAAGGCCGCCGGCGGCGATCACCGCGGCGTGGCGCTGCTCCCAGTCCGCCTTCATGGCGGCGATGCGCGCCGCCTTGGTGGCTTCGTCCAGCGTCCCGTCCTGCTGGATGGCATCGATCTCCTTGGCGATGCTGCCGCCGAGCACGATGTCGGTACCGCGACCGGCCATGTTGGTGGCGATGGTGATCGCGCCGGGCAGGCCGGCCTGTGCCACCACCTGCGCTTCCCGTTCGTGCTGCTTGGCGTTCAGCACCTGGTGCGGCAGCCCTTCCTTCTTCAGCAGGCCGGACAGGAATTCGTTGACCTCGATCGACGTGGTGCCCACCAGCACCGGCTGGCCGCGCTGGTGGCAGTCGCGGATGTCGGCGATCACCGCGCGCCACTTCTCCTCGGCGGTGCGGTACACCAGATCGTTCATGTCGTTGCGGATCATCGGCTTGTTGGTCGGCACGATCACCGTCTCCAGACCGTAGATCTGCTGGAACTCGTAGGCTTCGGTATCCGCCGTGCCGGTCATGCCGGCCAGCTTCTTGTACATGCGGAAATAGTTCTGGAAGGTGATCGACGCCAGCGTCTGGTTCTCGCGCTGGATGCGCACGCCTTCCTTGGCCTCCACCGCCTGGTGCAGGCCGTCCGACCAGCGTCGGCCGTGCATCAGCCGGCCGGTGAACTCGTCGACGATGATCACCTCGTCGTTCTGCACCACGTAGTGCTGATCCTTGTGGTACAGCACGTGCGCGCGCAGCGCGGCGTAGACGTGGTGCATCAGTGAGATGTTGGCGGCGTCGTACAGGCTGGTGCCGGGGGCGAGCACGCCCAGTTCGGTGAGGATGGCCTCCACCTTCTCGTGACCGGCTTCCGACAGCAGCACCTGATGCGCCTTCTCGTCCACCGAGTAGTCGCCCGGCGGCGGCGGCTCGTCCGGTTTCGGCTCGTGCGCCATGCGCGTCAGGCGCGGCGGCACCTGGTTGATGATCTGGTACATGGCGACGTTGTCGTCGGCCTGGCCGGAGATGATCAGCGGCGTGCGCGCCTCGTCGATCAGGATGGAGTCGACCTCGTCGACGATCGCGTAGTACAGCCCGCGCTGGCGCTTGTCCTC
>CAYTRH010000195.1:0-818 GCA_964440155.1 uncultured Thiobacillus sp. | reverse complement strand
AAGCCGAACTCGTTGTTGGTGCCGTAGGTGATGTCGGCGGCGTAGGCGGCCTGTTTGGCATCGTGCTCCATCTGCGACAGGTTGCAGCCCACGGTCAGGCCGAGGAAGCGGTAGATGCGGCCCATCCATTCCGCATCGCGGCTGGCCAGATAGTCGTTCACCGTGACGATGTGCACGCCCAGGCCGGACAGCGCATTGAGATAGGCCGGCAGCGTGGCCATCAGCGTCTTGCCCTCGCCGGTGCGCATTTCCGCGATCTTGCCCTGATGCAGCGCCATGCCGCCGATCAACTGCACGTCGTAATGGCGCAGGCCGTGCACGCGCACCGCCGCCTCGCGCACCGCCGCGAATGCTTCCGGCAACAGCGCGTCGAGCGACTCGCCGTTGGCCACGCGCGCCTTGAATTCATCGGTCTTGGCGCGCAGCTCGGCATCGGACAGCTTCTGGTAGGCGGGTTCCAGCGCATTGATCTTGTTGACCACGGCGCGGTACTGCTTCAGCAGCCGGTCGTTGCGACTGCCGAAGACTTTCTTGAGGAGATCGGAAAACATGAAAAATGAAGGAGTTGGCCGCGATGTGCGAATCCGCCGAATGCTACCATACCGCCGTATCCGCCCGATTCCACACCACCTTGCCGCGCCCTTCCCCCTTTCAGCGCGTGCGCGGATTGCTGCACGCCGAGCGTCTGCTCGCCGTGGCGCTGCCGGAAGCCGAGCGCCTGGCCGAGCTGAACCGTCGGTTCGCCGCGCAGCTGCCGCCGGCGGTGGCACGCGCCTGCCGCGTCGCGGCAGTGCGCGACGGTGACGCGCTGGTGTACT
>CAYTRH010000194.1:0-5233 GCA_964440155.1 uncultured Thiobacillus sp. | reverse complement strand
GGCGCGTTCCGGCAACAGTTCGGCGAGGGCGGCCGCGCAGCGCCGGGCGCAGTCGTTGTCGTCCAGCGCCCCGGCGTCATAGCGCACCAGCAGGCTGCCGGCCGTTTCGTTGGCGGTGACCGCGCGCACTTGCGGCCAATCGGCGATGGTCCGCTGCAAACGCGCAAGCCGGTCCGGATTGCGCAGGGCGGCATGGCGCAGCCGGATACGGCCGGGGATGGATGAAGCGACGCAATGCACCGAAGCGATCCTCGTCAACGCTGGGTTTGGGCGAAAAAGGGTCTTGCCATTCTACATGAGAATAATTACCATCAATGTTCATTATCGAGCGCACCGGCGCGATCGGCGGTTGCGCACGCACCATAGCCAGCCAGCCGCGCATTCCGTCCGGCAAGCCAGCCAGCGATCGGAATCCATCGAGACCATGTCCTGGCGGCTCATGCAACGCTCGTTCCATCCCTTCGTCTGCTCGCATCGCGCGGGGTGGGCGTGATGTCTGTGTCGTTTCCGCTGAGCATGGCGTATGAGGGCGTGCGCGTGCGCATCGTAGCGCTGTGTGGCGGCGAGGGGCTCGCCCGCCGCCTGACCGATATGGGTCTGAACGTCGGCAGCGAACTTACCGTGTTGAATCGTCAGGGTGGCGGTGTGGTGGTGGGCCGGGGCGAGACCCGTTTCGCGCTGGGCGGTGGCCTGGCGCACAAGATCTGGGTGCAACCGCTGTGACGTCTGCGCCCGCGACGGTCATCCCGTACCCCGTCGACCGTGCCCCGGCGCGCGGTCGGCACCTTTCATCGACCAGCCCGCCAGCCGCATCGAGGCCAGCCAGCCATGTACACAACCCATGCTGGAGCCTCACATGCGACACATCCCCCGCACCGTTTTGCCGACCCTGCTCGGCCTGTGCATCCTGTCCGCCACCCCCGTCAATGCCGAGCCGCCCATGAACGTGGATGACGCTGGCACGCTGGGCCCGGGTGGCATGAAGTTTGAAGGCAATCTCGGCCGCGATGACAAGATGCGCGGCGGTGACCTGGTTTTCGGTTTCTCCCCGCTCGAAAACCTGGAGATCGGCGTGGGTGCGGCCCGTGCCAGCGACCGCGCGATGTCGCCATCGACCCGGTTCAACGGCGTTGGGTTGAGCGCGAAATGGGTGCCGATCCAAGAAGAAACCGGCTGGTCCTTGGGCCTCGTTCTCGGCTTGGATCGTTCGCGGGTGAACGACCGCGCCACCCCGGACCGGTACACCGAGCGGACGCTCGGTCTCACCGGTCTGGTCAGTCATCGCTGGCCGGACGGCCAGGTGTTGCATCTCAACCTGGGCGGGCGGCAGACCCGCGCCCAGGGAGAACGTGACCGCGGCACCACTTGGGGCGTGGGCTATGAGTACCCGCTGCTGGGTGCCCTGAAGCTGACGGCGGAACTGTTTGGCGAAGACCAGGGCACGGCCGACAAGGCCATCGGGCTGCGTCACACCGTCGTCGAGGGCTTCAAGCTGTCCGCGGCCGTCGGTCGCGGCGGCGGCCGCGGCTTCGGCCAGGTCGGCTTCGCGTGGGAATTCTGAATCCATCCACCACTGACTGGAGTGTCACACCCATGTTGACCCTGAAAGACCTGCAAGTGGGCGAGCGCGCCCGCGTCAGCGGTTACATCGCCGGCGACGCGGCGGGCAATGCGTACCGGCGCAAGTTGCTGTCCATGGGGCTGACTCCGGGCGCGGAACTGGCCGTGACCCGGGTCGCGCCCATGGGCGACCCGGTGGAGATCCGCGTGCGCGGCTTCGCGTTGTCGGTGCGTCGCGAGGAAGCCGCGGCCCTTTCGGTGGAGAAACTGTGATGCGCGACGGCAGCAAGAGCGTCTACACCGTCGGTCTGGTCGGCAACCCCAACTGCGGCAAGACCACCCTGTTCAATCAGCTCACCGGCGCGAAGCAGCGGGTGGGCAACTGGCCCGGGGTCACCGTCGAGAAGAAGACCGGCGAGTATCGGTGGGACGACGCCCGTTTCGAAGTGGTGGATCTGCCCGGCACCTATTCCCTGGATGTGGTGGACCGCGAGGTTTCCCTGGACGAGAAGGTGGCGCGCGACTACGTGCACGCCAATGAAGCGGACCTCATCGTCAACATCGTCGATGCCGCCAACCTGGAGCGCAACCTCTACCTCACCAGCCAGTTGGCGGAAATGCGCGTGCCCCTGTTGGTAGTGCTGAACATGGTGGACGTGGCCGAGGCACGTGGCATGCGCGTGGATGCGCAGGCGCTGTCGCTTCAGCTCGGCTGTCCGGTGGTGCCGGTGGTGGCCTCGGTGGGCACCGGCATCGCCGAACTCAAGGCCGCGATCGCGCGCGCCGTGGCGGAACGGCCGCGCGCCAGCGTGCTGGTCGAGTACCGCGCGGACCTCGACCATGCCATCGCCGGCCTGGCCCTCCAGCTCCGGCAGGCGGCCGAGTCCCGCGGCGTGGCGCCGCGTTGGCTGGCGGTACGGCTGCTGGAGGGCGACGATCTGGCGCGCCGAATGGCCGGCCCGGAACTGGCCGAGGAGGCCGGCCGACGCGCCGAGGCTCTGGGCGAGGACATCGACATCCTGCTCGCCGATGCCCGCTACGGCCTCGCCAACCACGTGGCCAAACGGGCCGTGAGCCAGTCCGGCCAGGCGACGCGCGACCTCACCGACCGCATCGATCGCGTGGTGCTCAACCGCGCCCTGGGCATCCCCGTCTTCCTGCTGATGATGTACCTGATGTTCATGTTCACCATCAACATCGGTGGCGCCTTCGTCGACTTCTTCGATCAGGCGTCCGCGGCGTTGTTCGTCGACGGTTTCGCCGAAGCGCTGGGTTCGCTGGGTACGCCCCAATGGTTGACCGTGCTGCTCGCCAACGGCATCGGCGGCGGCCTGCAGACCATCGCCACCTTCATTCCCATCATCGGCTTTCTGTACCTGTTCCTGTCCGCGCTGGAGGATTCCGGCTACATGGCGCGCGCCGCCTTCGTCATGGATCGTTTCATGCGCTGGGTGGGGCTGCCGGGCAAGTCCTTCGTGCCCTTGATCGTCGGCTTCGGCTGCAACGTGCCGGCCATCATGGCCACGCGCACGCTGGAGCACCGCCGCGACCGTTTGATGACCATCGCCATGGCGCCCTTCATGTCCTGTGGCGCCCGGCTGCCGGTGTACGTGCTGTTCGCCGCCGCCTTCTTCCCGCAGGGCGCGCAGAACGTGGTGTTCGCGTTGTACCTGATCGGCATTGCCGTCGCCGTGCTCACCGGCCTGGTGCTCAAGCACTCGCTGCTGCGCGGCGAAGCCACGCCGTTCATCATGGAGCTGCCGCCCTACCACCTGCCCACGCCCAGAGGCATCGTGCTGCGCGCCTGGGGCCGGCTGAAGGAGTTCATGTTCCGCGCCGGGCGCGTCATCGTGCCCATGGTCATGGTGATCAGCTTCCTCAATGCCGTCGGCACCGATGGCAGCTTCGGCAACGAGGACAGCGATCGCTCCGTACTGGCCGAGGTCGGCCGTGCCATGGCCCCGGCGTTCGCGCCCATGGGGCTCACCGAGGAGAACTGGCCGGCCACGGTCGGCATCTTTACCGGTGTGCTGGCCAAGGAAGTGGTGGTGGGCACCCTCAACGCCACCTATGGTGCGCTGGCTGCGCTGGACGCCGGCGCCGCCGGGGACGACGCGCCGTTCGCGTTGGGTGCCCGTCTGGCCGACGCCGTCGCCACCATTCCCGCCAACCTGGCGGACGCGCTGGCTGCCTGGAGCGATCCACTGGGCCTGGCGGTGGCGGACGAGACCGATGCGTTCGTCGCGGAACAGGGCATCACCAGCGGCACCTTCGGCGCCATGGCGGCGCGCTTCGATGGCGCCACAGGCGCGTTCGCCTACCTGTTGTTCATCCTGCTGTACATGCCCTGCGCCGCCGCCATCGCCGCGGTCTACCAGGAATCCGGCGCGCGCTGGACCGCGTTCGTCGCGCTGTGGACCACCGGTCTGGCCTACGGCCTGGCGACGCTGTTCTACCAGGCGGCCAACTTCTCGCGCGATCCGGGCGGCGCCCTGCTGTGGTTCGTCGTCGTCGCCGCCGCCATCGCCACCGTGCTGCTGATGCTGCGGCGCTTGGCGCGAGGTGGCAGCGGCGCGCCGCTGGCACAGAACGTCTGACCGGCCACCGTTGCACGTCAGGACCGAACATGATCCTCGCCCGAGCCAGTGACTACCTGCGCCGGCACGGGCGTGCCAGCGTCATCGATCTGGCGCGCGCTGTGGACAGCACACCCGAAGCGGTCAAAGCCATGCTTGCCACGCTGGTGCGCAAGGGCCGCGTGCGCGCGCTGCCCGGCAGTGCCTGCGGCGGCTGCGGCAAGTGCGAGGCCGCCAATCTGGAGGTCTATGAATGGACGGCCGACTAGCCGACCGAAGACCGGCCTGAAGCCTTACTCGCGGCATACGGCCACGTGAGGCTGTGCCCCGATCGCCGCCTGGGTGTTCACTCGGCCGATTGAACGTCATGCCCGGGCCGCTGTACGCCAGGGATGGGCTTCCGCAAGTGCGTACATATAAGAACCATTTGCATTAATGATTGCGAACGGTTATCATTTGTTGGCTTTCATACGTCAGCCAGCCGCCGCCAGCCAGCGTAGTCCACGAACCATCGCCTTTGCTGGAGCGGTATCTTGATCCCCACCGATGTCAACCCGCCGGCGGCGCGTATGCCCCGGTCCGACGCTCATGCCGGCGAGCCGCCGGTGTGGCACACGCGCGATCTGTTCCAGGGTCGCCAGGAGATCGTCATCCACCATGACGGTCGGGACTATCGGCTGCGCATCACCCAGCAGAACAAGCTGATCCTGACCAAATGAGCGCGTCGGTGTCCGCCATCACTCGGCCCGTGGCCGCACCGACCAAACTGCCGGCGGTGCGTCCGTCTGCCGTGCGCGAACCGGGCGCGGCAACCATCGCGTCGCCGGCGGTGTCCGGTCCCGACTACGGCGGCGGCGTGCGCTGGCCCGGTTTGCTCGCGGTGGTCGCGGCGCATGCGCTGATCGTGACCGCGCTGCTGTCCATGGAGCCGGTGGCGCGGGCGGTGGGTCTGCAACAGCCGTTGATGGCCAGTCTGATCGCGCCGCCGGCGCCGCCGCAGGTGGAGGAACCGGCCAAACCGCTGCCGCCCAGTGCGCGCGTCGAGCCTCCGCCCCGACCCCTGCCGCCGCCACCGCTGCTCACCGCGCCGGAAGCTG
>CAYTRH010000193.1:0-5241 GCA_964440155.1 uncultured Thiobacillus sp. | reverse complement strand
GGCGATACGATTGGGCAGTGGAGGTTGTAAAGTGAACAGCATTGGGTCTGTCCCCTATTATTGCTGCTTTGTTCATCTTAAAACAAAACGGGCGCGGTTTCCCGCGCCCGTCTCTGCTACGAATCCGCTGAGAAAGCCGGATCAGAAGCTGTGACGCACTTGCACGCCCCAGGCGTTGGTGGCACCGGTGCCGTTGTTCTTCACCTTGTCGTTGGTGTAGGCGATGCCAGCCGAGGTACGCTTGGACAGGTTGTAATCCGCGCCCAGGGAGAACTTGGTGCCATCATTGTTGGCGGCGGTCTTGTCATCCACCTGGCCATACTGCGCCTTCAGGACGATCGGACCCATCGTGTGCACGCCGTTCACCAGCCAGGACTTGCGATCCAGCAGCTTGACGCCGGCCGGGTTCTTGCCATCCACGTCTTCATAGACGAAGCCGACGCGGGTGTCGCCGAAGCTGTAGCCCAGACCGAGCTTCCAGGCCGGGGTCTTCTCGATGGTGCCAGCGCCCTGGCCGGTCGTCAGATCCTCGACTTTCTGGTAGGCCAGGGTCGCGAAGATCGGGCCGTTGGCGTAGGTACCAGACAGGGAGATGGCATCGGAGGTCTTGTCGCCTTCGTTGTCACCAGCGGTGGCGTTACGGTTGGTCATGACCAAGGCGCCAGCGAAGCTGAAGCCGTTGAAGTTCGGAGAAATGTAGGCCACGGCGTTGTTGCTGCGATGATCGTGCGTGGCCTGAACCAGGTCGACGAAACCATCCTTGCCGGTGGTGGGCAGGGCGCCACCGTCACCGTTGTAGTCGGCCACGGTATCAGAGAACGGGTCCAGACGGACGGTCGACAGCTTGTACGGGGTGTCGTGACGACCGACCAGCACGGTACCGAAACCACCGGACAGACCGACGAAGCTGTTACGGGTCGCCAAGTTACCACCACCGACGCCGTCAGCGTGGCCACTGATGGTCTGCTCGATCTGCCAGATGCCCTTCAGGCCGCCACCCAGATCCTCGGAGCCCTTGAAACCAACGATGGACTGACGATCGGTGACCTGCGGGGTCACGTTGGTGCCGTTGCTGTCCTCGATGGACACGTTCAGACGGCCATAAACGTCGACGTTGGCCGTCGCGGCGAAAGCGGCGGGAGCGGCAAAGGTACCGGCCACGGCCAGAGCGATCAGGGATTTCTTCATGTTGATACTCCTATCAGGGTTGTTTCAATCCACCGAGGGCTCGGTTTCCCTTGCCCCCGTCCTTCCCACCATGGGAAGGAGGGTCTTTCCCAACACTAACCTCTCGCGCGAGAAGTTGAGGCGCATTGTGCATAACCCCGTATGGAAAGAACAAACGCGCGCAAACATTTCAAGTGATTTCTCAAGAGTGTTGTAGCGGGGATGCAACAGGACGGCTCTGCGCCGTTGACCGCCCAGATGCGGGCGGCACGCTCGCCGGCACGGCCTACATCGCCCTGTGCCGGTATCTGGGTGGTCGCCCCTGCGGCGTCTAAATGGCATGGGCCCGACGGTGACCATGGCGGAGTGCCAGACGAAGCGCCGTCATCGCGGGCGCAGCGTGGCGATCCAGGCGGCTGCGTCCGGGCGGATGGTGGTAACTGGATTGCCGCGGCGGCTACGCCGCCTCGCAATGACGAGTGCGGGGCGGAGCGGTGTGCGTATGGCGCGACGGTGGCAACTGGACTGCCGCGGCGCTGCGCACCTCGCAATGACCGGCGGCGGTGCCTACATCTCCGGGGAACTACGGATACAGCACGTCCAGCGTATACCCCGAAGCAGCGAGATTGCCGATGTCCAGATCGATGCGCACCTCGCGCTCCGCCTTCGGCGGCATGCCGGCGGCGCGGTCGACCTCCGCGGGCAGATAGACCTCGGGCGGCAACGGCTTGCGCGCCACCGGGGTTTCGCGCACGTCGGTGAGCGTCAGCGTCACGTGCGGCCAGGCTTGCGTCTGCGCGGTGGGGTTGGCGAGCAGGAAGGTCAGACGCACGCGCGATTTGCGCTCGGGATCGTGTTCCAGCGAGGAGGCCACCAGCGCGCGTTTGTCGAGCTGACGCGGCAGCGGCACCTGGCAGCGCAGCGGCTGGCACAACGCCTGTAGCCATGGGCGCGCGGCGGGATGGGCATCGACCAGTGGCGCGCGCAGATGGACCACACCTTGCAGCAGCAGCGTCGAGGTCAGCAAGATCACCGCCAGCCATTGCGCGACCGCCCGCCATGGCCGAGCCGGTGCCGGTCGCCGGTGCGGCAGTTCGGACAACAGGATGGCATCTGGGCTGTCGTCGGGCCGGGGCTCGGCGTCATCCGCCGCGGCGACGTGCGCGGCCGGGGCCGCAGCCGCTGTCGTTGCCGCAGCCTCGACCGCACCGTCGTCTGCGGAAGGCCGCGCCGACAAAGCGGCCGCGGCGTCGGGATCGGCCAGCGCCGGGGCGGCCGGCTCGACCGACACAGGCGCCGCTTCGTCCACCACAGCGGGTGCCGACTCGGCCGCGCGCACGGGTTCCTCCAGTTCCGGCAGCAGCGTGTCGTAGGCGTTGAACACCGCGCGGCATTGGCCGCAGCGCACCAGGCCACGACGCGCGCCCAACTGCGCCTGAGTGACGCGAAACGTGGTGCGGCACTCGGGGCAGGTGGTGCGCATCAGCGTTTGTCCCCGTGCAGGCAGACCCAGCCTTCTTCCGACTGCCACACCTGCATGTCGAATGCGCTGCCGTACAACGCCATGACCTCGGCCGCCTGCCCGGTCAGGATGCCGGACAGCACCAGGCGGCCGCCGCGCCGGGTGCGCGCGGCCAGCAACGGCATCAGCGCCTTGAGCGGATTGGTCAGGATGTTGGCGATCACCACGTCGAACTCGCCGGCCGGCAACGCATCGGGCAGGAAGAACGCGGCGTCGACCTGGTTACGCAGGGCATTGTCGCGCGCCGCGACCACGGCCTGCGGATCGAGATCGCACCCCTGCACGCGCGCCGCACCCAGACGGGCGGCGGCGATGGCGAGGATGCCGGAGCCGCAACCGTAATCCAACACCGCCTCGCCGGCGTGCACATGCGCGTCCAGCCAACGCAGGCACAGGCGCGTAGTGGGATGGCTGCCGGTGCCGAAGGCCAGGCCGGGATCCAGGCGCAGCGTGATC
Source organism: uncultured Thiobacillus sp. (assembly GCA_964440155.1). GTDB lineage: Bacteria > Pseudomonadota > Gammaproteobacteria > Burkholderiales > Thiobacillaceae > PFJX01. The sequence goes on along the minus strand of CAYTRH010000193.1, from coordinate 2,096 downwards.
GCACGTGCGTCGGGCGCCTCATGCCAGGACGGCACGATCCACAGACGCTGCGAGATGCGGATGGGGTCGAACTGCGCCTGGGTCAGGCGCACCCAGTCCTGCTCCGCCAGCGTCGACACCTCGCGTTCGCAGTCGGCCGGCAGGCACAGACGGGCGATCAGCGCGCCGACGTCCTGGTCCGCCGGCAGCAGCGCGACCACCCAGTTGCGTCGCCAGGCATGGGGATCGTCGAGGCCGGGCTCGCCGAACTGCGGCGCCTCGTCCGCCGTGCCGGCATCGCGATCCTCGATGGACACGGACAATGCGCCGGCTTCCAGCAGCGCGTCGGCCAGTGCCTCGGCGGCGGCGCCGTCGGCGGCCAGTTTCAGCGTGGTCCACATGGCACGGCCTGCCCGCTTGCAACCCGGAATGCGGCGGCAGTCACGGCGCTCCCGCTGCGGCAACCGCCATCAGGCTTTGCGCGCGGCCAGCTTGTTCTCCAGGTAATGAATGCTGTACCCCCCCTCCAGCACCGCCTGATCGGTCAGCAGTTCCTGATGCAGCGGAATGTTGGTCTTGATGCCGGCCACGATCATCTCGGACAGCGCGATGCGCATGCGTGCGATGGCCTGCTGGCGCGTGGCGCCGTAGGTGATCAGCTTGCCGATCATGGAGTCGTAATGCGGCGGCACGTAGTAGTTCTGATAGACGTGCGAATCCACGCGCACGCCGGGCCCGCCGGGCGCGTGGTACAGCGTGATGCGTCCGGGCCAGGGCACGAAGGTGAACGGATCCTCGGCGTTGATGCGGCACTCCAGCGCGTGTCCCTGGAAACGGATGTCCTTCTGCCGGTGCGACAATTCCAGGCCGGCGGCGATGCGGATGCTCTCCTGCACGATGTCGACGCCGGTGATCAGTTCGGTGACCGGATGTTCGACCTGCACGCGCGTGTTCATCTCGATGAAGTAGAACTCGCCGTTCTCGTACAGGAACTCGAAGGTGCCGGCACCGCGATAGCCGATGGCGCGGCACGCCTCGGCGCAGCGCTCGCCGATCCTGTTGCGCAGTTTGGCATCCAGGCCGGGCGCCGGCGCTTCCTCCAGCACCTTCTGGTGCCGGCGTTGCATGGAGCAGTCGCGCTCGCCCAGATGGATGGCGTTGCCGTGCGTATCGGACAACACCTGAATCTCGATGTGACGCGGATTGCCCAGGTACTTTTCCATGTACACCACGGGGTTGCCGAACGCGGCGGCCGCTTCGCTCTGCGTCATCTGCACCGCCTGCACCAGCGTCGCCTCGGTGTGCACCACGCGCATGCCGCGTCCGCCGCCGCCGCCGGCGGCCTTGATGATGATGGGATAGCCGATGTCGCGCGCCAGCCGCAGCCACTCGTCGGCATCGTCGCCCAGCGCGCCCTCGGAACCGGGCACCACCGGCACCCCCGCGGCCTTCATGGCGTCCTTGGCGGAAACCTTGTCGCCCATCAGGCGGATGGTCTCCGGGCGCGGACCGATGAACACGAAGCCGGAGTTCTCCACGCGCTCGGCGAAATCGGCGTTCTCCGACAGGAAGCCGTAGCCGGGGTGGATGGCCTCGGCATCGGTCACCTCTGCGGCAGCGATGATGGACGGCACATGCAGGTAGCTCTTGGCCGACGGCGGCGGGCCGATGCACACCGATTCGTCGGCCAGACGCACGTATTTGGCGTCGGCATCGGCCTCGGAATGCACCGCCACGGTCTTGATGCCCATCTCCCGGCAGGCGCGCTGGATGCGGAGCGCGATCTCTCCGCGGTTGGCGATGAGAATTTTTTCAAACATGGCTGGACCCCTGGGAAGGGGAAAGGGGACGGGCCGCGGTCGCGGCCCTTCCCCTTCCCTTCGTCAACCGATGATGAACAGCGGCTGACCGTATTCGACCGGCTGGCCGTTCTCGATCAGTATGGCCTTGATCACGCCGGATTCGTCCGCCTCGATCTCGTTCATCAGCTTCATCGCCTCGATGATGCACAGCGTGTCGCCGGCCTTGACCGTCTGACCCACTTCGACGAACGGCTTGGCGTTGGGCGACGGCGTGCGGTAGAAGGTGCCGACCATGGGCGACTTCACCACGTGCCC
>CAYTRH010000192.1:0-5250 GCA_964440155.1 uncultured Thiobacillus sp. | reverse complement strand
CGATGCGCGACGAGGACGGCGTCGGCCGGATCTTTGCGGCGATACGCGTCGGTGCGGTCGACCAGCAGACCCTGCTGGTGCTGGAGATTCCCGAGATCGAGCGCGCCCGGCTCAACGAATTGTTGTTGCGCGTGCAACTGGTGGCCGACGTGCCGTCCGCGTCGCCCACCGGCGATGCACGGGCCGGTAGCATGTTCGCACCGGATCCCACGCCTGCCGAAGCGCGCTTGCAGCCGGTGCCATCGCCGGTCGCGGCGCCGGCGGCCGCCGCAGTGTCGACGGACGCGGTGGCGGCACCGGCCACGGGCACGGATGCGGCGCTGGCCGAACTGCTGGACGTGAACGCGCTGGTGATGCGCGAAACGCGTTATGGCGCCGCCAGCATGGCCCTGGTCAACGGCGTCATGGCACGTCTGGGCTGCGCGCTGGTCGCGCTGGGCTGGCGCCAGGAAGGTTACGTTCGCATCGAGGCGATCAGCCACCTGGACCGCTTCGAGCGTAAGACCGAGCACGTCAATCTGTTGGAGGCGGCATGCGAGGAAGCCGCGGATCAGGAGTGCGACATCGTGCATACCGGTGGCGAGGGCGACGGTACGCTGGTGGTGCAGGCGCACGAGCGACTGCGGCGCACCATGGGCTATAGCCAGATTTGCACGCTGCCGTTGCAGGACGGTGGCGATCGCAGCCAGGCCGTGCTGCTGCTGGCCATGGATCAGGGCACGCTGGCAGCGGCCGCGCTCGACCATCTGCATCTGGCGCTGGGACTGATCCTGCCCTGGCTGGCGCCACTGCGCGAGCGCGACCGCTGGTGGGGCGCACGTCTGGGCGGCTGGTCGCGCAAGCGGCTGGCGGCGCTGCTCGGGCCGGAGCGGCCGCTCACCAAGTTGTTCAGCCTGTTGCTCGCCGGCCTGCTGCTGTACGCGCTGTTCGGCACGCAGAACTACCGGGTCGAGGCCACCAGCCAGCTCGGCACCGACAATACCCGCCTGATCAGTGCCAGTTACGACGGCTTTCTCAACGAGGTGCACGTCAGCAGCGGCGACACGGTGGCGCAGGGCGCACTGCTGGCGGCGCTGGATACCCGCGAACTGATGCAGCAGGAGGCCGAGACGCTGGCCGACATCCAGCGGTTCCGTGCCGAGGCGATGAAGGCGCGGGCCATGCAGAATCTGGCCGACGCGGAGATCGCCCAACGCCGGCTGGCCCAGGTCGAGGCGCGCCTGCAACGCATCCGCTATTCGCTGGCGCAGTCGCGCGTGTACGCGCCGTTCGATGGCGTCATCGTCGAGGGCGAGCGCAAGGAGCTGCTCGGCGCGCCGGTCAAGAAGGGTGACCGGTTGTTCCGGCTGGCGCGTATCGAGGGCCTGTATGTCGTGCTGCATGTGCCGGAACGCGAGATCCGGCACGTCGAGCCGGGTGCCTCCGGCGAGCTGACCTTGCTGGCGCGTCCGGATGCGCGCATCCCGTTCGAGGTGGAGACGCTGATTCCGGTGGCGCAGGTCAAAGGCCAGGACGGCAATCATTTCGTCATCCGCGGCCGCCTGCTGGCCGCGCCGGAGGCCTGGTGGCGTCCCGGCATGAGCGGCGTGGCACGCATCGATGCGGGGCGGCGCAACGTCGCCTGGATCTACACGCACAAGGCGGTCGATGCCTTGCGCATGAGGTTCTGGTTCTAGGATCCGCCTCGTGGCCGGCGCGACCTTCAGCGATTCCTGGCACCGCGTCGCCGAGGCCCGCGTGGGCCTGATTCCCAGCGTGCAGGTGCGCAAGCAGCGTTACCGCAATCTGGATTGGTACGTGCTGCAGGACACCTTCACGCAGAAGTTCTTCCGTGTGACGCCGGCGGCCTGGGGTTTCCTCGCCCGGCTCAATCCCACGCGCACGGTAGACGAGACCTGGCGCGCGTATGTGCGCGACCATGCGGATGCGGCGCCGGGTCAGGAGGAAGTGGTGCAACTGCTGTCGCAGTTGAACGCCTCCAACCTGCTGCGCTTCCAGCACCAGCCCTACAGCGAAGGCTTGTACCAGCGTGCCGAGATGCGGCGCCGCAAGGAATTGCAGGGCAAGCTGCTGGCCTTCCTGTATGTGCGCTTCCCGCTGGTCAATCCGGATGCCTGGCTGAACCGGATGCGGCCGCTAATCAACGTGCTGGTGCACCCGCTGATGGCGGTGCCGTGGCTGGTGGTGGTGATCGCCGGTGCTTTCGCCGCGCTCAGCCAGGGGCAGGCGGTGCTGGATGGCGCGCAAGGCATCCTGTCGCTCGGCAATCTGCCCTGGCTGTATCTCAGTCTGGCGCTGCTCAAGCTGTGCCATGAACTGGCGCACGCCTTCGTGTGCAAGCGCTTCGGTGGCGAGGTACACACGCTGGGTGTCATGCTGCTGATCTTCACGCCCCTGCCGTACATGGATGCGTCGGCGAGCTGGTCGTTCCGCTCGCGCTGGCAGCGCGCCCTGGTCGGCGCCGCGGGCATGATCACCGAGCTGTTCCTGGCCGCCGTCGCCGCGCTGATCTGGGCCAACACCGGCGACGGTCTGGTGCACAGCCTGGCGTTCAACGTCATGGTGGTGGGTTCGGTGTCCAGCCTGCTGTTCAACGGCAATCCGCTGCTGCGCTTCGACGCGTACTTCATCCTCAGCGACCTGGTCGACATCCCCAATCTGTATCAGAAGGGCGCGCAGCAGTGGCTGTACTTCGGCGACCGCTATCTGATGGGCACGCCCGGCGCCACCTCGCCGGCACGGGATCGCTGGGAATGGTGGTGGATGACCGGCTACGGTCTGCTCAGTTATCTGTACCGCTTGCTGATCATGTCCGCCATCATGCTGTTCGTGCTGGACCAGTGGTTCGTGATCGGCCTGCTGATGGTGTTCGTCGCGTTCTACACGCTGGTGGGGATGCCGTTGCACAAGTTCTACCAATACCTGACCGGTCCGCGTCTGTCCCAGAACCGGCCGCGCGCGATCGCGGTGACGCTGGTCGCGGTGGCGCTGCTGGTCGGCCTGATCGGCGTGCTGCCGCTACCCGGCGCCATTCGCGCCAACGGCGTGCTGGAAGCCGAGCAGAGCGCGCCGCTGTATAGCGGCGCCGAGGGCCAGCTCGCCGAACTGCTGGTGGAACACGGCGTCGCCGTGCGTCGCGGCGACGTCATCGCGCGCCTGCGCAATCCGGATCTGGAGCATGATCTGACGGTCACGCGCCATCAGCTGGCCGAGCTCGACCTGCTGGCGCGTCAGGCGCTGCGCGGCGCGTTGGCCGATCTCGAACCGCTGCGCCAGCGCCGGGATGCATTGTTGGCGCGCCAGCGCGAACTGGAGGGGCTGCAACGCGAGCTGGTGGTGATCGCGCCGGGGGACGGCCGCTGGGTGGCGCCCGGCCTGCACGAACTGCGCGATACCTGGATACGGCGCGGCGAAAAGCTGGGGGAGATCGTCGCCGAGCACGGCTACCGCATGACCGCGGTGGTGACCCAGGAGGACGCGCGCGCGTTGTTCGCCCGCCCGGTGGAAGGCGTGGAACTGCGCCTCGCCGGCCAGGCCGACCGGGTCATCCCGGCCGGCGCCGTCACCCTGATCCCGTATCAGCGTCAGGTGCTGGCTTCGCCGGCGTTGGGCTGGATGGGGGGCGGGGAATTGGCCACCCGGCAGGAAGACGAGCGTGGCCAGCGCACCACCGAATCGTTCTTCGAGCTGCGCATCGCGCTGCCGGCCGAAGCGCTGGCCGGCGTCGTCGCGGTGCATGGGCTCACCGGCCGCGTGCGCATTCCGCTGCCCGATCGCTCGCTGTATGCCCAGGTGCGCGAGTCGCTGCTGCAGCTGGTGCAGAAGCGTTACAAGCTATGACGCGGGCCGGCACCATGACCTCACGTTGGTCCGCTGCGCGCGACGGCGCAGACCATGGCGCGTCCGGCTTCGCGCCGTGGACACGGCGGCTGCGCCATGCCGCGGGCGCGACCCGACGCGCGCTCGAACGCGAACGGCGGCTGGTCGAGCAGCGCATGGACGAGTTGCATGCGCTGGACGATGCCGGTATCGAGCGCGAACTGGTCGGGCTGCGCGCCACCGCCCGCCTCGGCCGGCTCGACGATGCCGGTCCGGACGCCGGACGTGCCCGTGCAGTGGCTTTGCTGGCCGTGTTGGCCGGGCACGAACTGGGTATGCAGCCGTATCCCGCTCAGTTGGTCGCAGCCCTGGCCCTGCACGACGGGTTGCTGGTCGAGCTCGGCGACGGCGAAGGCAAGACGCTGGCCGTGGCCATGGCGGCGATCCTGCATGCCTGGCGCGGGCGTCCCTGCCATGTCGCCACGGCCAACGAGTATCTGGCGCAGCGCGATGCCGGTCGCCTGCGTCCGCTGTACACCCGCTGCGGACTGACGGTGGCCGCCGTGGCGCAGGCCATGCAGCCGGAGCAGGCCAGCGAGGCCTACCGGGCCGACGTGGTCTACGCCGGTGGCAAGCAGTTGCTGGCCGACCATCTGCGCGATCAACTGCTGTTGGGCGGCGTCGACGATGCGCTGCGCCTGCGCCTGCGCCACCTGACGCGGGCGGGCGCGCCGCAACGGCCGGTGATGCGCGGCCGGCATGCAGTGATCGTCGATGATGCCGACACCGTGCTGTTCGACGAGGCGACCTCGCCGGTGATCATCTCCGCGCCATCCGACAACCCGATGATGATCGAGGCGCTGAGTGCGGCGCGGGAAGTGATCGAGCCGCTGCAACCCGGGCGTGACTACCGCTATCACGAACGGCGCCGCGACATCGAGTTCACCCCAGCCGGTGAGCTTGCACTGGAAGGTCGCCAGCACCTGCTGCCGCCGTTGTGGCGGACGCGCGCGCGGCGCGATGATCTGGTCTGTCAGGCGCTGATGGTGCGCGACCTGCTGCGGCCGCAGCGTCATTACCTGGTGCAGCAGGGCAAATTGGCCATCGTCGACGACCATATCGGTCGCCTGTTGCATCGGCCGGCTTGGACCCAGGGCCTGCACCAGGCCATCGAGATCAAGGAGGGGCTGGAGCCGACGCCGCCCTCGCGGGTGCTGGCGCGCATGAGCGTCGCCCGCTTTTTCCGCGGTTATCGCCGACTCGGCGGCATCGGCGTCGGCGTCGCCGCGCCCGCGTTGCGCCGCGAGGCCCGGCGCGTGTTCGGGTGCCTGACACTGCGTCTGCCGGCGTCATGCGCGCCGTTGCGTCCGCCGCGCCCGGTGGCCGTTTTTGCCGACCAGGCGGCCAAGCGCGACGCCGTGGTCATGGATC
>CAYTRH010000191.1:0-5266 GCA_964440155.1 uncultured Thiobacillus sp. | reverse complement strand
TGGCTGGTTCGAGCGCCGTCATGCCGCGCAGATGCGCGCACACTGCGGCCAGCGAGTCGGCTGCCAGCACCTGTGCGCGCTCGACGCGCGCGGCTTCCTCGGCGCTGGCGCGCGGCAGGATGAACGCGCGGCCGCTGGCGGCGGCACCCAGCACCATGGCCAGCGCGCCGCGGATCGGCCGCAATTCCCCCGTCAGTGCCAGCTCGCCGGCGAACTCGTAGGCATCCAACGACGCGCCCGACAATTGGCCCGAGGCGGCGAGCAGACCCAGCGCGATGGGCAGATCGAAGCGGCCGGATTCCTTGGGCAGATCGGCGGGCGCCAGATTGACGGTGATGCGGCGCTGCGGAAACTCGAACCCGCTTTGCTGCAATGCCGCGCGCACGCGGTCGCGCGCCTCGCGCACTTCGGCCTCGGCCAGACCGACCAGCGTGAACGCCGGCAGGCCGTTGGCCAGATGGGCCTCGACCACCACTTCCAGCGCATCCATGCCGGCCAGCGCGCGGCTGCGCAACACCGCGAGTCCCATGCGTATCCCCCCTGTTCATCGTGCGCGCCGCGGCGCGGCGCGGGTCACGTCATGCTGTGCGGCGCTTGCGCGCCAATCCCTGGCGGCCCACCCAGTCGCGCGCGAACTGCTGCGCGACCCGTCCGGACCGGCCGCCACGTTCGATCGCCCAGCGCACCGCCTCGCCGCGCCAGTCGGCATCGAGCCGACCACCCAGTGCCTCGACCCAGGCGGCGACGATGGCCAGGTAGGCGTCCTGATCGAACGGATGGAAGGTCAGCGTCAGGCCGAAGCGGTCGGACAGCGAAATCTTCTCCTCGATACTCTCGCCCGGCCTCACTTCGCCATCCACGTGAGTGGTCTCGCGGTTCTCGGCGAAGTACTCCGGCATCAGATGGCGCCGGTTGGAAGTGGCGCAGATCAGCACGTTGTCCGGCAGGCCGGCGACGGAGCCATCCAGCGCTGCCTTCAGCGGCTTGTACGCAGACTCGTCGGCGGCGAACGACAGGTCGTCGGCGAACAGCAGGAAGCGCCACGGCAGCCCTGCCAGGCGCGCGCACAGCTCGGGCAGATCGGCGAGCTGGTCGCGTTCGACCTCGATCAGGCGCAGGCCGCGCCGCGCGTGGCGCGCCAGCAGCGCCTTGACCAGCGACGACTTGCCGCAGCCGCGGCTGCCTGCGAGCAACACGTGGTTGGCGGGCAGACCGCGCAGGAATTGACGGGCATTGCGTTCGAACGCCGCCTTTTGTGCATCGATGCCGCGCAGCGCCTCCCAGGGTGGGCAGTTCAGCGTGGTCACCGGTGCCAGATAGCCGCTGGCCAGGCGTCGACGCCAGCGGCAGGCCAGGGTGACGTTCCAGTCCACCCGCGGCGGCGGCGGAGGCAGCCAGGCGTCGACGCGCGCCAACAGGTCGTTGGCACGCGCGATCAGCAGCGCCAGCTCGGGACTGACCTGGTAGGCCGGCTGCCCGCCGGCGAGCAGCGCGTCCTCGTCGTTCACGTGCGGTATTCGGCGTTGATCTTGACGTAGTCGTAGGAAAAGTCGCAGGTCCAGACCGTGGTGGCGGCATGGCCGCGTGCCAGGTCCACGCGCACCCGGATGTCGGCCTCGGCCATCACGCGCGCGCCGTCGGCTTCGCGGTAATCCGGCGCCCGGCCGCCGCGCTCGGCCACCAGCACGTCGCCCAGCCACAGACGCACGCCGTCGACGTCCAGATCGTCGATGCCGGCGTAGCCGATGGCGGCGAGGATGCGGCCGAGGTTGGGATCGGAGGCGAAGAACGCGGTCTTCACCAGCGGCGAACGCGCGATGGCGTAGGCCACGCGCTTCGCCTCGTCCTCGTCGCGGCCGCCTTCGACCACGATCTCGATGAACTTGGTGGCGCCCTCGCCGTCGCGCGCGATGGCCTGCGCGAGCTGCACCATCAGCCCGGTGACGGCGTCGCGCAATGGCGCGAAACGCGCGTCGCCGTCATCCATCACCACCGGCGCGGCGGTGGCGCCGGTGGCGATCAGCAGGCAGGAATCGTTGGTCGAGGTGTCGCCATCGACGGTCACGCGGTTGAACGAGCGGTTGACCGCGTGGCGCAGTATGGCCTCCAGCGCCTCGCAGGACACCGGCGCGTCGGTGGCCACGAAGGCGAGCATGGTGGCCATGTTCGGATGGATCATGCCGGAACCCTTGGCGATGCCGGTGATGACGAACTCCACGCCATCGAGCGTCACCCGCCGGCTCGCCGCCTTGGCGACGATGTCCGTGGTCATGATCGCCTCGGCGGCGGCGGCCCAATTGTCCGGCCGCAGATCGGCGACCGCGGCCGGCAGCGCGTCGATGATCCGGTCGTCGGGCAGCGGCTCCAGGATCACGCCGGTGGAGAACGGCAGCACCTGTTCCGCTGCCACACCCAGCAGCCCCGCCAGCGCTGCGCAGGTCCGCGCCGCGCGGCGCAGACCGTCGGCGCCGGTGCCGGCGTTGGCGTTGCCGGTGTTGACCAGCAGCGCGCGCACGCCGGATTCCTGGTGCAGACGCTCGCGGCACAGGGTGACCGGCGCCGCGCAGAAGCGGTTTTGCGTGAACACGCCCACGACTTCGCTGTCCGGCGCGATACGCATCACCAACAGGTCGCGCCGGCCGGGCTTCTTGATGCCGGCACGGGCGATGCCCAGTTCCACGCCGGCGACCGGCAGCAGACTGGCGGGATCGGGAGGGGGGAGGTTGACGGGCATGCGATACCTGCGCGTAGAGTCGATGGCGCGCCGATTCTAACCGTTCAGACCGCGCGCGCTCGCGCCATGGCCGATCGCCCGGGCCACGCTCAGGCGTCTTCGTCCTTCAGCTCCCTGGCCAACAGCCCGGCCACGGCTTCGCGCGGCGGCAGTTCCTGACGCAGGATGGCGGCCACCGCCTGGCTGATGGGCATCTCGACACCATGATCCTGGGCCAGGCGCACGATCTCCAGCGCGGTGGTGGCACCCTCGGCGACGTGCCCGAGCTGGCGCAGCGCGCCCTCCAGGCTCTCGCCGGCGGCCAGGCGCAGGCCGAGCTGGCGGTTGCGCGACAGGTCGCCGGTGCAGGTCAGGATCAGATCGCCCATGCCGGACAGGCCCATGAAGGTCTCCTGACGGCCGCCCAGCGCCAGCCCCAGCCGGGTCAATTCCGCCAGGCCGCGCGTGATCAGCGCCGCGCGCGCGTTCAGGCCGAAGCCCAGACCGTCGGCGATGCCGGCGGCGATGGCGATCACGTTCTTGGCGGCCCCGCCCAGCTCGACACCGACCACGTCGGTGGATGAATACAGGCGCAGCATGGGGTCGTGCAGCAGGTGCGCGGTGTGACGCGCATAGTCCGCGTCCGTGCTGGCCACGGTCAGCGCCGCCGGCAGGCCACGCGCCACTTCGCGCGCAAAGCTGGGGCCGGACAGCACCGCGGCGGGGGGATGATCGGGCCACACTTCCGCCAGCAACGCATGCGGCAACTTGCGGCTGCCCGTCTCCAGGCCCTTGCACAGCCACACCAGGGGCAGTCCCCGCGCGCGCGCGCGCAGGTCGGTGAGCAGCGCGCGCAGCGCGTTGCTGGGTACGGCCAGGATCAGCTGACGGGCGTCGTGCAGCGCGGCGTCCAGGTGGTGCGTGACCGCAAGCGTCGCCGGCAGCGGCTCGCCCGGCAAGTAACGTGCGTTCTCGCGTGCCGCGTGCAGCGCTTCGGCATGCGCCGGCGAACGGGTCCACAGGCGCACGCGGTGTTGCGCGCACAGGCGGATGGCCAGCGCCGTGCCCCAGGCGCCGGCACCCAGCACGCTGATGTCCACGGCGGCCGTCACCCGACCGGAGAGGTCAGTTGGGCTTGACGCCGGCGGCCTGCGCCTGTTGCTGTTGCAGGTACAGCAGTTCGAAGTTGACCGGCTGCAGCATCAGCGGCGGGAAACCGGCCTTGAGCACCGCGTCGGATACGGCTTCGCGTGCGTAGGGGAACAGGATGTTGGGGCAGCCGACGCCCAGCGCGGGTTCCATGGCTTCCGGCGGCAGGTTCTCGATGCGGAAGATGCCGGCCTGTTGCAGTTCGACCATGAACGCGGTCTTGTCCTTGACCTTGGCGGTGATGGTCAGCGTCAGCACGGTCTGGTAGATGTTGTTTTCCACCTGCGTGCTCTGGGTGTTGAGCTGCATGTCCATCTGCGGCTGGTCGCGCTCCAGGAAGATGGTGGGCGCATTGGGCACTTCCACCGAGAAGTCCTTGACGTAGATCTTCTCGATGTTGAACACGGGCAGGGCTTGTTGCTGCGGTTGCTGGTCGGTCATGGCGGCGGTGTCCTGAGTAGGATCAAAGGCGCGGATTATAGCCGCAGCGGCATGACGGTTTGGTGATCGCCGCCATGTCACGGCGGGGCTGGCGGATCAACGCGCGGCCGTGGCGCGCAGCCACTCCAGATAGCCGCCTTGCAGCACGCGCACGTTGTCCCATCCGGCCACGCGCAGCGCGAACGCCGCCTGCGCCGACAGCATGCCGGTGTGGCAGTAGATCAGCACCGGACGGTCGCGTGGGATGTCGTGGCGCCGTGCCAGCGCCTGGCGCCATTCGATGTTCACCGCGCCGGGCAGCGCGCCCGCTTCGAACTGCGACGCCTGGCGCGCGTCGATGATGAAGAAGCGTGGATAGTCGACCGGCTCGATCTGCTCACTGAAGATCACGCCGCCGCCGTAGTCGGCGAATTCGAGATAGGCCTCCATGGCCTCGACCGCGGCATCGTCGGCGCGTAGCGGTGCGCAGATGCTCACGGTGAGGGTGAAGGCGAGCAGGACGGCGCGCGCACGGGCAGGCAGGGTCATGGCGATTCCTGAAAAGCGGGGCGCGTCATGCTGCGCCAAACGCGCGCGCCGGGAAATGGTACAAGCGTGTGCCCGCCGGTCACGGCGTGGCCGGCTGGGGCTCCGTCCCGACACGCGCCAGCCAGCGCAACCACACGCGCAGCCGGCGGAAATCCTCGGGTGGCAGGCTGTCGGCGAGGATCACGATGGTGCGCCGGCGGCCACCTTCGCGCACCTGCAGCACGGTCAGCGCGGGCAGTACCGTGGTCGACGGCAGCAAGGTGAGGCGCTGCCAGTCGTCGCCCGCGCGCACGTGCAGCGCACCGTCGCGGCCGCAACGCAGCATGCGTACCTGCGGTACGCGCAGATGCCAGGCGGCGCTAAACAGCAGTGCCGCGCCGCCGCCGATCGCGAGCGACGCCGGCAGGTCGGTCCAGGCCAGCGCCACGCCGGCCA
>CAYTRH010000190.1:0-5284 GCA_964440155.1 uncultured Thiobacillus sp. | reverse complement strand
CACCACCCTTCCGCGCCCAACCCTCTCCGGTTGGGCGTTTTCGTTTCTGGGCTCCGCGACACCACGCGGGGCTGCGGGCCGATCTGCGTGTGCCACGCCGCGGTGCCATGAGGCCCGGAAACCGCCCGGTTGGACTCTCTTTCGCTCTCCGTTCTCTCAAAACCCGCGCCAACTTCTTCGCAGTAACACGCGCAGACGATTTTGTGCGTCAACGCTTTGCACGTGTGTCACGGGCATCGGTTGTCCATCGCGCCCGCATGGGCAGTCCTCGACATGTCGAACGTCAAGCTGATGGCGTTCGGGGGCATCTCCCTAGTGGTGGTACCTCAGATCGGTGATCGTCCCTCGCCAGTACGGCTTGCGACCCTGCGGCGTGAGCCAAGCCACTTCGCCCTGAACCGGGATCAGCATCCCGTCGCGCCGCTGGTAGTCGAACATCCGGCCCTCCCAGGGCATGGGCACGATCCGATCGCCATCGGCAAAGCCGCGATCCTCGGCCCGGATCGTCTCGATCAGCCCATCGTCGCCGAAGTGAAACGTCATGGTCAGCCGCACGTCGCCGTCGACCAAGGTGGCGCGCGCGCTGCGATCGTCGATCGGTTCCCATTGCATGCCCTGGCTGGGCAACAGTGCGGTCGGGTACCAGGCGGCCTCGGCCATGTAGCGCATCAGTTCACCGCGTGCGACCTCGCCGCGGTCGCGCAGATTTACCAGCGTGAACACACCCAGGATGGCGGGCTCGAGGATCCCTTCGCCATCGACGTAGGCGTCGTGCACGTGGACGGCCAGTCCGGGTGCCATGGTCACCCGCCCATCCCACACGAAGCCGGGGCGGTGGGTAACCACACGTTGGCGTGACGTGAAGGGTTTCCACTGTCCGGTGTCCAGCTTCATGTTGAAGGTGCCCGCGTGCACGACGTCGGCGGCGCGGATGATCGGGGTTCCGGGTGGTAGGGCTTGGCGCAGGTGGCGCGCGACGGGGGCAGGAAGTTGATCCAGTTCACGCGGATCAAATTGTTGAGGCGGCAGGGGCTGACGCGCGGTTTCCAGGCGATCCAGGAGTGCCTGCGTCTTTTGGCTCCAGCGCCACTGGCCCCAGATCCAAAGCCCGATTGCCACGACCAGCAGGCCGGTCAACCCAGGTAGTACCCATTTCATACGATCCCCATGGCCAGTGTCGTCTCACGCCGGCATTTCGATCACCGCATCCACTTTGCGCCTTGAGGTCGCTGGGACCGCACTAGCCGGATGGCCCCAGCGCATCAGCAACTGGGGGTGGGCCTCGGTGCCAAGCAATGAGCGCAGGCGTTCCCGCAGCGCGGCGACCTGGATGGGTTGATTGAGATACGACGCTTGTAATCCATGCCGACAGCCGGCGAGAAGAGCGCGCTGCAACGCTTGGCCAGCGCGCAGCCAGGCGGCCGTGTCGTCCTCGGCGGTCGTCAGAACCGTCAGCCACGGCGAGCCCAGAAGGAGTTGCTGGTCTTTGGCGGCGACTCCATCACCCATGTCGAAAGTGCGTACGACGGCTTGCGCAATGGGTGCTGCCAGGGAGGGCACGCTCAGCCCGTCACCTTGGCGTCGAGGGTGCATCCACAGTGCCAGTTCGCGCCGCCAGCGCGGGTCATCCCACTGGAGACGGTCGCCCTCAGCGATCAGCGAGCCGGCATCAAGCCGCTGTGTATCGACCAGTGTGAGCAACTGGCTGCCCTCGGCTTCGGTTGCCGTTGCGATACTGGCCCTGATCTCGGTCGCCACCTCGCGTGCCTCGAACGCTTTGCGGTAAGTGCGGCGTTGCTCGATGAACGGCGCCAGGGCGGCGAGTTCCGCGTCTGGAGGGTCGCTGGTGGCCTCGATCCGTGCCAGCCAGTCTCCATCGCCCGAATCGGGCAACACCCGTACCCGCGCGCCTCGGTCTGATGCAGCGATGGCCACCCGCAAGGTCATCAAAGCCGCGCCACAGCTGATCGTGAGTTCACGGTCGAACGGGTCGTTGACAGGCAACGCTCGGGTGCGGTCGGCCAGCAGATCGATCGTCGAGGCCGACGTTCGGAACCGCCACGGCTGGGTGTTGTGGCTCGAAGGGGCATACATGGCCCGTTGTACGAGGGATTGGACGGTCTCGATGGTGAGCATGGCCGACTCCACGATGGACTACGTCAGCAGCAGTGCCGGTGCGCGCCGTGAGTCACCCAGCCACCACACGCCATCTCCGAGGCCCCAAGCACGGAGTAGGCAAGGGCGTGTCTCGGCGCCGGCCTGGGGTGCGTCACCAGCCGGCCGTTGACGATCTCGCCGAGCAGATTTTCCGGCAGGTCGAACAATTCCTCGTAGCCGGCAGACTTGAGTTCCGGGAATCCCATGTGCACTTCCTACAGCAATACGCTTTCGATGCCGCCGTTGTTGGCGCGACTCAGGAACTTTGCCATCCAGTCTTCGCCCAGCAGGTTCCTGGCCAGTTCCACCACGATGTAATCAGCGGCCATGCCGTTGTCGTCGCTGTAGCGCGCCAGCCCCTGCAGGCAGGCGGGGCAGGATGTGAGTACCTTGACCTGGCCGGCGCCCGCAGCGAGCTGGGCGTCGCGGCCACGGTCCAGCTCTTCGGCCTTGCGGAATTTAACCTGGGTGGCGATGTCCGGGCGTGAGGTGGCAAAAGTACCCGCCTCGCCGCAGCAGCGTTCACTCAGACGCACACCTTCGCCAACCAGGCCGCGTACCGTGGACATGGGGCTCTTCAGTTTCATGGGGGTGTGGCAGGGGTCGTGATAGAGATACCTGATGCCGTTCACGCCCGTGAGCTTCACACCTTTTTCGGCCAGGTATTCGTGGATGTCCATGATCCGGCAGCCGGGGAAGATCTTGTCGAACTGATATGCCTGCAACTGGTCCAGGCAGGTGCCGCAGGACACCAGCACGGTCTTGATGTCCAGGTAGTTGAGGGTGTTGGCCACGCGGTGGAACAGCACCCGGTTCTGCATGGTGATGGCTTCACCCTTGGGCTGGTCGCCGCCGGCGGTCTGCGGGTAGCCGCAGCACAGGTAGGTGGGGGGCAGTACGGTCTGCGCCCCCAGTTCATACAGCCAGGCCAGCGTGGCCAGCGCAATTTGCGAGAACTGGCGCTCGGAACCGCAGCCGGGGAAATAGAACACCGCGTCGGAGTCTTCATTCACCTTGGCCGCATCGCGTAATACCGGCACCACCTTGGGGTCGGTGAGGCCCAGTAGCTGGCGCGTGGTCTTGGCCGGCAGGCCGCCGGGCAGGCGACGGTTGAAGAAGTGGATGACCTGCGCGCGCGGGCCGGGCTTGCCCACCGTCGCCGGCGGCTTGTGCATGGCCTCGCGCACCACCGGGAAGGAGCGCATCACCGCCGCCCCCAGACGCTGACCCGCCACCCCGCCGAGGATCGCGGTGTTGCGCAGGAAGTGGATGGCGTCCGCATCGGTGCTGTTGAGAAAGGCCATGGCCAGCTTCGTTGCCGGCGACTTGTTCAGGCGACCGGATGCGCGCAGGAAATTGCGCATGGCGATGGTCACATCGCCGAAATCGATGTCCACCGGGCACGGGTTCTCGCATTTGTGGCACACCGTGCAGTGATCGGCGACGTCGCCGAATTCGGCGAAATGGGCCAGCGACACGCCGCGCCGGGTCTGCTCCTCGTACAGGAAGGCCTCGATCAGCAGCGAGGTGGCGAGGATCTTGTTGCGCGGGCTGTACAGCAGGTTGGCGCGCGGCACGTGGGTGTTGCACACCGGCTTGCACTTGCCGCAGCGCAGGCAGTCCTTGATGGCATCGGCGATGGCGCCGATGTCGGACTGCTCCATGATCAGCGACTCGGTCTCCAGCAGGTTGAACGACGGCGTGTAGGCGTTGCCGAGATCGGCACCCCTGAGCAGCTTGCCCTGGTTGAAGCGTCCATGCGGATCGACGCGCTGCTTGTAGGCGGCGAATGCCGCCAGCGTGTCTTCACCGAGGAACTCCAGCTTGGTGATGCCGATGCCGTGTTCTCCGGAGATCACACCGCCCAGATCCTGGGCCAGGCGCATGATGCGCGCCACCGCCGCGTTGGCGCTGGCAAGCATGGCGTAGTCGTCCGAGTTGACCGGGATGTTGGTGTGCACGTTGCCGTCGCCGGCGTGCATGTGCAATGCGACGAACACCCGGCTCTTCAGCACCCGCCGGTGGATGGTCTCGCACGCCGCCAGCACCGGCTCATATTCGCGCCCGGTGAACAGTTGGCGCAGTTCGGCGCGCAGTTCGCGTTTCCACGACACGCGGATGACGTGATCGCGCAGCGCGTGAAAGGTATCCGGCTGCGTCAGCCCGTCGAGCAGGCCGCGCCAGCGTGCACGCACCGTCGCAATCAGCTCCAGCGCACGGGCGCGCCGCGTGGCCGTGAGTTCGTCGTCGGCGACGCCGTCCTCGGTCTCGTGCAGCGGCAGCTCGCCCTGGAAGAAGGCTTCCAGTTCATCCAGCAGGGCCAACTTGTTGGTGATGGACAGCTCGATGTTGATGCGTTCGACGCCATCGGAATAATCGGCCAGCCGGTCGAGTGGTATCACCACGTCCTCGTTGACCTTGAAGGCGTTGGTGTGTGCGGCGATGGCCGCGGTGCGCGCGCGATCCGCCCAGAACGCCTTGCGCGCCTGCGCCGTGCTGGCGATGAAGCCCTCGCCACCACGGGCCCGCCCCATGTCGACGATGCGTGCGGCGGCGGCGTCCACGGCATCGGCGTCGTCGCTGGCGATGTCCGCCAGCAGCACCATGTTCGGCCGACCGGTGCGCTGCGCCTTGGTGGCGTAGCCCACCGCCTTGACGTAGCGCGCGTCCAGATGTTCGAGCCCGGCCAGCACCACCCCCGGCGAACGGCCCGACGCGAAACGTTCGGTGATCTCGACGATGGCCGGCACCGCCGCCGCGACCTGGCCGAAGAACTCCAGGCAGACCGTGCGCACCTCGGTCGGCATGCGGTGCAGCACGAACGTCGCCTGGGTGATCAGACCGTCGCAGCCTTCCTTCTGGATACCCGGCAGACCGGCAAGGAACTTGTCGGTCACGTCCTTGCCCAGCCCGCGCTTGCGGAAGGCAGCACCGGCTATGGCCAGCTCTTCCGGCTCGCCTTTGGGCTGGCCGGCGGCGTCGAAACGGGCGATACGGAAACGCGCAACCTCGACATCGTGGATCTTGCCCAGGTTGTGATCCAGACGGGTGACCTCCAGCCAGTCGGCATCCGGCGTCACCATCTTCCACGACACCAGGTTGTCCAGCGCCGTGCCCCACAGCACGG
>CAYTRH010000189.1:0-5352 GCA_964440155.1 uncultured Thiobacillus sp. | reverse complement strand
ATCGACATCACCGACGACCAGGCCGGCCGCGGAGCGGGCGACGGAGGCGTCGCCTGGGCCGGCACGGCCGGCTCAGCGGGCACGGCGCCGGGCGCGCGTCCGAGCTGGTGATGAAGCACCGCTAGGAGTTTGGCGACATCGATGGGTTTGGCGACGAAGTCGTTCATGCCGGCGGCCAGACAAGTGGCCCGATCCTCGGGCAGCACGCTGGCGGTCATGGCGACGATGGGCAGATCGGCGAAGGCCGCTTGCCGGCGTATCTCACGTGTGGCCTCCAGCCCGTCCATGACCGGCATCTGCACATCCATCAGCACCAAATCGTAGCGTTCACGCGCCAGGGCGGTCAGCGCCTCGCGTCCGTTCACGGCGAAATCGACGGAGGCACCGCGGCGGGTCAGCAGCTCGCCCGCAACCTCCCGGTTGATGTCATTGTCTTCCACCAGCAGCAGGCGGATACCGGTGAGTTCGCCGTGCTCCGCCGTGTCGCCCTGCCCCTGCACAGCCGCCTGCCCGCCCGCCTCGCCGGCGCCGTTCAGCGCGTCGACGAGACACGCGCGCAACGTTGCGGCGTAGACCGGTTTGTACAGCAAGCCGTCCAGTCTGATCTCGCGCAATTGCTCCAATACATCCTCGCGACCATGCTCGGTCATCAGGATGACCCGGGGAGACGGTTGCAGCATGGCATCGGCGCGCACCAGTCGGGCGGCTTCCATGCCACTGATGCCGGGCATCCTCCAGTCCAGCAGCACGGTGTCATAGGGCTCGCCCCGTTCCTGTGCGGCACGGGCCTCCACCAGCGCCCGCGCGCCGCTGGCGACGAGCTGCACACGCGCGCCGGATGCGGCGAGCAGCTTACCGAGCACCTGCCGCGCGCCGGAATGGTCGTCGGCCACCAGCACGTGCCTGCCGGCCAGATCGACCGGGGCGGCGGGCATCGCCGCCCCGGCCTGCACCCCGAGCACGACGGTGAACTCGAACCGGCTGCCGCGGCCGGGCTCGCTGTCCACGCCGATGTGCCCGCCCATCATCTCGACCAGGCGCCGGCTGATCGCCAGGCCGAGCCCGGTACCGCCGAAGCGGCGGGTGATCGAGTCGTCCGCCTGCTCGAACGGCTGGAACAGCCGCGCGCATTGCTCCGCCGCCATGCCGATGCCGGTATCTTCCACCTCGATGCGCAAGGTGAGCCGTTCCGCGTCCGCGCTGTCCTTGTGCACGCGCACCCATATTTCACCGGCCTGGGTGAACTTGATGGCGTTGCTGACCAGATTGAGCAGGATCTGCCCGAGTCTGAGGGCATCACCCACCAACACCTCGGGCACATCGGCATCGACATCGAACAGCATTTCCAGGCCACGCTCCTGCGCCTTGGCACCGGTCAGGCTGGCCAGACTGTCGAGCACGTCATCCATGCGGAACGGCATGGCCTCGATGCTCAGTTTGCCGGCCTCGATCTTGGAGAAATCGAGAATGTCGTTGACGATGCGCAGCAGCGCCCGCGTGGCGGCATCGATCTTCTGCAGGTAATTGCGCTGGCGGCTGTCGAGCCGGGTATCCAGCACCAGATGGGTCATGCCGATGATGGCGTTCATCGGCGTGCGAATCTCGTGGCTCATGTTGGCCAGGAACGCGCTCTTGGCTCGGTTGGCCCGTTCCGCCCGTTCCTCCGCACGCCGCCGTTCGGTGATGTCGATCAATACGCCGAGCATGCCGGCCGGCGTGCCGTCCGCCAGTTGAAAGGCAGTGATGGAATAGATCACGCGGTGCAGCGAGCCGTCGGCGTAGCGGATGTCGATCTCGCGTTGCGCGCGCCCGCGACTGGCGATGATGGCCTCGTCCTCGGCCTGGAACGCTTGGCGATCCGCCGGCGGGATGTAGTCCAGATCGAGCACCCGGCGACCGATGAAGTCTTCACGGCGCACGCCGAAGGCCAGTTCGTAAGCCTGATTGCACAGGGTGAAACGGGTGTCCTCGCCCTTGACGAATATGGGATAAGGCAGCGTTTCGATCAGCGCACTGAGCAAGGCGGTGCGCTGGGCGACGCGCGCCTCCAGTTCCTCGTTGAGCCGTTCGAGCTCGACGGCGCGCTTCGCCAGGTCGGCTTCGCGCTCCTCCAGCCGTTGCGCCATGCGGTTGAACGCGGCGCTGAGTTGCAGGATTTCGCGCGGGCCACGCACCCGCACGCGTGCTGCGAGTTCACCGGCGGCCAGAGCCTCCGCCGCCCCCACCAGTTCCTCGACCGGCTGACTCAGCCGCCGCGCGAGTTGCAACGCGAGCAGCATGGCCACCATCACCCCCGCCGCCAGGAATACGAGCAATTGAGCGACCAGCGAGACAGACCACGATGCGAATTCCTCGATCGGCGCGTAAGAAACCAGCCAGAACCGTCGTTCGCCCAATTCCAGCGGCTTGAACTCGGCCAGCCAGCGAGCGCCTTCATGGCGAAAACGCACCGGGCGCCCAACCGGCATGTCGGCACGTATCCAAGTCTCCTGGGCGACGCTCAACGCCGTGCCGGACAGTTGCCGCGCCGGGCGCATCAACATGGACATGGCCTGCGCCTTCGGGATCGCTGACAGCTCGCGCGGCAGACCGAGCAGTTCGCCCCGCCCACCGACCACCGCGACCGACCCCGCCCGACCGACAGCCAGCGCCAGGGTCTGGTCGGACAGGGTTTCCAGCAAGATGTCCATGGCAATCACGTAGCGGCGACCGTCATCGCCACGCCACGGCAGCGACACGGTAATGCCGGGCTTGCCGCTGGCGAAAAAAACGTAGGGTTCGGTCCAGTGGACGGTATCGTCCATCTGCGCCGCCGCGCCGCGATACCAGGGACGTTCGCGCGCATCGTAGTCCACCGGTGCGGTGGTCGCCGACAGACGTGTGTGCGTATCGCGCCAGAGCATGAAGCGCCCGATGGGTTCGGGCCGGCCGGGATCGGTCAATCGGTTGGTCCAGGTGCCGTCGTCGTTGCGCAGCAGCAGGTAGGCGCGGCCATCGGCGTCGGCCAGAATGAGCGCAGTGATGTGTGCATCCGCGCTCAGCAACGGCATGAACTGACGGTTCAGTGCACGCACCCAATCGTCCCGGCCCCAGACGGGGTGGCCTCGTGCATCGGGCGCGCGCGCGTCGCCCTGCACCTGCGCGGCCATGTGCCGGGCAGCCACCAGCGTACGCTCCTCACGGGCGATGTTCTGGCGCAGGGATTCCTGCAACGGCAGGCTGGCCTCACGCAGCCCGGCCAGCGCCTGCCGATCCAGACCGGGACGCACCATCAACAGGTGCGTGGCCACGGCGAACAGCGCGAAGCCGATCACGACCAGCGCCAGCATGCCGCGCACCAAGGTACGCCGAATCGTCAGCCCGTTGCGCTTGTCGCGTGCCTTCACCCGTCACCCCCCACGCCATGCCCGGCATCAGCCGTCCGGCACCTCGGCCGGTCGCGGCAATCGCAGGTCTGCGCGCCATGGACACCAAACATCAGGGGGTGATGGTAGCGCAAGCGGCGCGGCGGCGCCGTGCCGCACAGGGCCGCGGCGGGTGCCGTCAACGGGCGTCGTCGACCGGCGCGATGCGTCGTGGCACAGCCACGCTACTGCCCGAAGAACTCCTTGACCTTGTCCATGAACGACTTGGCTCGCGGGTTGTGCTTGCCGTGGTGCTCGGTACAGCAGGATTCGAACTCGCGCAGCAATTCCTTCTGCCGTTCGGTCAGGTTGACTGGCGTCTCGACCACCACATGCGCCATCAGATCGCCGGGATGCTGGCTGCGTACACCCTTGATACCCTTGCCGCGCAGGCGAAACACCTTGCCGCTTTGCGTTTCCGGCGGAATCTTGATGGTGGCATGGCCATCCAGCGTGGGTATCTGTATCTCCCCGCCCAGCGCCGCAGTGGCGAAGGAGATCGGCAGTTCGCAGTGCAGGTCGTCGTGATCGCGCTGGAATACCGGGTGCGCCTTGAGGTGGATCTGCACATACAGATCCCCTGGTGGGCCACCGTTGATGCCGGCCTCGCCCTCGCCGGACAGGCGGATGCGGTCGCCCTCGTCGACACCGGCGGGAATGCGCACGGACAGCGTCTTGTGTTTCTTGACGCGCCCCTCGCCGTGGCAGTGCGTGCACGGATCGCCGATGACCCGGCCGCTGCCATGACAGCGCGGACAGGTCTGCTGGATGGAGAAGAAGCCCTGTTGCATGCGCACCTGGCCATGGCCACCGCAGGTCGGGCAGGTCGTCGGGCTGGTGCCCGGCTTGGCGCCGCTGCCGTGGCAATGTTCGCATTCGCTCAGCACCGGCACGCGGATCTTGGTCTCGGTGCCGCGCGCGGCCTCTTCCAGCGATATCTCCAGGTTGTAGCGCAGGTCGGCGCCGCGATAGACGTTGGAGCGCCGGCCACCACCGCCGAACACGTCGC
Organism: uncultured Thiobacillus sp.; assembly: GCA_964440155.1. GTDB lineage: Bacteria > Pseudomonadota > Gammaproteobacteria > Burkholderiales > Thiobacillaceae > PFJX01. Next base: position 939 of record CAYTRH010000189.1, on the reverse strand, counting down.
CGAAGATGTCGGAGAAGGCGTCGGCGAAATCGCGGAAGCCGCCCGGACCACCGGCCGCGCCGCGCATCGACGGATCCACCCCGGCATGCCCGAACTGGTCATATGCCGAGCGTTTGCCCGCGTCGCTCAGGACTTCGTAAGCCTCCTTGGCTTCCTTGAATTTCTCCTCGGCGGTCTTGTCACCCGGGTTGCGGTCCGGGTGATGCTTCATCGCCAGTTTCTTGAAGGCTTTCTTGATGTCATCTTCCGAGGCACTGCGGGAGACGCCGAGCACCTCGTAGTAATCGCGTTTACTCATGAGCGGGGGGTATGGGGATGGTGGCAGGAACCGTCATGCGCGCGCCGCAGGCGCGGATGACCGGTTACGCGCCATCCGCCACCCGCTACCCGCTGTCTCACTTGTCCTTCACTTCCTCGAACTCGGCATCGACCACGTCATCATCCTTGCGCTTCGACGTGCCGCCCTGGTCGCCGCCACCACCCTGCGCCGACTGCTGTTCCTTCTGGTACATCTGCTCGGCCAGCTTGTGGCTGGCTTCCGCCAGGGCCTGGGTCTTGGCCTCGATGTCGGCCTTGTCGCCGGACTTGATGGCGGCCTCGGTGGCGGCGATGGCAGCCTCGATCTTCGCCTTCTCGTCGGCGCCGACCTTGTCGCCGTAGTCCTTCAGCGCCTTGCGCACCGAATGCACCATGCTGTCCGCCTGGTTGCGCGCGTTGGCCAGTTCGAACGCCTTGTGGTCTTCCGCGGCGTTGGCCTCCGCGTCCGCCACCATGCGCTTGATCTCTTCCTCGGACAGGCCCGAGTTGGCCTTGATGGTGATCTTGGCCTCCTTGCCGGTGCCCTTGTCCTTGGCCGAGACGTGCAGGATGCCGTTGGCATCGATGTCGAACGTCACCTCGATCTGCGGCATGCCGCCCGCGCCGGACAATGGAGCGACC
>CAYTRH010000188.1:0-5352 GCA_964440155.1 uncultured Thiobacillus sp. | reverse complement strand
CCATGAACTGCGACAGCTGGCTGGAGCCGAAGAACTCCTTGATCGCCGCCGAGATCGGCTTGGCGTTGATCAGGTCATGCGGCATCAGGTTGTCGCTCTCGGCCTGATTGAGGCGCTCCTTGACCGCACGTTCGACCCGCACCAGGCCGGCACGGAACTGGTTTTCCGCGAGTTCACCGACCGAGCGCACCCGACGGTTGCCCAGATGGTCGATGTCGTCGATCTCGCCACGGCCGTTGCGCAGTTCCACCAGGATGCGAATGACCTCGACGATGTCGCGCGGGCTCAGCGTATAGCGCTCCTCGACCCGCGCGTTCAACGCCTTGGGATCGAAGCCGGCGCTCTTCAGATACTTGTTGAGTTCGTCCAGGCGGGCTTCGGCCTCCTCCACCGTGGCCACATCCTCCAGGCTCACCTTGGACAGGCTGGCCTCCGGGCACACGCCGAAATGATCGCGCAAGGCCTGCGCCAGCTTGTTCTCGCGATGATGCGGCGGAAACACGATCTGCCAGCTGGTCTTGGCCGGCGCCTGGATGCGCCGGTTGAATTTCATGCGTCCGACCTTGGAGAGGTCGTAGCTCTCGTCGCTGAAGAACAGGCGGTTGAACAGCGCCTCGACCGCGTCCTCGGTCGGCGGCTCGCCCGGTCGCATCATGCGGTAGATGGCCACGCGCGCGGTCCACTGGTCGACCGTCTCGTCGGCACGCAGCGTCTGCGACACGAACGGCCCGTGATCCAGTTCGTTGGTGTACAGCGTCTCCAACCGCGTCACTCCGGCCTCGATGATCTTGGCCAGTAGCGTCTCGGTGATCTCGTCGTTGGCACGCGCGATCAGTTCGCCGCTCTCCTGATCGATCAGATTGCGCGCGAGCACGCGCCCGAGCAGGTATTCCTGATCGACGATCACCTTGCTGATGCCGGCCGCCTCGATGTCGCGGATGTGGCGCGCGGTGATGCGCTTGTCACGCGCCACGATGACACTGCCATCCTTGGCGTGGATGTCGAAACGCGCGGTCTCCCCCTTCATGCGCTCGGGGTGCAGTTCGATCTCGATGCCTTTGCGACCGATGTGGAACACATCGGTGGTGAAGAACATCTCCAGAATCTGCTCGACGTTGTACCCCAGCGCCTTGAGCAGGATGGTCATCGGCATCTTGCGCCGGCGGTCGACCCGGAAGTAGACGAAATCCTTGGGATCGAACTCGAAGTCCAGCCAGGAGCCCCGGTAGGGAATGATGCGCGCGGAGAACAGCAGCTTGCCCGAGGAATGGGTCTTGCCGCGGTCATGCTCGAAGAACACGCCGGGGGAACGATGCAACTGCGACACGATGACGCGTTCGGTGCCATTGATGACGAACGAGCCGTTCGGAGTCATCAACGGCATTTCGCCCATGTAGACTTCCTGCTCCTTGACCTCCTTGATCTTCTCCTTGCTGCTCTCCCGATCCAGGATCACCAGCCGCACGCGCGCGCGCACGCTGGCCGCATAGGTGAGGCCGCGCTGCTGGCATTCGACGATGTCGAACACCGGCGTGCCGAGCGTGTAGCTGACGAACTCCAGCCGGGCATTGCCGCTGTGACTGACGATGGGGAAGATCGACGTGAAAGCCGCCTGCAGGCCGACGTCGTCGCGCTGATCCATCGGCACGTCCTCCTGCAGGAAGGCGCGGAAGGATTCGATCTGGGTGGTCAGCATGTACGGCACCGGCAGCACGCTGACGCGCTTGGCGAAACTCTTGCGCAGACGTTTTTTCTCGGCGAATGTGTAGCTCATGGAGGCTCCCTCAACAGGGTTCTGGCAACAGGGATCAGGGATCAGTAATCAAGTTCCGACGCAGCGCGAGACCCCTCGCGGCCCATCGGTTTCCGTTTGCTGATGCGTGATACCGGTAGCGCGAAAAGGCTGGTCGGCCGCGGACAGAAGCTGTCCGGAGCCGCCAGCCCGGTATGGGCAAACCATTGCCCACGCCATGTCGGCGTTACTTGATCTCGACGGTGGCGCCCGCTTCGACCAACTGCTTCTGGATGTCCTCGGCTTCCGCCTTGGGGCACCCTTCCTTGACCGGCTTGGGTGCGCCGTCCACCAGATCCTTGGCTTCCTTCAGGCCCAAGCCGGTGATCGCACGCACCACCTTGATGACGGCGACCTTGTTGGCACCGGCACCGGTCAGGATCACGTCGAACTCGGTCTTCTCCTCGGCAGCGGGCGCAGCAGCACCGCCCGCACCCGGCGCGGCCACGGCCAACGCCGCTGCTGACACGCCGAACTTCTCTTCGAACGCCTTGACCAGGTCGTTCAGTTCCATCACCGTCATGTTGCCGACGGCTTCCAGGATGTCTTCCTTGCTTACAGCCATTTCTTTCTCCTAATGCAAAAAACTTTTCGGTGGTTCCGGTCCGGTGGCGATCAGGCGGCAGCTTCCTCGCGCTGTTTGGCCAGCGCGGCCAGGCAGCCGGCAAACCCGGACACCGGCGCCTGCATGACGCCCAACAGCTTGGCGAGCAATTCGTCGCGGCTCGGGATCGACGCCAACGCCTGCACCCCGGCGAGGTCGAGCACCTTGCCGGCGTAGCAACCGGCCTTGAGCGCGAGCTTGTCGTTGGTCCGGGCGAAATCGTTGAGCACCTTGGCCGCAGCCACCGGATCAGCGGACATGCCGTAGATCAGCGGGCCGACCATGTGCTCGGCCAGACCGGCGAACGGCGTACCGTCGACCGCCCGACGCACCAGGGTGTTCTTCAACACACGCAGGTAGACACCCTGTTCGCGTGCCTTCTTGCGCAGTTCGGTGAGATGACTGACCTGCACGCCCCGATACTCGGCCACCACGATGGTCTGGGCTTCGGCGACACGCGCCGAGACCTCGGCCACGACGGCCTTCTTGTCTTCCAGATTCAGACTCATCAGGTCCTTCTCCTTTCAAGTCAACACACGGCGGATCGCTCCGCCGCACCCACGGCGACCTGAACCAGGAGACCTCCGGAGGCACCGAAGGAGATTCCAGTCCGGGTGACACCGTCTGCGTAGACCATGCCCGCCTGCGCGGACGTGATTAAGCCTTGCGGCGTCTACGGTCTTTGACGATCCTCCGGCGACTCGACAGGCTCGCCGGAGGCCCAAAGTTCTTGCGTTTACTGCGGCGCGCTCAGGCTGGCCTGATCGATGCGCACACCGATGCCCATCGTGCTGGAGAGCGCCACGCGTTTCATGTAGATACCCTTGCTGCTCGCCGGCTTGGCCTTGTTCAGCGCCTCCAGCAATGCCGCCAGGTTGCCGCGCAGCGCTTCCGGCGCGAACGAGGCGCGGCCGATGCTGGCGTGGATGATGCCGCCCTTGTCCGTGCGGTACTGCACCTGGCCGGCCTTGGCGTTCTTGATCGCTTCGGCGACGTTGGGCGTCACGGTGCCGACCTTGGGGTTGGGCATCAGACCGCGCGGTCCGAGGATCTGGCCGAGTTGGCCGACCACGCGCATCGCGTCGGGTGTGGCGATGACCACGTCGAAGTCCAGCTTGCCGGCCTTCACCTCGGCAGCCAGGTCTTCGAAGCCGACGATGTCGGCACCGGCCGCCTTGGCGGCTTCGGCGTTGGCACCCTGCGCGAACACCGCCACGCGCACCGTCTTGCCCAGACCATGCGGCATGACCACGGAGCCCCGCACCACCTGGTCGGACTTGCGCGGATCGACGCCGAGCACCACGGCCGCGTCGATGGACTCATCGAACTTGGCGGTGGCCGTCTCTTTCAGCAGCGCCAGCGCCTCGTCGATGGCATACAGCTTGGTGCGATCGACCTTGCTCTTCAGCTCGCGCACGCGTTTGGACTGTTTGGCCATGTCACACCCCCTCCACGTTGAGACCCATGCTGCGCGCCGAGCCGGCGATGGTGCGCACGGCGGCATCCATGTCGGCAGCGGTCAGATCGGGCATCTTGGTCTTGGCGATCTCCTCGAGCTGGGCGCGCGTGATGGTACCGACCTTGTCGGTGTGCGGCTTGGCGCTGCCCTTCTGCACGCCCGCGGCCTTCTTGATCAATACGGTGGCCGGCGGCGTCTTCATCACGAAGGTGAAGCTCTTGTCGGCAAACGCGGTGATCACCACGGGGATCGGCAGGCCCGGTTCCATGCCCTGGGTCTGGGCATTGAACGCCTTGCAGAATTCCATGATGTTGAGACCGCGCTGACCCAGCGCCGGGCCGATCGGCGGCGAGGGGTTGGCTTTGCCCGCCGGCACTTGCAGTTTGATGTAGCCAGTAATCTTCTTGGCCATTTACCACTCCTGGTTGGTGAGTACGATCGCGCGTTCGGTCACCCTACTGGCGCTCCTCTGGTCCACGCACCGCAAGGCGCGCGAAGCTCGCGCGCCAAAGCGCGCCTGATTCATTGCCGTCAAGCTTTCTCGATCTGCGAGAAGTCCAACTCCACCGGCGTCGCGCGGCCGAAGATGGTCACCGACACACGCAGCTTGTTTTTCTCGTAGTTGACATCCTCGACCGTGCCGTTGAACTCGTTGAACGGCCCGTCGATCACGCGCACCTGCTCGCCGATCTCGAACGTGATCTTGTGCTTCGGCTTTTCCACGCCCTCCTGCATCTGGTGCAAGATGGATTCCACTTCCTTGGCCGGGATGGGTGCCGGCTTGTTGGCCGTGCCACCGACGAATCCGGTCACCTTGGGCGTGCTCTTGACCAGATGCCAGGTGTCATCGTTCATCTGCATCTGTACCAGCACGTAGCCAGGGTAGAACTTGCGCTCGGTCGTGCGCTTCTGGCCGCCCTTCATCTCCACGACTTCTTCCACCGGCACGAGGATGTCGCCAAACTGGTCCTGCATACCGGCACGCTCGATCCGTTCCTTGAGCGCACGCATGACGCTCTTCTCGAAGCCGGAGTAGGCATGCACCACATACCATTGCATCGTCATCAGCCGCCCCTGCCCATCAGGTAGTGCACGATCCAGCTCAACAAACCATCGACCAGCCAAAGGAACAGCGCCATGATGATGACGAATACCAACACCACGCCGGTCATCTGCAAGGTTTCCTTGCGCGTCGGCCAGACCACCTTGCGCGCCTCGACCACGGCTTCCTGACTGAAACCATAGAAACGGCGACCCGCCTCGGTGTACCACATGACCCCCGCCGCGGCCGCCAGCCCTGCCAGCACGGAGACCACGCGCACCACGGTGGGCATGTCCGCAAAAACATAAAAGCCGGCGATGCCGGCCGCAATCAGCAGCCCGGCCGCCAGTAACTTGAGGTTGTCCGCCATCGTGGGGGAGTTGTCCGGCTGGTTCCGTGTACGTCTAAGAGGTGGCAGGCCAGGAGGGGCTCGAACCCCCAACCTTCGGTTTTGG
>CAYTRH010000187.1:0-5375 GCA_964440155.1 uncultured Thiobacillus sp. | reverse complement strand
GTCTGGGCAGCGGCATCGCCGCCGGCGATCATGCGATCCTCGATCGTCGCTTCACGCACCGGCTTGTCGGCACAACCGACCAGCAGGCTGGCGAGCAACAGGGTCATCAGCAGGGATTTCATCATCACTCCTCGAGCACAAAGTCGGTGAAGGGGTCAGGGCGCCCAGGCCGGCTCACGCAGATCACCGGATTGCGACAGCCGCTGGCGTATGCGGCCGTCGACGCTGACGGTGGCGAGCACGCCGCGGCCGTTGATCAGCGTGGCGTACAGGATCATGCGGCCGTTGGGCGCGAAGCTGGGGGACTCGTCGGCGGCGGTATCGGTCAGCACCCGCATCTGGCGCGTGGCCAGGTCCATGACGGCGATGTGGAAGCGCCCGTCCCTGCGGTGCACGAAGGCCATGCGGCTGCCGTCCGGCGATAGCGCCGGTGACACGTTGTAGCTGCCTTCGAAAGTGACTCGGCTGGCTTCCCCGCCGTCCACCGGGGCGCGGTAGATCTGCGGCGAGCCACCACGGTCCGAGGTGAAATACAGCCAGCGGCCGTCCGGGCTGAAGCGTGCTTCGGTATCGATCGAGCCGCCACGGGTGAACCGCACGGTCTCGCCGGTTTCCAGATCGAGCAGATAGATCTGTGCGGTGGCGTCCCTGGACAGCGTGACCGCCAGCTTGCGGCCATCCGGCGACCAGGCGGGCGCCGAGTTGGAGCCACGGAAACGGGATACCGCGCGCCGGCTGCCGTCGGCCAGATTCTGTACGTAGACCACGGGTTTGCGGTCCTCGAACGACACGTAGGCCAGACGTTTGCCGTCCGGCGACCAGGCGGGCGAGATGATCGGTTCGGGCGAGGCCAGGATGGTCAGCGGATTCTCGCTGTCGGCATCGGCCACCTGCAGTTCGTAGCGCCCGCCGCGCTTGAGGATGTAGGCGATACGCCCGGAATAACTGCCCGGCTCACCCAGCAGTTTTTCGTGCACCGCGTCGCTGATGCGATGCGCCACGGCGCGCAGGCCACCCGGCGTGGTGGTATAGGCCAGCGCCAGCAACGGTTGTTGGCGCAAGGTGTCGAGCAGCCAGAAACGCACTTCCAGGCGGCCGTCCGCCAGCGTGCGCAACTGACCGCTCAATACCGCATCGGCACCGCGCCCCTTCCAGGTCGCCAGCGAGAGCTGCGCCGGGTCGGGCGGCGAGATTTCACCGCGATCGCCGATCAGATTGAAATAGCCGCTGCGCCCCAGGTTGGCCGCGACCACGGCGGCCGGGTCGAGCACGCCCGGCGGTGTGCCGGTGAACGGCAGTATGGCGAGCGGAACACGGTTGGTGGCGCCGCCCACGATCTCGATGGTCATCTGCGCGTGGGCGCGAACCGCCATGACCAGGGCGAGACCCAATATCAGCAGGAAACGGAGAGGCATGTCTATGGCGCGGGGGAAACGGCGAAATTTTACCAGCATTGATCATCCAGACCGCGCGGGGTTCTCCGAAGGGCGGAATTTCAGGATCAAACCCTGGCGGAACAGCCGCGCGACGTCTCGATCGGCCGGCAGCGGCAGCGGTGAGGCGCGCAGGATGGCGCGTTCCACCGCGGCATCGTAAGCGGATTGGCCGCTGCTGCGCACCAGCGTGACGCGTGCCACTTCACCGGTGGGCATCAGGTCGACGCGGTACTCCACTTCCGGATTGCCCTGCAGGTTGGGCGGCAGGTGCATCTCGCCGAGTATCTTCTCCCGGATCAGCATGCGGTGGTCTTCGATCACGCGCGCCTGACCGGCCGCCAGGGCGAGGCGCTGGCGTGCGGCGTCGGCATCCATCTGCGCGCGCATGCGCTGCGCCTCTTCTTCCATCTGCCGACGCTGGAGTTCGCGCAGTTCCGCTTCGGCCTGTTCGCGTTCGCGCCGCGCCTGCTCGGCGCGTTCGCGCTCCAGGCGGGCGGCCTCCGCCTGGCGCCGCGCCTCCTCCTCGCGCTGCCGCGCCGCTTCGATCTCGCGTTGACGTTGCGCCTGTTCCTCGCGCAGGCGTTCGTCGCGCAGGCGCCGCTGTTCCTGCTGCACGGCGATGTCCGGGGTGGGCGCCGGCTGCACGCGCGGCACGGGTGGCGCTGGCGGGGGCGGGGTTGGTTCGACCCGCGGCGGTTCGATCGACACCGGTTCGACCCGCGGCGGTTGGATCGGCGGCGGTTCGGGCGGGGGTGCGGGCGGTCTGGCCGGCGTCGGCAGTTCCGCCCACAGGTCGGCCTGCACCGGTACGTGCGGCAGCGAGGTCCAGGACATGCCGAAGACCAAGGCCGCCAGCAACGCCGCATGCACCAGCACCGCCAGCATGCCGGCGGAGATGTGTTGTATGGGCGGTGCGGCGATCATGCCGGTCGGTGTGGTCAGGGTTGTGCCGGCTTGGTCAATAGACCGACGCGCGCCACGCCCATGCTCTGCAGTTGGTCCATGGCCTGCATGACACTGTCGTAGCGCACGTCGCGGTCGGCGGCGATCACCACTGGCCTGGTGGCGTCTTCCGCCAGCCGCGCGCCGACCGCGGTGCCCAGGCCGGCCTGCGTCACCGTTTCGCCGGCGTCGTCGCGTGCGCGGTCGCGCAGCAGCATGGAGCCATCGGCCCGGATCACCAGTTCCAGCGGCGCGCCGGGTGCCTGCGCGCTGTTGCCGACGCTGGGCAGTTCCACCTGCGTCGGGCTGATGAACGGCGCGGTGACCATGAAGATCACCAGCAGCACCAGCATCACGTCGATGTAAGGCACGACGTTGATCTGGTTGATGGCCTTGCGGGTACGTCGCGCGATCATCGCTTGGCCGCCTCCTGCTGCAGGATGTTGGAGAACTCCTCCATGAACACGTCGTGCCGGTTGGACAGGCGATCGATGTCGTGGGTGAAGCGGTTGTAGGCGATCACTGCCGGAATGGCCGCGAACAGGCCGATGGCGGTGGCGATCAGTGCCTCGGCGATGCCGGGGGCGACCTGCGCCAGCGTGGCCTGGGCGACATTGGCCAGGCCGAGGAAGGCGTTCATGATGCCCCACACCGTGCCGAACAGGCCGACGTAGGGGGACACCGAGCCGACCGTGGCGAGGAAGGGCAGGTGCAGCTCGATCAGATCCATTTCGCGCTGATAGGCGGCGCGCATCGCCCGTCGCGCGCTTTCCACCACGGCCTGCGGCGTCACCGTGGCCGGGCGGTTGACGCGGAACTCGCGCCAGCCGGCGCGGAACACTTCCTCAAGACTGCTGCGCCGGCTGTCTTCGTCGGCCCGCTCGATGATCGCGGTATGGTTGCCGCCCCAGAACTCGCGTTCGAACAGGGTGGCCTCCCGCTGCTCGCGGCGCAGCGTGAACCACTTCTCGAAGATCATCCACCACGACACTACGGAGGCGAACAGCAGCAGCAGCATGACCCCTTTCACCACCCAGGAAGCCTGGGCGACGAGGGCGACGAACGACATGTCCTGGGTGAGGGCGAGTTCCATCAGAGTCCGATCCCGAATGCGCGCATGACGAAGTCGGGAATTCTAGCGGGGCGGAAATCCTGGCGCGTGACGCAGGCCACGCGCACGCGCGCGACCAGCAGATCCGCCGTGGCACGGGTGATGCGCTGCGTCATCGCCAGGCTGGCGCGTTGCACCTCGGCCAGTGCACAGTGCACGGTCAGCCGGTCGTTGAAGCGCGCCGGCCGCAGGTAGTCGGCCTCGACCCGGCGTACCACGAACAACACGCCGCAGCGTTCGGCCAGCTCGTCCTGCTCCAGGCCCAGCTCGGTCAGCCATTCGGTGCGCGCGCGTTCCAGGAACTTCAGATAGTTGGCGTAGTACACCACGCCGCCAGCGTCGGTGTCTTCCCAGTACACGCGTATGGGCCAGGAGAAGGTCGGCATGTCACTCATGAGGGCGATGGTCGTGTGGTTGTAGCCGACGGCGCGCCTGCGCGCCGCCAACCGGGTTGGGCAACGGGGTGGGCTCGCGCCGTCAGGCCCGCGGCGGGCCGCGGTCACCCGCCCGGTAGTCGGCAAAGCGGGCCAGCACCTCGTCCATTTCCGCCGCCGTGAGCAGTACCGGTGTGCCGGCCTGGCAGGCACGCAGGTACTGTGCGCACAGCGTTTCCACTTCCAGCGCCAGGGACAGCGCGTCATCCACATCGGCCCCCCAGGCCAACAGGCCGTGGTTGGCCATCAGGCAGGCGCGCCGCTGGTGCAGCGCCTCCAGCACGGCGTCCGACAGTGCCTGGGTACCGAAGGTTGCGTAGCGGGCACAACGGATGTCGTGACCGCCGGCCAGCGCCACCATGTAATGAAACGGCGGCAGGTCGCGGCGCAGGCAGGACAGTGCCACGGCATGCGGCGAGTGCGCATGCACGATGGCGTTCGCCGGGGCAAAGGCGGCATAGATGTCGCGGTGGAAACGCCATTCGCTGGACGGACGCATGCCCGCCGGGGCGTTGCCGTGGCGATCCAGGGGCACCATGTCGGTGGCCGTGAGACCGTCCATGTCGCGCGCGGACGGCGTGATCCACAGACCATCGCCGGCGCGCACACTGACGTTGCCGGAGCTGCCCTGATTCAGGCCGAGCGCCACCGACCGGCGTGCGGCGCGCGCCAGTGCGGCGCGCGGGTCGCCGTTTTGCGTCATTGCGTCCGGTCCGGATACAGTGCGCGCAGCCCGGCCTGGCCGCCGGCGCAGACGCCGCGTTCGGTGATGAAGCCGGTCACCAGGCGCGCGGGGGTGACGTCGAACGCCGGGTTGGCGGCGCGGCTGGCAGCCGGCGTAAGGCGCACGCGGGCGGGTGCGCCGTCGTCCGCCAGGCCGACGATGTGCGTCACTTCGTCGCCGGCGCGCTCCTCGATCGGTATGTCGGCACCGCTGGCGAGCCCGAAGTCGATGCTGGGCCCGGGCGCGGCGACATAGAACGGCACACCGTTGTCATCGGCTGCCAGCGCCTTCAGATAGGTGCCGATCTTGTTGGCGACGTCGCCGTTGGCGGCGACGCGGTCGGTGCCGACGATGCACACGTCGACCAGGCCGCGTTGCATCAGATGGCCGCCGGCGTTGTCGACGATGACGTGGTGGGCGATGCCGTGGCGGTCCAGCTCCCACGCGGTCAGACTGGCGCCCTGGTTGCGCGGCCGGGTTTCATCCACCCAGACATGGACCTCGATGCCGGCCTGCGCGGCGGCGTACACCGGTGCCAGCGCGGTACCCCAGTCCACCGTGGCCAGCCAGCCGGCGTTGCAGTGGGTGAGTACGTTGACCGGCTGGCCCGGCCGGCGCGCGGCGATGGCGCGCAGCAGTTCCAGGCCGTGACGGCCGATCGCCTGATTCTGCGCCACGTCCTCGTCGCAGATGGCCGCCGCTTCCGCCCAGGCAGCCGCCGCGCGTTG
>CAYTRH010000186.1:0-5392 GCA_964440155.1 uncultured Thiobacillus sp. | reverse complement strand
CGTAGGTGTGCCCTGCACGGGCCAGAAATTCGTGCCGTCCCAGCGGACGATGCCGAAGGGGCGCGGGCCATGGCCGATACGGCCGCCGATACCGATCTGCCGGCGTTCTACCGGGCGCTGGGCGACAACCTCAAGCAGCATTTCCCCGGCTGGACCGCCTGGCTGCTGTCGGCCGACCCGGAACTGCCCAAGCGCATCGGCTTGCAGGCCGCGCGCCGCATTCCGCTGTTCAACGGTCCGCTGGAGTGCCGCCTGCTGCAATACCGCGTGATCGCCGGCAGCCACCGGCACGGCGAGCGCTGACCCGATATCGGGCACCGCCCCCGCCGTGTGCACCGCAACGGTGCACAGACCACCCGCACCCGGCGCGAAGCGGCTGATTCGCCTGTATTCGATGCATGGCACGTCCCTTGCTTTGACCTGGTCAGGCTTCCTCGCCTAAGCGATCTTGGACAACGGCGTCCGCTCCCCTATCAGGGCGGCCGCCGTTTTTTTTCGCCCCTTGCATCGAGGCACTGGCATGACACGCATGAAACTGGTTCTGGTGGGCAACGGCATGGCCGGGGTCCGGGTTGTGGAGGAGCTGCTCAAGGCGGCCCCCGATCTGTACGACATCACGGTGTTCGGCGACGAGCCGCACCCCAACTACAACCGCATCATGCTGTCGCCGGTGCTGGCCGGCGAACAGCGGGTGGAGCAGATCGTGCTCAATCCGCTCGACTGGTATACGGCCAACGGCATCGTGCTGCACGCCGGCAAGCGCGTGGTGCGGATCGACCGCGCGCGCCGTTACGTCGAGGCCGAGGACGGCACCCGCGCGGACTATGACCGCCTGCTGCTGGCCACCGGCTCCAAGCCGTTCATGCTGCCGGTGCCCGGCGCCGACCTGGCCGGCGTGATCGGTTTTCGCGACATCGCCGATGTCGAGACCATGATCGACGCCGCCGGCCGGTACCGCCACGCGGTGGTGATCGGCGGCGGCCTGCTCGGACTGGAGGCGGCCAACGGCCTCAAGGCACGCGGCATGGAGGTCAGCGTCGTACACCTGGGCGACTGGCTGCTGGAACGGCAACTGGACGAGCCGGCGGCGCGCCTGTTGCAGCGCAACCTGGAGGCCAAGGGGCTGAACTTCCTGCTCGGCCGGCAGACGGCGGAACTGCTGCCGGCGGCTGACGGCACGCGCGTCGGCGCAGTGCGTTTCAAGGACGGCGACGAGATTCCCGCCGATCTGGTGGTGATGGCCGTCGGCATCCGGCCCAACACCGCGCTGGCGGAGGCCGCCGGCCTGCGCTGCGAGCGCGGCATCGTGGTCGATGACACGTTGCAGACCTACGACCCGCGCATCTACGCGGTGGGTGAGTGCGTCAACCATCGTGGCGTCGCCTACGGCCTGGTGGCACCGCTGTTCGAACAGGCCAAGGCCTGCGCCAACCACCTGGCGCAGCATGGCGTGGCGCGCTACCAGGGTTCGATGACCTCGACCAAGCTCAAGGTCACCGGCATCGACCTGTTCTCCGCCGGCAACTTCATGGGCGGCGAGGGCTACGAGCAGATCGTGTTCCAGGATGCCGGCCGCGGCGCGTACAAGAAACTGGTGCTCAAGGACAACAAGCTGGCCGGCGCCTGCCTGTATGGCGACACCCTGGACGGCGCCTGGTATTTCGAGCTGATGCGCGACGGCACGGATGTGTCCGATTTCCGCGACAAGCTGCTGTTTGGCCGCCACCACATCGGCGATTCCGGCGCCGGCGGCGGCGACGAGAAGACGCGCGTGCTGTCGCTGCCCGACAGCGCCGAGATCTGCGGCTGCAACGGCGTATGCAAGGGCGACATCGTCGCCAGCATCCGCGCCAACAAGCTGTTCACGCTGGACGAGGTACGCGCGCACACCAAGGCGTCGTCGTCCTGCGGCTCGTGCACCGGTCTGGTGGAGACGCTGCTGGCCGCCACGGTCGGCGGCGATTACTCCACGGCGCCGTCGAAGAAGCCGCTGTGCGGCTGCACCGAGCACACGCACGACGAAATCCGCGCCGCCATCGTCGAACGCGGGCTGAAATCGCTGGCGCAGACCATGCGCGCACTCGACTGGAAGACCGCGGACGGCTGCAATAAATGCCGTCCGGCGCTGAACTATTACCTGCTGTGCGCCTGGCCGGGCGAATACCGCGACGATGCGCAATCGCGCTTCATCGACGAGCGCGCGCACGGCAACATCCAGAAGGACGGCAGCTTCTCGGTGGTGGCGCGCACGTGGGGCGGGCTGACCAACCCGCGCGAGCTGCGCGCCATCGCCGACGTCGCCGAGAAATTCGCGGTGGCGGAGATCAAGCTCACCGGCGGCCAGCGCATCGACCTGTTCGGCGTGCGCAAGGAGGATCTGCCGGCGGTGTGGCGCGATCTGGGCGCCGCCGGCTTCGTCTCCGGCCACGCCTACGGCAAGGCGCTGCGCACCGTGAAGACCTGCGTCGGCAGCCAGTGGTGCCGCTTCGGCACGCAGGATTCCACCGCTCTGGGCGTCAAGCTGGAGCACATGACCTGGGGTTCGTGGATGCCGCACAAGTTCAAGCTGGCGGTGTCCGGCTGCCCGAGGAATTGTGCCGAGGCCACCATCAAGGACTTCGGCGTGGTGTGTGTGGAATCGGGCTACGAGCTGCACGTCGGCGGCAACGGCGGCATCAAGGTGCGCGTCACCGACCTGCTCGCCAAGGTGGAGACCGAGGCGCAGGTGCTCGAGTACTGCGCCGCGTTCATCCAGCTCTACCGCGAGGAAGGGCATTATCTGGAACGTACCGCGCCTTGGGTGGAGCGGGTCGGACTGGCGCACGTCAAGGCGCGCGTGGTCGACGACGCCGCCAGCCGGGCGGCGCTGGCCGAACGCTTCCGCGTGTCGCAGCAGTACGCGCAGATCGACCCGTGGCAGCAACCGGATGCGCGCGAGTACGCGCCGCTGCGGCTGCCGTCCGACCGCGTCGAACGTTCCCACCCGCAGCCCGAGCCGAGTGCCGCCGTCTGATGCACCGCGTACACCGAGGAGCCACGCCATGACCACCGACTGGATCGACATCGCCCATCTCGACGACATCCCCCGCCAGGGCGCGCGCGTCGTCACCACGCCGGCGGGCGACATCGCCCTGTTCCGCACCCTCGACGACGAGCTGTTCGCCCTGCTCGACCGCTGCCCGCACAAGGGCGGACCGCTGTCGCAGGGCATCGTGCACGGCAAACGCGTCGCCTGTCCGCTGCACGACTGGAAGATCGCGCTGGACACCGGCCTGGCCATCGCCCCCGACGTCGGCTGCGCCGCGCGCTTCCCGGTACGCCTGAGCGACGGTCGGGTCAGTCTGTCGCTGACGCCGATGGCTGACTGCGTCGACGCTTGAGGGCCGTTCGCCATGCGCTTTGCCGACACACGCCTGGCCCCCCAACCACGCGCGCGCCCGACGACGCCGTCACCGCAAGCACAGCGCGGCGATCCCGGGATGTGCGCCGGCGCGACGCGTGCGGCTGGATTGCCGCGGCGCTGCGCGCCTCGCAATGACGGTGGTGGCAGGGTGTGCTCAGGCACGCCGTCGGCACGGGCGCAGCGTGGCGATCCCGGGGGACTCGCCGGCGCGACACGGCCGGCTGGATGGCCTGGGCGTGACCGCGGCCGGAGCCGGTCATGAACGCCGTGCCCATCCGCACCACCTGTCCTTACTGTGGCGTCGGCTGTGGCGTGCTGGTCGAGCGCGTGGGCGACGGCTACGCGGTGCGCGGTGATCCGGAGCACCCGGCCAACCGGGGCCGCCTGTGCTCCAAGGGCGCGGCGCTGGCCGACACCCTGGGCCTGGACGACCGTCTCACCGGTGCCCGCGTCGACGGCCGCGATGCGCCGCTGGCCACGGCCCTGGACACGGTCGCGCGGCGCCTGCGCGCGGTGATCGACGCGCACGGTCCGCAGGCCGTGGCGTTCTACGTGTCCGGCCAGTTGCTCACCGAGGATTACTACGTCGCCAACAAGCTGATGAAGGGCTTCATCGGCAGCGGCAACATCGACACCAATTCGCGCCTGTGCATGGCCTCGGCGGTGGCCGGCCACAAGCGCGCCTTCGGGGCCGACGCGGTGCCCGGCTGCTATGAAGACGTCGAACTGGCCGATCTGGTGGTGCTGGTCGGCTCCAACGCGGCATGGACGCATCCGGTGCTGTTCCAGCGCCTGGCGGCGGCGAAGCAGGCGCGGCCGGCGATGCGCGTGGTGCTGATCGATCCGCGCCGCACCGCCACCGCCGAGCTGGCCGATCTGCATCTGCCGCTCGCGCCGGGCAGCGACACCTGGCTGTTCCATGGCCTGCTCGACCATCTGCGCCGCGACAACGCCATCGACTGGCGTTACCTGGAGACCCGTGTCAGCGGCTTCGGCGCCGCGCTGGCCGAAGTGGCCGGCCGGGGCATGGAGCGGGTGGCGGAGCAGTGCGCGCTGGCGCTGGACGACGTGGCCACCTTCTACGACTGGTTCGCGCGCACGCCGCGCACCGTCACGCTGTTCTCGCAGGGCATCAACCAGTCATCCTCCGGGGTCGACAAGGTCAACGCCATCGTCAACGTGCACCTCGCCACCGGCCGCGTCGGCCTGCCCGGCGCCTCGCCGATCTCGCTCACCGGTCAGCCCAATGCCATGGGCGGGCGCGAGGTCGGCGGCCTGGCCAACCAGCTCGCCGCGCACATGGAGTTCACGCCCGAGAATGTCGAGCGGGTCGGGCGCTTCTGGCGCGCGCCCGCCATGGCGCAGGCCGCCGGTCTGAAGGCGGTGGAACTGTTCCAGGCGGTGCGTGCCGGACGCGTGAAGGCGTTGTGGATCATGGCCACCAACCCGGCGGTGAGCCTGCCGGAGGCGGACGCGGTGGTGGCCGCTCTGCGCGCCTGCGAGTTCCTGGTGGTCTCCGACGTCACCGCGCGCACCGACACCGCGCGCCACGCGCATGTGCTGCTGCCGGCGGCGGCCTGGGGCGAGAAGGATGGCACGGTGACCAATTCCGAACGGCGCATCTCGCGCCAGCGCGCGTTTCGGCCGCCGCCCGGCGAGGCACGCCCGGACTGGTGGCTGATCACCGAAGTGGGGCGCCGACTGGGTCACACCGACGCTTTCGCCTATCGCGGCCCGGCCGACATCCTGCGCGAACACGCGGCACTGTCGGCGTTCGAGAACGGCGGCCGGCGGGTGTTCGACATCGGCGCCCTGGCCGCGCTGGATGATGCCGGTTACGACCGCCTGGCGCCGGTGCAATGGCCGCTGCGCGAGGGCTGCACGGTGGGCGCGCAACGCCTGTTCGCGTCCGGCGGCTATGCCCATGGCGACGGTCGCGCGCGCATGCTGGCGGCGCCGCCGCGCGCTCCCGCCCTCGCCACCGATGCC
>CAYTRH010000185.1:0-5405 GCA_964440155.1 uncultured Thiobacillus sp. | reverse complement strand
CCGCCGCCACGTCCAGTGTGCCGCGCGCGCCGGTCACCGGCGCGCGGTTCAGCATCGCCTGCGTGCCTGCGGCCACACGCAGCAGTGCGCCGGCGCCGTCGCCGCCGGTATCGGTGAGATACAGCGTGCGCGCCGCCGTGGTCGACGCGCCCGCACCGGTCAGTTCGACGTCGTCCTCGACGCGCACGCGGTCGCGCGCGGCCAGCAGCAGTTCCGGCTTGGTCAGACGCACGCCGGCGCCGACGATGAGTTCATCGGTCAGCGTGGTCAGCGTCTGCGCGCCCGCGCCGTCAACCTTGCCGCGCACGCCGCCGAGCAGCAGGCTGGCGGCGCCGAAGCGTTGCAACTGCGCGGCGCTCAAGCTGACGTGATCGGGGCCGTGCGACGTGCCATCGGCGGTGACGGCCAGACGCAGCGCGGCGATGTCCAGTTCCGGGCCGCGCGCACCCTCCGCCCAGTTGGCGAACAGTTCGCCCTCCAGCGACAGCCGGCTGCCCACCGCCACGGACAGGCGCGCGGCGTCACCGGCGGCCTGGCTGCCGGCGAGGACCGGGAAGAAGGTGCTGGCGCGCGCATCCAGGTACTCCGAGCGGGTGCGTGCCACGCTGCCGGGCGCGATGTCCAGCGTGCTGGTGCGCGCACCCAGCGTGGCGGTGCCACCTGCCGTCAGTTCGCCCAGCCGCGCCGCCACGCGCCAGGTGCCGTCGGCCAGGCGTGCCGCGGCGCCGGGTAGACGGTCGCTGTCGGCGGCGGTCACGCGCACCAGGTAGGCGCCCGGCAGCAGTGCATAACGCGCCGGCAGCAGCGTGTAGCTGCCGGCCGGCAGGCCGCCGGCGGCCTCCAGCAGGCGCACCGACGTGCCACCGCGCCAACCGTCCAGATCCAGCAGGGTCTGCGCGTCGTGGGGCGCGTAGGCGTTGCCCAGCGACGGCAGGATGGCGTACTGGCCGCCGCCGGCCAGCGTGTCCGACGAGCCGCCCGGCCCCTTCATGAATTCGTAGGCGTACAGGTCGCCGCCGCCGGACAGGTCGACGCGCGCGCCGGCCTCGATGCGCACGTCGTCGGCATCGAGCAGGATGCGCCGGGTCGGTGCCGCGTCGAGCACGCGCTTGAACGCGCCGTGGTCGTACAGCCAGTCGCGTCCCGACAGCTCGGTGCGGCCCAGCGGGATCACCTGCCCCTCGGCGGACACCGAGGTCAGGCTGCCCGGCGCCAGCGTGATGCGGCCGTCGGCCGCCGGCGCGCGGGTCAGCGTGATCGCGCCCGTGCCACCGGGCAGGCCGTCGGGGCGGAGCACGTTGGTGACGCGCTGGATGTACTCGGCGTTCAGCACCAGTTCGCCGAACGGCGCCTTGAGCGCGCCGCCCTGCGCGATGCTGGGCGCGCTCAGGCTCAGCCGGCCGCCGGCGGACAGCACCGGGGTATCGGCGCCGGTGCGGGCGATGGTCAGCGTCGCGTCCGGGGCGTTGTGGATCTCGATGGCGAAGTCGGCCATCGACACCGGATAGATCTGCCGCGCCGCCAGCCACAGGTCGCCGCCGGCAGCCAGTTCGCCGCGCACGGCGTAGTCCACGTCCAGCGTCACCGGATCGTCGAACACCACGCTGCGCACACGCAGATCGCCGCGGCTGGTCAGTGCGGTCAGGCCGAAGCCCTGCAAGCTGGTGTGGCCGGCCAGCTCGATCAGATCGGCCTGGATGTCCAGGCGCGCGCCGCCGCCGCGCGCATCGTTGCGCAGCGTCGCGCCCTGTGCGTCGGCGCGTGTGTTGCCCAACAGCAGCGCGCCGGCGTCGATGGCCACCCGGGCGTCGCCCACGGCCTCGATGTTGGGCGCCAGCAGTTGCGCATGTCCGGCCAGGGCCAGGCTCAGATCGTCGGCAAAGACGATGCGGTGGCGCGCGTCCAGGGTCAGGTCGGCGAACCCGCCGACGGTGATCTGTTGTGCCGATACCCGCGCGTCGCCGTTGACCGCGGCGGTGTCGAGCGCGTCGCCGGAGCTCAGCCCGGCGCTCAGTGACGTCGGCAGCGCGCCCAGGGTGATGCGGCGTTGCTGCTGCAACGTCGCCGGCAGCGTGGCGCCGCCGCCGGCACTCCAGTCCTTGTGGCGCCGCACGGTCAGGCTCAGATGCCCACCCAGCGCATGGACGCCGCCGGCGCGGCCGAGCAGTTCCCCCTCCAACAGCATGCCCTCGCGCGCGCTCAGGCGGATGCTGCCGCCGTCACTGGCCACCGGCGTGGCCGCCAGTCCGGCGCGCGTGGGCAGGTCGAGCACGGCGGCGGCGCCGGACACGTCCATGCGCGCGCCGGTCTGCTGCACGATGTAGCCCTTGCCCGACGAGATGACGATGTCGCCGCCAGGCAGCACCTCGCCCAAGCGTCGGCCCAGCGCGTCCGGCCGGGGCCGGTAGTGGCCGACGGCGCTGAGCACGCTGTCGGCACCCAGGAACACGGCGCGGCCGGGATCGAAGTTGGCCAGCTCCAGTTCCGCGTCGCTCAACTCGGTCTGGGTCAGCGTGATGCGGCCGGCCGGCGCTTCGATGCGGCCCAGCACGGTCAACTGGCGACGTGCGCTCAGCGCGATGCTGCCGGTCGGGTCCACGCTCAGCGCGGCGCCCGCGCCGATGCTCACGTCGCCGGTGAACTGGCCGGTGGCGGTCAGACTGAGCTGGGTGGCGGGGCGCAGATCGACCGCCGAGGCGATGCTGCCGGCGAACGCCGCCAGGCCGCCGCCGGACGGGCGCAATGCATGGTCCGGTGCCAGTTCCAGCAGCAGCGGCTGCGGCCGCACCTGCATGCCGTCATCGACAAGCACGCCGTCGACGCCGGTCAGGTGATAGGCGAAGAAGCCGCCGCGCGTGAAGAAGTCGGCATCCAGGCGCAGTTCCCCCGGCGGTGGCGTGTCGGGCGCCTGCTCGCTCAGCCGCACGCTGGACGCGCTCAGCGCCAGTGTGCCGCCGCGCGCCAGGCCGCGTGCGCGCAGTTCGCCACCCAGATGGATGATCCGGGTCAGCGCATCGGCGTCGTTCATCTGACCGTGGCTGCCGCTGGCCAGGCTGATGCTGCCGCCCTTGCCGGCGGCGAGCCGGCCGTTGGCGGTCAGGCGCGCACCGCCGTCGGCGTCGAGCAGACTGCCGTCGGTCAACACCAGGTCGGCATACGAGATCAGGCGGATGCGGCCGCCGTCGACGGCGATCGGGCGGGTCGAAGGCGTGGCGTTGACCGCCGGCAGATCGTTGACCCATTCCCCGGCCACGTTCAGACGCGCCGCGGAGCCCAGCACCAGCGCGTAGCTGTCGGCATCGAGGCTGTCCTCGCCGAGGCCGCGCCGCGTGGCCAGGTCGATGCTGCCGCCGGGCGCGTCGATGGCACCGTCGATATGCAGCGAACGGCCGCTCAGGGTCACGCTGCCGCCGGCGCCTACTTCCAGCGTCACCTGCTCGGGCAGCGTCACCGTGCCCTCGCCGCGCAGCACCAGGCGGCGCAGGCCGCCTTCGCGCAACGCCTGGGTCGACAGCAGCAGCGTGTCGGCCGGTGCCGCATCGGGTTCGGCGGCGCCGGCCGGACCGGTGGTGACGAAGCGGATGGCCTGCAATTGCTCCACCGGCGACTGGCTCTGAGCCAGCAGGGTCAGCGCCAGCAGACCGCCCTGCGGCGCCGCCGTGCGCTGCGTCGCGGCGACCACGCGGTCGCCGAGCAGTTGCGCGTCCACGCGCAGGGCATGCGCGCTCAGGCTGATGCTGCCGGCATCGCGGCCGGCGACGTAGGCCGGGACGAAGAAGCGCCCGCCGATGTCCCAGGCGCGCGACTGCCCCCACTTGGCGTCGGTCACGCTGTAGCGGTCGGCGAAGCCGTCGTAAACCACGTCCGGCGCGGCGTCGCCGATGTCCACCACCTGACCGTTGCGCGACAGCAGCGTGGTGCGGCCCCAGCCGGCCTGGTAGGCGATGCTGCCGCCGGACACGTCGAGCCGGGCGCCGGTGTTGAGCAGCAGGTCGCCTTCGGAACGCAGCCGGATGTCGCCGCCGCGCGTGCTCTTCTCCGCCACCGTGCGGGCCACGCGCGCCGTGTAGCCGGACACGTCGGCCAGCGGCGTGCCGCGTTCGAGGTCGATCCACACCGTGCTGCCGCGCAGGAAACTGTCGCGTTGCAGCGGCGCGTCCTTCAGCTCGTCGCCGCGCAGTTCCACCTGGATGTAATTGCGTTCCACCGGGATGGCGACATGGCGCAGGCCGGCCACGTCCAGCAGCGCGCCGTGGTCGATGCGGATGCGGGCGTCCGCCACGCGCGCATCGCCGGCGTTCTGGAACAGCGCGCCGGCCTGCGCGTCCAGCGCGATCTCGCCGGACGGCGCCGATAGACGGGCGTCGCCCTGCACATGGATCTGCCGCGCGGTGCCCTGGATCAGCGAGCGGTTGAACGGCTGCTCGTCCAACAGCGTGGCGGTAGCCTGCCGTTCGGGCAGCACCTCGGTGACGCTGCCGGCGGCGAACGCCAGCGTGCCGGTGCGGCTGCCCAGCGGCTGCGCGCGCGGGGTTTCGTCGCTCTGTGCCGGCGGCGTGTGCGATACCACGGTGTCGCGCGCCATCAGGCGGATCGAGCCGTTCAGGTTGACCGAGGTGGTGGCGGTCACCCGCCCGGCCTGGTTGACGGTGAGGCCGGTGATGCTGACGTTGCCGCGCTCGGCCAGGATGCGGCCGGTGTTGGTGGCGGTGCCGCCGTTGTCCACTTCCACCAGGAAGCCGCGCAGGCGCGGGTCGTCGCTGACCGCCAGATAGACCTTGGCGCCGGCGGCCAGGATGGTCTGGCCTTCGGGGGTCTCGATCAGGCCGTGATTCTCCACGTTCTCGGCCAGCAGCATGACCCGCCCGCCGCTCGCGCTGCGCAGTTCGGCGCCGGCCTCGACCCGCACCAGACCGCCCGCCGCGCCGGTGAAGGCGGGCAGCGTGTCGGCCTGCAGGTTGGTGTGCACGCCATCGAGGAAAAGTTGGTCGGCGATGTCCAGCGTGCTGGCCACCAGCGTGCCGGTGTCGATCCGTGCGCCGTTGCCGAACAGAAAGCCGTTCTGGTTGATCAGGTAGATCTGGCCGTTCTGCCCCGGCTGCACCTGGATGCGCCCGGCGATCTCGCTGGGCGCGCCCTGCCAGATGCGGTTCAGGCTGGAGAACGTGGCGCCTGCCGGCAGGTTGCCCAGGGCATCGGCATAGCGGTAGGTCAGGGTGTTGCCGGCGCCCAGGTCGTAACTCTGCCAGTTGACGATGGCGCGGGGCGTGGTCTGCGTCACCAGCGCCTGATTGCCCTGCTGGCTGAAGCTGGCGGCGCCGGCGCTGACGAAGCCCGGCGCGCCGCAGCCGCCGTTGCACGGCACCGGCATCTGCGCACCGGCCGCCGGCGCCAACGCCACGCCC
>CAYTRH010000184.1:0-5434 GCA_964440155.1 uncultured Thiobacillus sp. | reverse complement strand
GAGGATGGCGTCGATGGTGTCGCGCAGCCACAGGCGCACGTCGGTGGCCACCTGGTCGTTGCGCGAGCGGCCGGTGTGCAGGCGCTTGCCGGCGTCGCCGATGCGCCGCGTCAGCGCGCGCTCGATGGTGAAGTGCACGTCCTCGTCTTCCAGCTTCCAGGCGAACGTACCGGCCTCGAATTCCGCCAGAATCTCGCCAAGACCACGGCGGATGGCGTCGAGGTCGGCTTGCGACAGCACGCCGATGCGGTGCAGCATCGCGGCGTGCGCCAATGAGCCGCGGATGTCGTAGGGGGCGAGGCGCCAGTCGAACGGGATCGATGCGGTGTAGCGCTGGACCCGCTGCGCGACGGGTTCGGAGAACCGACCGGACCAGGTCGGCGGCGCGGCTATGGCGGTTTCGGCTTGGCTCATGGCGTGGTAGCGTGTACGTCGGGAGTGACTCGAAAGCGATCATTATGACAAAGGAGTACGCCATCGCCCCGCCGGATTTTCGCAATCTGGGCATTCTGCTGCGCGCTGCGCTGGCGGCGCAGGCACTGGGCCTGATGGCTGCGTTGTTGCTGGCGAAGCCGGTGTCCGAGGTCGGGTCGGTGTTCCTCACCGGCGCCGCCTATCTCCAGCCGCCGTTGCTCGCCACCCTGCTGGCGTGGTTCACGCTGTCGTCGCTGCTCGCCGACCTGCCGCGCGTCTGGGCCGAGGTGGTGCGAGTCGCTGCCGCCGCCGGCTGCGCCGCATTGTGGCTGACGCTGTTGGCGCCCGAGCAGGGTGATGCCGGGCGTGCCGCCTTGTTGGCCGCCGGCGCCGCCGGTGCCATCCTCGTCTGGCTCGACTGGCGCGCCTGGCGGCTGTCGCCGGCGCTCGCGGATGCGCGCCTGCAGGCGCTGCAGGCGCGCATCCGTCCGCATTTCCTGTTCAACAGTCTCAACAGCGTGCTGTCGCTGATGCGCAGCCAGCCGCGCCAGGCGGAAACCGCGCTGGAGAATCTGGCCGAGCTGTACCGGGCATTGATGGCCGACAACCGACGGTTGTCACCCTTGGCGCGCGAGCTAGAACTGGCCCGCGCCTACGTTGACCTGGAGGCGCTGCGCCTGGGCGAGCGCCTGGGTGTGGACTGGCGTGTCGACGCCGCGCCGCGCGACGCACTGGTGCCGGCGCTGGTGCTGCAACCGTTGCTGGAGAACGCGGTGATCCATGGCATCGAACCCAGCCCTGCGGGGGGGCGTATCGGCGTGGACATCTTCGCGCGTGGCGACAGCCTGGACATCGTCGTGCGCAATCCGGTGTGCGCCGCCGACGAAGGCGCGCGGCGGGGCAACGGCATGGCGCTGAGCAACATCCGTGAACGTCTGGCGCTGCATTTCGATGCCGAGGCGCGGCTCAGCGCACGCAGGGTCGGCGGGGAGTTCGTGGTGCAGATGGTCATGCCGCTGCGCCGCGGCGGGGCGGCGACATGACGCGGCCGCTGCGCCTGATCCTGGCCGATGACGAGCCGCTGGCGCGCGCACGCCTGGCCAGTCTGCTGGACGATCTCGCCGGTGAGCCGGCGGTGGAGGTGGTGGCGCAGGCTTCGGATGGCGAGACCGCGCTGGCGCGCGCCGCCGACACGCCGGCGGACGCCGTCCTGCTGGACATCCAGATGCCGGGTATGAGTGGGCTGGAGGCCGCGCGCCACATCGCCGCGCTGCCGGATGCGCCGGCGGTGATCTTCGTCACCGCGCATGACGAGCACGCCGTGCGCGCGTTCGAACTGCGCGCGCTGGATTACTTGTTGAAGCCGGTCCGGCTCGCCCGTCTGCGCGAGGCGCTGGCGCGGATCCGGCCGCTGGCGCGCGCCGACGCCGAGGCGCTGGCGCCGGTGCGCACCAGTTTCAGCGTGCAGGAGCGTGGCCGTGTCTGGCGCGTGCCGGTGCATGACGTGCTCTATCTGCGCGCGGAACTGCGTTATGTCACCGCGCGCACGCGTGAGCGCGAATACCTGCTGGAGGAATCGCTGGTGCGTCTGGAGCAGGAGTTCGCCCACGATTTCCTGCGCATCCATCGCAATTGTCTGGTTGCGCGCCGGCATCTGGCCGGCTTCCAGCGGCAGGCCGACGACGGCGACGGGCACTGGCTGGCCGTGCTGCGCGACTGGCCGGAGCGCTTGCCGGTGTCGCGCCGCCAGAACGCGGTGGTGAAGGATTACCTGCGCCAACGCGAGGCGTCATGACGGCGCCGCATCTGCACGCGGGTCAACGTGCCGAGGGCGTCGCCGAGGCGTACCTGGCGGCGCGCGGCCTGTGTCCGCTGGCACGAAACTACCGTTGCCGCGTTGGCGAAATCGACTTGGTGATGCGCGATGGGCAGACTTTGGTGTTCGTCGAAGTGCGTGCGCGCGCCAGCGCGGCATTCGGCGGCGCGGCGGCCAGCATCACCGCGGCCAAGCGCCGCCGCGTGGTGCTGGCGGCTGGCCACTACCTGGCGACTACGGGTATCGATGCGCCGTGCCGCTTCGATGTGGTGCTGCTGCAATCCGGCCGTGTCGAATGGTTGCCCGCCGCGTTCGCTGCCTGACGGCCGGGTCGGGCGGGCCGGTTATAATCCGCCGATAATCGCAACCCGCCGTCCGGCGTCTTGCTGCGCCGCTCCCGGCCCAGCCATCACTTGCAGGAGTCCCACGCATGAAAAACCTTGCCATCGGCCTGTTGTTGGCGCTGACCGTCGCGCCGTTGAGCGGTTGTGTGCCGGTGGTCGCCACCGGCGTCGGTGCCGGCCTCATGATCGCCGACGACCGGCGCAGCACCGCCACCTACCTGCTGGACGAGGAGATCGAGTTCAAGCTCGCGGCACGCATACGCGAGCAGTTCGGCGACAACACGCGGGCCAACGTCACCAGTTTCAACCGGCGCGTGATGATCACCGGCCAAGCGCCGGATGCGGACACACGCAGCCGCGTCGAGGCGCTGGTACGCGCGGGCGAGCAGGTGCGCGAAGTGTTCAATGAAATGACCATCGGCCCGACCAACAGTCTGGCCACACGCAGTTCGGACGCGCTGGTGTCGACGCGCGTGAAGGCGCGCTTTCTCGACGACAAACGCTTCGGCGCCAACCACGTCAAGGTGGTCACCGATTCCGGCACCGTGTACCTGATGGGTCTGGTGCGCCGCGAGGAGGGAGCGGCCGCGGCCGAGGTGGCGGCGCGCACCACCGGCGTGAACAAGGTGGTGAAGATCTTCGAGTATCTCGACTGACCCTGTCGTCGCCATGGCCATTGCTTGCCGCAATGGCCCCGCCGTGGTGAAAATGCCCGACATCACGGGTGCACCCGGAGGAGACATGAAGCATGCGCGTTGTGCGGCACTGGCCGCGCTGTGGTTTCTTTGCCAGCCGGTCACGGCCGACACCACCGTCAACATCACCCACGATCTGGCGCGCGTCGAGGTGTTGCACAACGGTGTCGCCGTGATGGTCGAGCGCCACCCGGACACCGACAATATGCTCGATCCGGATTTCTCCCTGACCTCGCGTCCCTGTCCGCCGTTCTGCGTGCAGCCCATGCTGCTCGCGCCGGGTGTCGAGACCATCGGCGAACTGGAACTGCTCGGCTATCTCGCGCGCGTCGGTCGCGATGCCGGCGTGTTGGTGATCGACTCGCGCGACGGCGACTGGCCGCGGCGTTCCGGCGTGATACCGGGTGCCTCCCTGTTGCCCTGGCAGGACCTGCATCCGGCACATAGCGACCCGGAGCGCATCGCCGAGATCCTGATGCTGCGCTTCGGTGCCGTGCGTCAGCACGGGCTGTGGAACTTCGAGAACGCCCGCACCCTGGTGTTCTACTGCAACGGTCCGTGGTGCGGCCAGTCTCCCACCAACATCAAGCAGTTGTTGGCGCTGGGTTATCCGGCGCACAAGCTCAAGTGGTATCGTGGCGGCATGCAGGACTGGAAAATGCTGGGGCTGACCACGGTCGCCCCGGATTGATCGCCAGCGCCCACCGGCGCTGTTCACCCAACGGACTTGGCGATTCTCCGCCCCTGACATGCAAGGTCGATACGCCCAGGCCGTTTCCTCTCCCCGACCCTCCCTCCTGTGCGGGGAAGGGATCTGAGGTTCGAGTCTCACGTTATGGAAGGAAGACACTGATGAAGCCCACGCTGATCGCCGCCCTCGCCCTGACGCTCGCCCTGCCGGTGCAGGCGCAGCAGGCGCCCGCCGCCAATCCGTATCTGCGCCACGTGCCGATATCCGCCGGTCCGATGACGCTGCCGGTGACGCCGGCCGGACGCGGCACCCGCCCCTACGAGATGTCGCGCATCGTGCCGCCGGCGGAAAAGGAAGCCTTGCTGAAGCAGATGATGCCGATGATGAACCTGATCGCGCGCATGGACGTGAAGGACGTCATGAACCTGATGGCGACCAAGTACAAGGCGGCGCCGGGCCTGTCGTTCGACGAGGTCAAGGAATCCATGGAGTTGCGTGCCAACAAGCTGAACTTCAAGAAGGTGGGCGAGAGCCCGATGTGGAAAGACATCCAGGCGGTGCTGGGCGACATGACCGCGCCGCGCATGGAGGTCTACCATTACTGCGACATCGCCGCCGGCCGTGCGGTGTTGCAGTATGCGCCGGAAGCCATCGTCTACCTGCCCTGCCGTATCGCCATCATGGAGGATGCGGACAAGAACATCTGGGTGTTGACACTGGACTGGGACATCGCCTGGCTGGATTCCATCTCCGGCAAGATGGGTGTGCCCAGCGAGCTGGCGCAGTACGCCAAGGACATCCGCGACAAGATGGACGAGATCATGCGCGCTGCCGCCGCCGGCGACATCTGATCGGATCACGTTCCCGGGGCGCCGAGGGGCGCGCCAGTCCGCGTGGCGACGCTCTGGGGCGCGCCGCGCCCACTTCGGAGACAGGCATGAAAGGCATCCTGCCGTTGTTGCTCGCCGCGCTCGCGACTTCCGCGCAAGCGCAAGTGGCGTTGAATCCCGCCATCCCGTTCAATCCCTATGCGGGCGGCTACAACCCCTACGGGGGCTTTGGTGCAGGGCCGGCCAATCCACTCGGCGCGCTGGCCAATCCCCTGCTGGCCAACCCGCAGCTGGGGCTGGCCACGCTCGGTGCCTTGGGCACCGTCGCGCCGTTGCTGGCGCCGGCGGTTGCGCCGGGGCTGATGTCGCCCAATCTGATGTCGCACCAGTATCTGAACCAGATGACCAACCCGTACCTGGGCGGTCCGTTGGCCGGAAATCCCTATCTGCGGCAGACGCTGCCCACGCCGTTCGCGGCGCCGGCGTTCTCGCCCTCCGTCCCCACGGTGCCGAGCCTGCCCTGGGCGGCGCAGCCGCAGGCGCCGCAGCACCCGTTCGCCGCCCTGTTGCCGCAACTGCAGCCGCAAGCTTTCGGTTTCGCCACACCGGCGCCGCGGCAGGCCACGCCGCTGTTGCCGTTCCCG
>CAYTRH010000183.1:0-5523 GCA_964440155.1 uncultured Thiobacillus sp. | reverse complement strand
ATGCGAACGGGGTGCGACGCCGCCGGCGGACGCGCCTCGCGCGCGGCGCGCACCACGGCAGTGAACAGTTCGGCCAGCCCCAGCCCCATGTGCGCGACGGTGGCCACCACCGGCACGCCCAACCGCTCCGACAGCGCGCGCGCGTTGATGAAGCGCCGCTTGGCACGCGCCTCGTCCATACGGTTGAGCGCGATCACCATGGGCTTGCCGAACTGCACCAGTTCCAGCGCCAGTTCCAGATCACGTGCCAGCGCGGTGGCGTCGATCACCAACAGCAGCACGTCGGGCGCGGCGAAGGCGCTGGCCGGCTGGTGCGCCTCGTGGCGGGCGATGGCCGGCCAGCGATCGCCCCACAGCAGATACTTGAGCACCACCGGGGTGTCGCCTTCGAGCCGATGGAAGCCGTCCACCGCCGGCAGATGCACCAGCGACACCTGATCGAGGCCGATCTCGACCCGGCATTCCTCGTAGGCCGGGCCGACGCCGGCCAGCCGTTCGTGACGCACCGAGGTGCTGGCAGCGGCGCGGAAGATGCTGCGCTTGCCGCTGCCGGCCTGACCGATCAGCGCGACGCGCGGACAACGCGCGCCGCGCAACGCGGGACCGTGCAAAGGTTGGCCCGAAGTCATGCGCGCCCTGACGCGGGACGATCAGCGGTGGACCACGCCGTTCAGGTTCACCCCACCCATTTGCGCGCGTTGCGGAACAGACGCAGCCAGGGTCCGTCCTCGCGCCAGGCGTCCGGCCGCCAGGAATGCTGCACGGCGCGGAACACGCGTTCCGGATGCGGCATCATGATGGTGAAACGGCCATCCGGCGTGGTCAGGCCGGTGATGCCCTTGGGCGAGCCGTTGGGGTTCATCGGGTAGGTCTCGGTCTTGCGCCCGCGGTTGTCGACGTAGCGCAGACACACCTGCGCGGCCTTGCGCTGCTCCTTGGAGTCGAACACGGCACGGCCCTCGCCGTGCGCGACCACGATGGGCATGCGGCTGCCGGCCATGCCGTCGAACAGGATGGACGGCGTGGCCGGCACTTCCACCATGACGAAGCGGGCCTCGAACTGCTCGGACAGATTGCGTTCGAAGCGCGGCCAGTGTTCGGCGCCGGGGATGATGTCCTTCAGCCGGCTCATCATCTGGCAGCCGTTGCACACGCCCAGCGCGAAGCTGTCGTCGCGTGCGAAGAACGCCTCGAACTGGTCGCGCGCACGATCGTTGTGCAGGATGCTGGCGGCCCAGCCGCCGCCGGCGCCGAGCACGTCGCCATAGCTGAAGCCGCCGCAGGCAGCCAGACCCTTGAAGTCGTCGAGACCGATGCGGCCGGCGAGGATGTCACTCATGTGCACGTCGACCGCATCGAAGCCGGCACGGTCGAAGGCGGCGGCCATCTCCACCTCGCCGTTGACGCCCTGCTCGCGCAGGATGGCGATACGCGGGCGTTGCAACGCGCGCGGTCGTTTGCCGCCCTTGACGGCGCCGGCCGGCGCCGCATGCAGGTGCGCGACGATGTCGTCGTCCGGATCGAAGGTCAGCGCGGCGTGCAGGCCGGGATCGTCCTTGGCCAGCAGCGCCGCGTATTCCTGCCGCGCGCAGGCCGGGTTGTCGCGCAGCGCCTGCATGCGCCCGCTGGTCTCCGCCCAGGCCGCGAGCAGATCGACCCGGCGTTCGTCGAACACCGCCCGGCCCTCGCGCAGCACGCGCACGCGGTCGCGGCCGTTGGGGGCACCGATGATGTAGAACTCGTCGCGCAGGCCGGCGGCGAAGAACGCCTGCATGACCGCCGCGGTGTCGCCGCGCCGCACCTGCAGCACCGCGCCCAGCTCCTCGTTGAACAGGATGCCGAACAGGCGGCCGCTGTAGGGTTCGCGCGGGTCGGGCGCGTCCTCGACGTCGTTCATGATGTCGTCGTGCAGCCGGTGGTAACGCAATTCGTCGACATCGATGTCGATGCCGCAATGGCCGGCGAAGGCCATCTCCACCAGCGTGACCAGCAGGCCGCCATCGCTGCGGTCATGGTAGGCGAGCAGCCGGCCTTCCCGGTTGAGCTGCTGGATCACCTGGAAGAACGCCTTCACACGCGCCGGCTCGTCCAGGTCGGGACAGACATCGCCGAGTTCACCGTGGACCTGGGCGAGGATGCTGCCGCCCAGCCGGTTGCAGCCGCGTCCCAGGTCGATCAGGATCAGTTCGGTATCGCCCAGGTCGGTGCGCAGTTGCGGCGTCAGCGTGCGGCGCGCGTCCGGGCTGGGTGCGAACGCCGAGACGATCAGCGACAGCGGTGCCACCACCGCGTGCTGCCGGCCGTCCTGCTGCCAGCGCGTAGCCATGGACATGGAATCCTTGCCCACCGGAATGCTGATGCCCAGCGCCGGACACAGCTCCCGACCCACGGCGCGCACGGTGTCGTACAGCGCGGCGTCCTCGCCCGGATGACCGGCCGCGGCCATCCAGTTGGCGGACAGGCGGATGTCGCCGATGTCCGCCACCGCCGCCGCGGCCAGGTTGGTGATGGCCTCGCCCACCGCCATGCGCCCGGAGGCCGGCGCATCGATCAGCGCCAGTGGTGTGCGCTCGCCCAGCGCGAAAGCCTCGCCCAGATCGGTGTCGTAGCCCATGGTGGTCACCGCCACGTCGGCCACCGGGATCTGCCACGGCCCGACGAACTGGTCGCGCGCGGTATAGCCGCCGACGGTGCGATCGCCGATGGTGATCAGGAAGCTCTTGCTCGCCACCGCGGGGTGACGCAATACGCGATAGGCCGCCTCGCGCAAGTCCAGACCGTCGGCATCGAACGCGCGCAGCGGCGGACGCAGCCGTGCCACCATGCGCGTCATGCGCGGCGGCTTGCCCAGCAGCACGTCCATGGGCATGTCCACCGGCCGGTCGCCGAAGTGGCGGTCGGTGACCACCAGCCGGCCGTCGCGCGTCGCCTTGCCGATCACCGCGAACGGACAGCGCTCGCGCGCGCAGATGGCCTCGAACAGCGGCAGATGTTTGGGCGCGATGGCCAGAACGTAACGTTCCTGCG
Source organism: uncultured Thiobacillus sp. (assembly GCA_964440155.1). GTDB lineage: Bacteria > Pseudomonadota > Gammaproteobacteria > Burkholderiales > Thiobacillaceae > PFJX01. The sequence continues at coordinate 2,496 of CAYTRH010000183.1, read as the reverse complement.
CCTCGTTGCACCAGATTTCGCGCGGGCTCATGCCCGATTCCTGGCTGGGCACGTCGCGCAGTTCGAACTGCGCGCCCAGCCCGGCGCCGTGCGCCAGTTCCGGCATGGCATTGGACAGGCCGCCGGCGCCGACGTCGTGGATCGACTCGATGGGGTTGGCCTCGCCCAGTTGCCAGCAGCGGTCGATGACCTCCTGCGCGCGCCGCTGCATCTCCGGATTGCCGCGCTGCACCGAATCGAAATCCAGCGCTTCGGCATTGCTGCCGGCACCCATGCTGGACGCCGCGCCGCCGCCCAGACCGATCAGAAGCCCCGGACCACCGAGCTGGATCAACAGCGTACCCGCCTTGAAGCGGCGCTTGGCGATGTGGCGCTGCTGGATGTTGCCGACACCGCCGGCCAGCATGATCGGTTTGTGGTAACCGCGCACCTGGCCATCCGGCGTCGTCATCTCGAAGGTGCGGAAATAGCCGGCCAGGTTGGGCCGGCCGAACTCGTTGTTGAACGCCGCCGCGCCGATCGGTCCGTCCAGCATGATCTGCAACGCGGAGACGATGCGCTCCGGCTTGCCGTGATCGACCTCCCACGGCTGCGTGAACGCCGGGATGCGCAGGTTGGACACGGAAAAACCGGTCAGGCCGGCCTTGGGCTTGGACCCCTGCCCCACCGCGCCCTCGTCGCGGATCTCGCCGCCGGCGCCGGTGGCGGCACCCGGGAACGGTGCGATCGCCGTGGGATGGTTGTGCGTCTCCACCTTCATCAGGATGTGAGTGGCTTCGCCATGGCGACGATACAGACCGTCGGCGTCCGGATAGAACCGGTCGATGGTGGCGCCCTCGATCACCGCGGCGTTGTCGGCATAGGCCGACAGCGTGCCGTGGGGCCGCTGCGCATGGGTATGGCGGATCATCGCGAACAGCGACTCCGGCTGACGCTCGCCGTCGATGATCCAGTCGGCGTTGAAGATCTTGTGCCGGCAGTGCTCGGAATTGGCCTGCGCGAACATCATCAGCTCGACATCGGTGGGGTTGCGCCCGGCCTGGGTGAAGTTGTCCGCCAGGTAGTCGATCTCGTCGGCCGACAGCGCCAGACCCCATTCCACATTGGCACGCTCCAGCGCCGCGCGCCCGCCGCCGAGCAGATCGACCGTCGCCAGCGGCCGCGGCGCGACGTGCTGGAACAAGCGGTCGGCCTCGGCGTCGTCGAACAGCACGCTCTCGGTCATGCGGTCGTGCAGCAGCGGCAGCGCCTCGCGCAGCTTCCGCGGCGATGGCGCGCGTCCCCGCCCGTCGCGCAGACGCCAGGCCACGCCGCGCTCGATGCGCATGACCCAGGTCAGGCCGCAGTTCGCGGCGATGTCGGTGGCCTTGGACGACCACGGCGACACCGTGCCCAGACGCGGCGTCACCAGCACCCGGCTGCCCTTGGCGCGGTACCGCCGGGCGTGCAGCAGTTCGCACAGGAAGGCGAGTTCGGCCTCGTCGGGCGCGCCATCGATCTCGACGAAGTAGCGGTAGTCGGCGCGGATCTCGGCCACGCCCAGCGCGGCCAGGCCCAGCCGAAGTTTCTCCAGACGGAACGGGGACAGGGCGGCACCGCCCTTGAGATGCACAACGCGAGACATGCGGCTGACCCGAGCAGGGATAAGGGTTGCCGCGGATTCTAGCCGAAGGGGGTATCCACCGGTGTCTTCAGGGCGGCGCGCAGCGCGGCGCCGACGCGGCCGGCCTTGAACGGCTTGACGATGAACCCGACCGCGCCGTAGCCCACCGCCTCGCGCACCGTGCTCATGCTGGAATCGCCGGTGATCATGACCACCCGAATCTGGGGATGACGTCCGCGCACGGCCTTGAGCACGTCGATGCCGGTCATGCCCGGCATGTTCACGTCCAGACACACCACGTCCGGCAGCACCCGCTGGATCAGACTCAGCGCGTCACCGCCATCACGCGCCTCACCGGCGACCTGGAAACCTTCCTCACGCAGCAACGCCTTCAACACCTCGCGCATCAGCGTGTCGTCGTCGACCACGACCACACGGGCGCTCGATCCCGTTCCTGCTTCCGCCATGATGACGAAGCCGGCGACGATGCCGGCGATTGGTCAAAATGGCATTGTAACGCCCGCGCGTGACACTCATTGGTCATCGGTGGCCGGCGGCAGACGCTCCAGGTAACGCACGCCGCAATAGTGGGCGACGAAATCGCTGCCCTCGGGCGTCTCCATCAAGGCTTCGTCGTACTCGTCGAGCACGGCGTCGCAGTCCAGGGTCGGGCAGTTGTCGTCGAGTTCGCAGGAAAGCAGTTGCGCACCCGACTGCGTCGCGGGCCCACGCCGCGCGTCGATGCTGGCCATGACATCCTCCTGTCCGTGGTCTGTAATGGCGTTATAGGACTCCGTCGGGAAAAGAAAACCATGGTTCCAGCCGGGACAAAGCCGTGTTACGCGTTGCCGCCGCGCGCAGTGGACAGCCACAAGGGCGAGTTCGGCGCCGTC
>CAYTRH010000182.1:0-5550 GCA_964440155.1 uncultured Thiobacillus sp. | reverse complement strand
CAGCTCGTCGTGCACCTGGAGCACCAGCCGGGTGTCCAGGCGCTCGGCCCCGATCCAGCGCTGCACCGCGAGCATCGCCAGCTTTATCAGGTCGGCCGCGGTGCCCTGCATCGGGGCGTTGATCGCGGCACGCTCCGCGCCCTGACGGCGCGCCTGGTTGCCGCTCCTGATGTCCGGCATCCACAGCCTGCGCCCGAACACCGTCTCGACGTAGCCCTGCTCGCGCGCAGCGGCGCGCGTGGCCTCCATGTAGCGCGCCACCCCGGGGTAGCGCGCGAAGTAGCGGTCGATGTAGGCCTGGGCGGCGGCGCGTTCCAGACCGAGGTTGCGCGCCAGGCCGAATGCCGACATGCCGTAGATCAAACCGAAGTTGACCGCCTTGGCCATGCGCCGCATGTCCGCCGTCACCGCCTCCGGCGCCACCCCCTGCACCTCGGCGGCGGTGGCGCGGTGGATGTCGGCGTCCTCGGCAAACGCCTTGAGCAGGCCGGCATCGTTGGACAGGTGCGCCATGATGCGCAGCTCGATCTGCGAATAGTCGGCGGAGACGATGACATGGCCGGGTTCGGCAATGAACGCCTCGCGGATCTTGCGGCCTTCCGGCGTGCGCACCGGGATGTTCTGCAGGTTGGGGTCGTTGGAGGCGAGCCGGCCGGTGACCGCCACCGCCTGCGCGTAGGTGGTGTGCACGCGACCGGTATCCGGGTTGACCATGCCCGGCAGTTTGTCGGTGTAGGTCGATTTCAGCTTGGCCAACGCACGATAGTCGAGGATCAGGCGCGGCAGCGGGTGATCCAGCGCCAGTTCCTGCAAGGCGTCCTCGTTGGTCGACGGAGCGCCGCCCGGGGTCTTCTTCTTCGGTTTCAGTCCCAGCCGCCCGTAAAGGATCTCGCCCAACTGCTTGGTCGAGTTGAGATTGAACGGCTGACCGGCGGCGGCGTGCGCCTTTTCCTCCAGGGTCAGCATCTCGCGCGCCAGCGTGTCGGAGTGGGCGCGCAGCAGGTCGGCATCCAGCCGCACGCCGGTGCGCTCCATGCGCGCCAGGATGGGCAGCAGCGGCATCTCGATGTCGCGGTAGACCGCGTGTAGGCCCGCCTCGGAGACCAGCCGCGGGTACATGGCGCGGTGCAGGCGCAGCGTGATGTCGGCATCCTCGGCGGCATAGTCGCTGGCGCGGGCGATCTCCACCTGGTCGAAACCGATCTGGCTCGCGCCCTTGCCGCAGACGTCCTCGTACTTGATGGTGGTCTCGCCCAGGTGGCGCGCCGCCAGCGTGTCCATGTCGTGACGCTCGTGCGCCTCCAGCACGTAGCTCTGCAACAGCGTGTCATGGGCGATGCCGGCCAGATGAATGCCGTGGTTCATTAACACGTGCCAGTCGTACTTCAGGTTCTGGCCGACCTTGGCCAGCGACGCATCCTCCAACAGCGGCTTGAGCCGCGCCAGTGTCGGCCCGATCGGCAGTTGTGCCGGCACGCCGGCGTAATGGTGCGCCAGCGGCAGATAGGCGGCCTCGCCGGCTGCGACACTGAACGACAAGCCGACCAGGCGCGCCCGCATGGGGTCCAGGCTGGTGGTTTCGGTATCGAGGCAGACCAGTTCGGCGGCGCGCAGCTTGTCCAGCCATAGCGCCAAGGTCGGCTCGTCGAGGATGGTCTGGTAGCGACGCGTCACCTTCCCCTCGCCTGCCGGCGAGGCCGGGGTCTGGGGCAAGGGCGGCGTTGCATCGGGCGCCGGCGTCGAACCCGGGGATGTGCTCGCCGCCGTCGTTCCCTCTCCCTCGTCCGTGGCGGAAGCGGGCGACAGTTCGCGCAGCCAGGTGCGAAAGCCGTAAGTGGCAAACAGCTCCCGCAGTTTCGCCGTGTCCTCGTCACGCCACGTCAGTTGCTCCGGCGCGAGCGGCAGTTCGACGTCGGTCTTCACCGTGACCAGCCGCCGCGCCTGCGGCAGCCAGTCGAGCGCGCGGCGCAGGTTGTCGCCCACCACGCCCTTGATCTCGCCGGCATGCGCCAGCAGGGTGTCGAGGTCGCCGTACTGCGTGAGCCATTTCACCGCTGTCTTGGGGCCGACCTTGTCCACCCCCGGCACGTTGTCCACCGCATCGCCGACCAGGGTGAGGTAGTCGACGATGCGCGCCGGCGGCACGCCGAACTTTTCCATCACCGCCGCCTCATCCAGCACTTCGTTGGTCATGGTGTTGACCAGGTGGACATGCGGCGTGACCAGTTGCGCCAGATCCTTGTCGCCGGTGGACACCACCGCGCGCATGCCGGCAGCCTCGGCCCGACGCGTCAGCGTGCCGATCACGTCGTCGGCCTCCACCCCTTCGACCATCAACAGCGGCCAGCCCAGCGCGCGCACCGCCTCGTGCAGCGGCGCGATCTGGCGGGCCAGGTCGTCCGGCATGGGTGGGCGCGTGGCCTTGTAATCGGCGTACCAGTCGTCGCGGAAGGTTGGGCCCTTGGCGTCGAACACGCAGGCGGCATGGGCGGTCGGGTAATCCTTGCGCAGCCGCTTGAGCATGCTGATGACACCGTACAGCGCGCCGGTGGGTTCACCGGCCGGCGAGCGCAGATCGGGCAGCGCGTGGAACGCGCGATACAGATAGGACGAGCCGTCCACCAGCAGCAGGGTGTGGGACATGGGGCCTCCGGGGCGATGGCGCATTGTATCGGCGGGGCGCATACAATCGCCCATCCCCTGTCTGGTCACCGCGGCATGAGCAAACCCAAACTGCCTTCCCTGATCGACCCCGGCGGCAATGCCGAGGCGCGCCTGTCCGCGCGCGAATCGTGGCGCATGTTCGCGATCATGGCGGAATTCGTCGAAGCCACCGAGCGTCTGGCGCCGATCCGCCCGGCGGTGAGCATCTTCGGCAGTGCGCGTGTGACCCCGGATTCGGTGTGCTACATGCTCACCGAACGCATCGCACGCAAACTGTCGGATGCCGGCTTCGCGGTCATCTCGGGCGGTGGACCGGGCGTCATGGAGGCGGCCAACAAGGGCGCGTTCTTCGGCAAGTCGCCCAGCGTCGGCCTGAACATCCAGTTGCCGCACGAGCAGCACGCCAATCCGTTCCAGGACATCAGCCAGACCTTCCGCCACTTCTTCGCGCGCAAGGTCATGTTCGTCAAGTTCGCCAGCGCCTACGTGGTCATGCCCGGCGGCTTCGGCACGCTCGACGAGCTGATGGAAGCGCTGACGCTGATCCAGACCGGCAAGACCCGGCGCATCCCCATCATCCTGGTGCAGTCCTCGTTCTGGGCCGGCCTGATCGACTGGTTCCGGGCGCGGCTGGTGGCCGAGGGCATGATCAACGCCGAGGACATGGAACTGATCCAGGTCATCGACGACCCCGACGCGGTGGTCGAGGCCATCTTCCGTCACTACGAGACGCGCGGTTTCGAGCCGTCGGCGGCGGAGCGGGAAATCCTGCTCAACCTGTGAATGGGGGCCACACTGCTATGATGAAATCATTGATGGGAAGGATCACCATGTCCCGCTATACCTTGGCGCTGGTCGCATGTCTGGTCTGGCCGGCGGGCGGCCACGCGCAAACCGACCTGCAACCGTTGCCCTACATCCCGCCGCCGCCAGGCATGGTGGAAGCCGACCTGGAGCCGCAGATCACCATCGTGCAGCGCGGCGAGGATCGCGTCGAGGAGTACCGTATTCGCGGGCGCCTGTACATGATCAAGGTGACGCCGCCGCATGGCCGGCCGTATTACCTGGTCGATCACCGCGGCGACGGCCAGATGCGGCGCTACGACGACCTGTCGCCGAACTTCCAGGTGCCGTTGTGGGTCATCCACCAGTTTTGAACCGGCCGCTGTTAGGCTAACCCCCGTTCCTCACCCGCAGGCCGCGTGCGCGGCAGATTCCCGTTTCATGTCCCAATTGACCGTTACCCGCATGCCCGCCGCGGCCGGTGTCGCCTGGATCCGCGCCGGCTGGGGGCTGTTCGTGCAGGCGCCGATCCAGTGGACCGGCATGACCGCGCTGGTGTTTCTGACCCTGATGGCGCTCGGCCTGATTCCCCTGATCGGCGCCACCTTCGTGCAGGTGCTGTCACCCTTCATCGTCGCCGGCTATCTGGCCGCCAGCCGTGCCGGCAGCGCGGGTCAGCCGATCAACTTTCTGTTCCTCGCCGCCGGCTGGCGCGAAGGGCGCGAGTCCATGCTGGTGATCGGCATCGTCTACATGCTCGGCACGGTGTTGACCTTCACGCTGGTCGGCTTCCTCACCGGCGGCGATCTCGCCACGCTGCTGCGCGAATCGCAGAACCCCGGCGCGTTGACGCCGGAACAGGCGGAACGGCTGATGGCCGGCGCGCTGCCGACGCTGGCACTCGGCACGTTGCTGTTTGCGCCGCTGCTGATGGCCACCTGGTTCTCGCCCGGCCTGGCGATGTTCGAACGCTTCCCGCCGGTGCGCGCGATGTGGTGGAGCCTGTGGGCCTGCCTGGTGAACTGGCGGCCGGTGCTGACCTACAGCCTGCTGCTGGGCGTGATCGGCCTGGGCGCGGTGCTGATTCCGTTCGGCCTGGGTCTGCTGGTGTTCCTGCCGCTGACCCTGACCGCGACCTATGCCGCCTATCGCGACATCTTCCAGCCGGTGGCGGCCGACGACCTGCCGGCGCGGATCGAACAGGCCACCTCATGAAATGGCCCTGGTTGTGCGCCGCGTTGTTCCTGGCGCTGCCGGCGCAGGCCGCGCCGCCGGTACGTTTCGGCGACGCGCTGCACGCCAAGTTTCACCACGATCGCTGCCTGCAATGCCACCAGTTCAACAGCCGCGCGCAGCAGGGCCGCGCGTTTCACTCACATCGCGCGCGTTATCTGTGCGACAACTGCCACGCCCCGCGCCTCACCGGCCTGGCACGCGGTGAGTGGATGGCGCCGGCGGACAAGTTCGACTACACCGGTCTGGATGCGCGCGCCACCTGTAATCTGATCAAACGCAACATGGGCAGCGGTGATGCCCGCCGGCTGATGCGCGAGCACCTGCTGGACGATGCGCGCATCCGCTGGTCGTTGGAGAGCGGCATGACGCCCGCCGGCCGTTTTCCCACCGTGCCGGGCAGCTACGATGCCTGGGCGCGCGACGTCAAGGCCTGGATCGACGGCGGCATGATCTGTGATTGACGCGGGTCCTCGCCCCGCGCTGCCGCCATGCCCGAAATCTCCCTGCTCGCTGCATTCCTCACCGGCCTGCTCGGCGGCGCGCACTGCGTCGGCATGTGCGGCGGCATCGTCACCGCCATGTCGTTCCAGCAAGGCGGCCGCCAGCCGTTTGCATTCCATATCGGCTACAGCGCCGGGCGCGTGCTCAGCTACACGCTGGCCGGCGCGCTCGCCGGCCTGGTCGGTTCGGCCGCCTTTCTGTCGCAGCACCTGTGGCCGGTGCAGCAGGGCCTGTACGTACTGGCGCAGACCGTGCTGATCCTGCTGGGACTGTATCTGGCCGGCCTGGACCGTACCGTGCTGGTGCTGGAACGCGCCGGCGGCGCGCTGTGGCGGCGCGTGCAGCCGCTGCTCGGCCGCCTGCTGC
>CAYTRH010000181.1:0-5563 GCA_964440155.1 uncultured Thiobacillus sp. | reverse complement strand
GCCGGCGCGGCGCGCCGGCGCCGAGCGCGCGGCGATCAACGCGCCCATGCAGGGTACCGCCGCCGATCTGATCAAGCTGGCGATGATCGCGGTGCAGGCGTGGCTGGACGATGCCGGCCTGCGCGCTCGCCTGATCATGCAGGTGCACGACGAACTGGTGCTGGAAGTGCCGCAAACGGAGCTGGACCAGGTGCGCGCCGGCCTGCCGGAAAAGATGTGCGGCGTGGCCCGGCTGGCCGTACCGCTGAAGGCGGAGGTGGGTGTGGGGCCCAATTGGGAGGCGGCGCACTGAGCGGCAGTGCAGGGGAGGTCCGGTGGCGGCGTCGGCTGCCCATCAAGAAGCGGTCGATTCCGCCGTTATTGCCAGGGGTAATCGAGCCGATCGAAGCGACGCGCCGCCAATGTCCGCTTTCAGCGCAACCTTCCGAGCCATCGTCGGCCGCATGCGGCCCTGGCAGATCACGCTGTCGGCTGTGCTACTGGGCACCGCCAGCGTCGCCGGCATGAGTCTGGCGATCCAGGGCCGGGTGACTTGGGACACCCTGCTGACCGCCGTCGTTGCGGCGTTGGTGGCGGCCGGGCTCGTCCGTCATCTGCACGACACCGGTGCCCGCCTGGAGCGTTACGAATTCATGGTCAACGCCGTCGGCGAGATGATGAGCGTGATCAATCGCGAGCATCGCTACGAGGCGGTGAACGACCAATGGTGCGTGGCCATGGGCCGGCGGCGTGAGGCGGTGCTCGGCCGGCATCTCGCCGAGGTATGGGGCGAGGTGGATTACCGCGACCACATCGAGCCGCGTCTGCGGCAGTGTTTCGACCAGGGCCAGCCGGTGGCGCTGCAAACCACGCTGAATCTGCCCGGTCGGGGCCGGGCCGAATGCGCGATCACTTACTACCCATACCACGCGGCCGCTGGCGAAGTTTCCCACGTGGTGGTGGTGACCCGCGACGTGACCGGGCAGGTGCGCGCCGGGCGCGCCCTGCAGGCCAGCGAAGCGCGCCTGCGCACGGTGCTGGACAGCATGGTGGATGGTGTGATCGTGATCGACCAACAGGGCACCGTCACGGCCTTCAACCCGGCTGCGCAACGCATGTTCGGTTACATCCCCGACGAAGTGCTGGGCCGCAACGTCAGCCTGCTGATGCCGGAACCGGATCACAGCGCCCACGACGGCTACCTGCGCCGTCACCTTGACATGGGTGTCGCCCATATCATCGGTGCCGGTCGGGAAGTCACCGGGCAACGCAAGGATGGCAGCACGTTCCCGCTGGATCTGGCGGTCAGCGCCATGACCGACGACGTAGGCCGCAGTTTCGTCGGTGTGGTGCGTGACATCAGCGCGCGCAAGGCGGCGGAACGACGGCTGGCCGATGCGCTGGAGGCCGCGCGCAAGGCCAGCCGCGCCAAGAGCGAGTTCCTGTCCAGCATGAGCCATGAACTGCGCACGCCGATGAACGCCATCCTGGGTTTCGCCCAGTTGCTGGAGATGGACGCGCGGCTGGGCGATGAACAACGCGACAACGTGGTCGAAATCCTCAAGGCGGGGCGTCACCTGCTGGCGCTGATCAACGAAGTGCTGGATCTGTCGCGCATCGAATCCGGTCGGGTGGTGCTGCGCATCGAGCCGGTGCCGATCATCGATCTGATCGGCGAGTGCGCCGCGCTGGTGGAGTCCGGTGCCATCCGTCAGGGGCTGACGTTCCGGCGTGAGCTGGCGGCGTGCGCCGGCCGCCGGGTGCGTGCGGACCGGCTGCGCATCAAGCAGGTGTTGCTCAACCTGTTGTCCAACGCGGTCAAGTACAACCGCCACGGCGGCGAGGTGCGCGTCACCTGCGACTTTGCCGTTCCCGGTCGAGTCCGCCTGACCGTCAGCGACACCGGCCTGGGCATCCCCGAGGACCAGCAGGCCGGGCTGTTCACCGCTTTTCACCGCCTCGGCCGCGAAGACAGCGACATCGAGGGTACCGGCATCGGGCTGGCCATCAGCAAGAAACTGGTGGAGCTGATGCAGGGCGACATCGGTATGGAGAGCCGTCCGGGACAGGGCAGCACGTTCTGGGTGGATCTGCCCGATGCGGACGCCGCGCCGGCGCCGGAGCGCCCAACGACGATCGACGCGCGGCGACAGGGCGATGCTGACGTGGCCGGGGAGCCGACGACGTGAACGAACCCACGGACAGCGACGAAGAAGGCCGCGCCATGGCCCGGCTGCGCGATTCCGATGTGGTGTTGCGCGCCATCTACGAGCATGCGCAGGAAGGCATCCTGGTGGTTTCCGCCGACACCGGCCGGTTCATCATGGCCAATCCGGCAGCCTGTCGCCTGCTGGGCTACAGTGAACACGAGCTGCTGCGCATGTCGCCCGAACAGTTGCATCCGGAAGAGGCCCTGTCGCGCGTCACCGAGCATTTCCAGGCGATGCGGCGTGGCGACACCGAGCTACGCCGGGAGATGCCGTTCCGGCGCAAGGATGGCGCACTGTTCCTGGCCGACATCAGCGCCTCGCTGGTCAGCATCCTCGACCAGCCCTGCTATTTCGGCGTGCTGCGCGACGTCACCGTGCAGGCGCGGCAGCGTGACGCACTGGACCGCAGCGAGGCGCTGCTGGCCGAGGCCCAGGCGCTGGCCCACATCGGATCCTGGGAGTGGGACATCCGCACCGGCGCGCTGCGCTGGACCGACGAGATCTATCGCATCTTCGGTCAGGCGCCGCAGTCGTTCGACGCCACTTACCAGGCCTTCCTGCAAGCGATACACGCCGATGACCGCCAGCGGGTGCTGGACGCGGTCGACGCCAGCGTCGCCGACGCCGCCGTGCCCTACCGCGTCGAACACCGGGTGGTGCGGCCGGACGGCACCATCCGCGTGGTACACGAGCAGGGCCGGGTGTACCGGGAAGCCGACGGCACGCCGGTGCGCATGGTCGGCACCGTGCAGGACATCACCGAACGCAAGACGGTCGAGGCCGAGCTGGCCCGTTACCGCGAGCACTTGGAAGACCTGGTGCGCGAACGCACCGCCGAACTGGCGCACAGCGAGGCGCAACTGCGCCGTGCCCAGCAGATCGCCCACCTCGGCCACTGGAGCGTCAACCTGCAAACCGGCGAGCTCGACTGGTCGGATGAGACCTACCGCATTTTTGGTTGTGAGCGCGCCACGTTCACTCCTGACCCGGAGCGCTTTTTCCAACTCGTGCATGCCGACGACCGCGATTCTGTGCGGCGGGCGACCGTGGACGCGTTCGCGCACGGCACCGGCTATCGGGCGGACCACCGCATCGTGCGCCCGGACGGCGAGGTGCGCTGGGTGCACGAGGAGGCGCAGACGGAAACGGACGGAGCCGGACGCCCGCTGCGTCTGCAAGGGACGGTGCAGGACATCACCGAGCGCAAGCTCGCCGAGGCGGCGATCCTGCACGCCCGGGACGAGGCCGAGCGGGCCAACCGTGCCAAGTCGGAGTTCCTGTCGCGCATGAGCCATGAGCTGCGCACGCCGCTGAACGCCATCCTCGGCTTTGCGCAGTTGCTGCAACTGGAAGTGCGCGATCCGGAGCAGGCGGACAACGTGCGCGAGATCATGCATGCCGGCCATCACCTGCTCGACCTGATCAACGAGGTGCTGGATCTCGCGCGCATCGAGGCGGGCCGCCTCACGCTCAGCCGCGAGCCGGTGGCGGTCATGCCGCTGGTGGACGAGTGTCTGACTCTGGTCCAGCCACTGGCCGACGCACGGCGCATCCGCATCGCGCTGCGACGCGAAGGCTGCCTCCACCATGTCCAGGCCGACCGCGTGCGGCTCAAACAGGTGCTGCTCAACTTGTTGTCCAACGCGATCAAGTTCAATCAGGAGGGCGGCGAGATCGCACTGGCCTGCGTGGTCTCGGGGGAAAGCCTGGAAATTCGGGTCTCCGACACCGGCCCGGGGCTCAGCCCGCAGCAGCAGGCACGCCTGTTCACTGCTTTCGAGCGCCTGGGCGCCGATCAGCGCGCCATCGAGGGCACGGGCATCGGTCTGGCGCTGTCGAAGCGCCTGACCGAGCTGATGCACGGCAGTATCGGCGTGGACAGCGCACCCGGCCGGGGCAGCACCTTCTGGGTACGTCTGCCCGCCGGCCAGGGCATGGATCCGTCCATGCCAGCGCAATCGGCGGGTGTATCCACCACCCAGGCGGCCGTCGGTCCGGGTGCCGCGCCGGCGACGGTGCTGTGCATCGAGGACAATCCCGCCAACCTGCGCCTGATCGAGCGGGTGCTGGCGCACCGCGGCGGCGTGCACCTGCTGTGCGCCTCGACGCCGTTGGAAGGGCTGGCGCTGGCCGAGCGCCATTCGCCGGCGGTGATCCTGCTGGACATCAACCTGCCGGAGATGGACGGCTACGAGGTCATGGCCGCGCTGCGCGAGCGTGCCACCACGCGCGACATTCCGGTGGTTGCCGTCAGCGCGGCCGCCATGCCGGCCGACCTGGCGCGCGGCAAGGCGGCGGGATTCCATGCGTACCTGACCAAGCCGATCGACATCGACCACCTGTTGCACCTGGTGGCGAGCCTGATCGATGCCGCCCCATCGCCCGCGCCAGCGTCGACCGGCGACCCATCCGTTCGTTCGTGAGTGTGACACTTGACGGATGCATTGGACATGGGCATGGTTTCGCCGCCGGCCGGACGTGAAGACCGCTCGGTGCGCAAACGGGGGATGTGGCGATGGAGGAAGAACACGAACCGGTGAGGATTCCGGCGTGGCAGGCGGACACGCAGAGCGCGCGCATCCTGGTGGTGGATGACGAGCCGGCCAACGTCAAGCTGCTGGAGCGCGCATTGGGCGCGTTCGGCTACCGGAACCTGCTGGCCACGACCGACCCGCGTACTGTCGTGGACACGTTCGAGCGGCACGGCATCGATCTGGTCATCCTGGATCTCAACATGCCCTACCTGAATGGTTTTCAGGTCATGGGCCAGTTGCGTGGGCTGGGGCGCGAGGACTTGCCGCCCATCCTGATCCTCACCGCCCAGCATGACCACGAGCATTGCGTGCGCGCGTTGCGCGAGGGTGCCCACGACTATGTGACCAAGCCGTTCTCCGTGGACGAACTGCTGGCGCGGGTGCGCAACCTGCTGCAGATCCAGCTCTATCAGAAGTCCATGCGCGGGCGCAATCAGTGGCTGGAAGAACGGGTACGCGAGCGCACGCGGGCGCTGTACGACACACGCTTGCAGATCGTGCGCCGCCTGGGACGTGCCGCCGAGTTCCGCGACAACGAGACCGGCCTGCACATCCTGCGCATGAGCAAGGTCTCGGCGCTGCTCGGCGAGGCCGTGGGTCTGGATGCCGACCATTGCGAGCTGCTGCTCAACGCCAGCCCCATGCACGACATCGGCAAGATCGGCATCCCCGACCACATCCTGTTGAAGCCGGGCAAGTTCGAGCCGCACGAGTGGGAGATCATGAAGACCCATGCCACCATCGGCGCCGAGATCCTGTCCGGCGACGACTCCGAACTGCTGGTGATGGCGCGCGACATCGCCCTGTCGCACCACGAAAAATGGGACGGCAGCGGTTATC
>CAYTRH010000180.1:0-5564 GCA_964440155.1 uncultured Thiobacillus sp. | reverse complement strand
CCCTCGACATAGACCAGCCGGCCCTTGGTAAGATACTGGCCGCAGATTTCCGCCTGCTTGCCGAAGAACACCACGCTGTGCCATTCGGTGGCCTCCTGCTTGTTGCCCTCCTTGTCCTTCCACGTGTCGGTGGTGGCGATGCGCAGGTTGGCGATGGCGTCGCCACTGGGCATATAGCGCATTTCCGGATCGCGGCCGAGATTGCCGATCAGTATCACCTTGTTGACCGATGCCATGTCAATGTCCCCCTTGCAGTAAATGGCGGATGCCTTCCTCGTCCCAGCCGGTCTGATTCACCTTGAGCAGCACGGCGCCTTCGTCGGGCAGCACGGTGACCGCCTCGACGCCGGTGAACACGGTCAGGCGCGTCGCCAGCCGGCGCGCGTCCTCCTCGCTGAGCGGGCCGACGTGGAACATCTGCGTGCGCACCCGCGGTGGCGGCGCCATGCCCGCCGCCAGCCCGAGCCAGAGCAGCACCAGCGCGGCACAGAACACGAACACGGCGGCGAAACCGTGGTGCTGCGCCAGCCAGCCGCCGGCCAGGCCGCCAAAGAACAGGCCGAACGCCTGTGACGTGTTGTAGACGCCCATGGCCGTGCCCTTGGCTTCCGGCGGGGCGATCTTGGAAACCAGCGACGGCAGGCTGGCTTCAAGGATGTTGAAGGCGACGAAGAAGGCGAACAACGCCGCCACCACTCCCCAGAACAGGTGCATGGACAGCGCCAAACCGACCTGCGCCGCCAGCAGCAGCGCGATGGCGGCGACGAATACGTTCTTCAGCAGGCCGCGCTTCTCGCCGATGATGATGGCCGGCACCATCAGCGCGAAGGATGCCAGCAGCACCGGCAGATACACCTGCCAATGCCGTTCCGCCGCCAGCCCGCCGGCATCCAGCAGCGCGAACGGCACCACCACGAACATGGCCATCTGCGCGGCGTGCAGCGCGAAGATGCCCCAGTTGAGGCGCAGCAGCTCGCCGTTGCGCAGTACGTCGTGCAGACGCGCCGGATTGGCCTCGGCGTCGGAATGGAACGCCACCTTGCCGGGGTCGGGGGTGTAGTGGCGGATCACCACGATGGCCAGCAGGGCCAGCACGCCGGTCATCGCGAACATGCCGGGTACGCCGATCCACTGGTAGAACAGCGGCCCCGTGGCCAGGGAAAAAGCGAAGGCGAGGCCGATGGTGCTGCCGATGAAGGCCATGGCCTGGGTGCGCTTCTCCTCGCGCGTCAGATCGGCCAGCAGCGCGGTGACCGCGGCCGAGATGGCGCCCGCCCCCTGCAACGCGCGTCCCAGCAATACGCCCCACAGCGTGTCGGCCCAGGCGGCCAGGAAGCTGCCCAGCGCGAACACGATCAGGCCGACGATGATCACCGGCTTGCGTCCGTAGCGGTCCGACGCCATGCCGAACGGGATCATCAGCAACGCCTGGGTGAGACCGTAGATACCCAGGGCCAGGCCGACCAGGGTATGGTTCTCGCCGCCCGGCAGGGTGCTGGCATACAGCGCGAACACCGGCAGGATCAGGAACATGCCGAGCATGCGCAGGCCGAAGATGCCGGCCAGGGAAACGGCGGCACGGCGTTCGGTACGCGTCATCGGGATGGCGTCGGAGCGGGACATGGTGGCGGGCGGAAAACGCCCGGCGATCGGGCGGGTCGGAAGCTCGGCGATTGTAGCGCGCTCGGCCGCGGTCGCGGCGATGCCGAACGAGCCGGCGCGCGTCAGCCCGACTTGCGCACGAAGGCGCTGCCGCTCTTGTCCGGCATCAGTATCAAATGTTCTCCGCTGGCGCGGCAGAACTCGTCGATGGCCTGCTTGGCGCCGTTCCAGTGCTGGCTGGCGTAGTCGTGCAGGAACAGCATGCCGCCGGCCGGCATGCGTGGATAGAAGAACTCCAGACCGGCGCGCATCGGCGCGTACAGGTCGCAGTCCAGGCTGACCACGGCATACCGGCGCGCGTGATGCTCCTCGCGCAGCGACATGGGGAAGTGGCCCTTGACGTAGTCGCAATGCGCGTCGTCACCGATGGTTGCGCGTACCAGGTCGACCGAGGTGCCGGTGAAGGATTTGCCTTTGTCGGCATCGATGCCGGCGAGGTCGCGGCTGTCGAAACCCTCGTAGGTGTCGAACAGGAACACCCGCCGGCCATCGCGCGCGGCGAAGTGGGCCAGCACCGCGGCGGTGTTGCCGCGCCACACGCCCAGCTCGGCGAAGTCGCCGGGGATGCCCTCGTCCAGTATCTGCTTGCAGTTCAGGATGAGCGACCACAAGCGCGGAATGTCGCCCGCGTTGTTGCGGCGGTTGTGGCGGATGAAGCGCTGGAACAGGTCGGCGAATTCGGGGTGTGCGGCGAACGTCACCTGGGCATCGGGGTGGTGTGCCAGATAGACGTGACGTCCGCTGGAGATGCCCCATTTGAACGGCAGCCCTTGCAGCAACTGCAGACGGCGTCTGAACCAGGCGGCGAAGCGGGCGGGCGCGGGGCGCGCAGGGGCGGTGTTGGTCATGCGCGCACTATAGGGGGTGCCGCGCCGGGCGGGCAAATCCGCGCGCACGGCCGCGGTTTTTCCGGTTTGAAGCGGGCGTGGACGAGCGCGTATATTCCTGAGCTTTGGCCAGACCGTTCCGATCATGATCCGCGTTCGCGGCGCCCGCACCCGCAACCTCAAGAACGTCCACGTCGATCTGCCGTCGCACCGGCTGGTGGTGATCACCGGGCTGTCCGGCTCGGGCAAGTCGTCGCTGGCGTTCGACACGCTGTATGCCGAGGGGCAGCGGCGTTACGTCGAGTCGCTGTCGGCCTATGCGCGCCAGTTCCTGCAATTGATGGAGAAACCGGATGTCGACCTGATCGAGGGGCTGTCGCCGGCGATATCCATCGAACAGAAAGCCACCAGCCACAATCCGCGCTCCACGGTCGGCACCGTCACCGAGATCCACGACTACCTGCGCCTGCTGTTCGCACGTGCCGGCACGCCACGCTGCCCGCATCACGGCATCGAACTGGCGGCGCAGACCGTGTCGCAGATGGTGGACACGGTGTTGCAGATGCCCGAGGACACCAGGCTGATGATCCTGGCGCCGCTGGTGGTGGGGCGCAAGGGCGAACAGGCGGGACTGTTCGACGAGTTGCGTGCGCAGGGCTTCGTGCGCCTGCGCGTCGATGGCGAGGTGTACGACATCGACAGCCTGCCGGCGCTGGAAAAGAACCGCAAGCACACCATCGAGGCGGTGGTGGACCGGCTCCGGGTGCGCGCCGAGATGCAGCAGCGTCTGGCCGAATCGTTCGAGACCGCGCTGCGCCATTCCGACGGCCGCGCGCTGGCGGTGGAAATGGATGGCGGGCGCGAGATGCTGTTCTCCGCCAGATTCTCCTGCCCGGTGTGCGACTACGCGCTGCCGGAACTGGAACCGCGCATCTTCTCGTTCAACAACCCGATGGGCGCCTGCCCCAAGTGCGACGGCCTGGGCCAGATCACCTTCTTCGATCCGCAGCGCGTGGTCGCTTTCCCGCATCTGTCGCTGGCCTCCGGCGCCATCAAGGGCTGGGACCGACGCAACGCCTTCTTTTACCGCATGCTGGAAGCCCTGGCCATGCACTACGGTTTCGACATCGAAACGCCGTGGGAGGCGCTGCCTGCGGGCATACGCGACATCGTGCTGCACGGCAGCGGGCGCGAGGAGATCGCCTTCCAATACCTAGGCGAGGGCGGCCGCAAGGTGACGCGCAAACACCGTTTCGACGGCGTCATTCCCAGCCTGGAACGGCGCTACAAGGAGAGCGAATCACAACTGCTGCGCGAGGAACTGGCCAAGTACATCGCCACCCGCCCGTGCCCGGAATGCGGCGGCTCGCGCCTGCGCCTGGAAGCGCGGCACGTCACCATCGCCGGGCACACGCTGCACGATCTGTCACGCCTGCCCATCCGCCAGACCCTGGCGTTCTTCAACGACCTGAAGCTGACCGGGCAACGCGCCCAGGTGGCGGAGAAGATCGTCAAGGAGATCAGCGCGCGGCTGACCTTCCTCAACGACGTCGGCCTGGATTACCTCAGCCTGGAGCGCTCCGCCGACACCCTGTCCGGCGGTGAGGCACAGCGCATCCGCCTGGCAAGCCAGATCGGCTCCGGCCTGACCGGGGTCATGTACGTGCTCGACGAACCCTCGATCGGCCTGCATCAGCGCGACAACGACCGCCTGCTCGGCACGCTCAAGCACCTGCGCGACCTGGGCAACTCGGTGATCGTGGTCGAGCACGACGAGGACGCCATCCGCCACGCCGACTACATCGTCGACATGGGCCCCGGCGCCGGCGAGCACGGCGGTGAGATCGTCGCCGAGGGTACGCTGGCCGACATCCTGGCCAGCGAACGGTCACTGACCGGCCAGTATCTGGCCGGCAAGCGCGCCATCCCGCTGCCTGCGCAGCGCCGCGCGCCGCGCGAGGGGCGCGTGCTGAGGCTGATCAACGCCTATGGCAACAACCTCAAGAACGTCACGCTCGAACTGCCCACCGGCGTGTTCGTCTGCGTCTCCTGCGTGTCCGGCTCGGGCAAGTCGACGCTGCTCAACGACACGCTGTACGCCATCACCGCCAACCAGTTGCACGGCGCCGCGCACGAGCCCGCGCCGTTCGAAGCGATCGAGGGCGTCGAATATTTCGACAAGGTGGTCAACGTCGACCAGGCCCCCATCGGCCGCACGCCGCGCTCCAACCCGGCCACCTACACCGGCCTGTTCACCCCCATCCGCGAACTGTTCGCCGGCACGCCGCAGGCGCGCGAGCGCGGCTATGAACCGGGCCGGTTCTCGTTCAACGTCAAGGGCGGCCGCTGCGAAGCCTGTCAGGGCGACGGCATGATCAAGGTGGAGATGCACTTCCTGCCGGATATCTACGTGCCCTGCGACGTCTGCCATGGTCAGCGTTACAACCGTGAAACGCTGGAAGTGGAATACAAGGGCCGCAACATCCACCAGGTGTTGCAGATGACCGTGGAGGAAGCGCACGCATTCTTCGACGCCGTGCCGGTGGTCCGGCGCAAGCTGCAGACGCTGATGGACGTCGGCCTGTCCTACATCCGCCTCGGCCAATCCGCCACCACGCTGTCCGGCGGCGAGGCGCAACGGGTCAAGCTTGCGCTGGAGCTGTCCAAGCGCGACACCGGCCGCACGCTGTACATCCTCGACGAACCGACCACCGGCCTGCACTTCCACGACATCGACATGCTGCTGACCGTGCTGCACCGCCTGGTCGGTCACGGCAACACCGTAGTGGTGATCGAACACAACCTGGACGTGATCAAGACCGCCGACTGGGTCATCGACCTCGGCCCGGAAGGCGGCGAAGGCGGTGGACGCATCATCGCCCAAGGCACGCCGGAGCAGATCGCCGCACATCCGGACAGTCACACGGGGCGGTATCTGAAGCCGGTGATCCGGGGTTGAACGCAGGTGGGCGGTCAGGGCGAATCCGACATGGATTCGATATTCGTGGTCTGTCCCCTAAGGAAATACTGAACAAATACCCTTTTCACCCTATCGGAGGGGTGCGGAAACGGAGT
>CAYTRH010000179.1:1907-5569 GCA_964440155.1 uncultured Thiobacillus sp. | reverse complement strand
TGCAAGCGCGCACGCTCCCGTCCGCGCCGCCCGCGGCCACCGGTCCGTTCGCGGGCAGCGGCGCGCCGCTTCCCGGCGGCATGGTGACGCCGGCGAGTCCGACGCCTTCGACACCCGTGCCGCCGGGCCCATCGCAACCGTTCATGCAGACGCTGACGCGCTTGCAGCGCGGGGATACGGCCGGCCTGCCGCTGGCCGGTTTCGACGTCGCTCACCTGGGCAATGGCCAGATCAACGTGCTGCGCGAGATCCGCGACACCGGCATGTCCGCCACCATGGCCTCGATGGACGCGATGACCCTGGACATCGTCGCCATGGTGTTCGATTACATCCTGGACGACCGGCGCATCCCCGACGCCATGAAGGCGCTGATCGGCCGCCTGCAGATCCCGGTGCTGAAGGTCGCCATGCTCGACCGCACGTTCTTCTCGCAGAAGACCCATCCCGCCCGCCGGCTGCTGGACAGCCTGGCGGACGCCGCCATGGGCTGGGACGAGGAGGAAGGCCATGACAGCGAGCTGTACCGCCGCATCGACGAGCTGGTGCAGCGGGTGCTCAGCCAGTTCGACGAACAGGTGGACATCTTCGCCACCGTGCTGGAGGAGTTCCAGCAGTTCCGCGCCGAGGAAAAGCAGCGCGTCGCCGCGCTGACCAGCCGCAGCGCCCAGATCATCCACCAGCAGGAGCAGCGCGAGATCGGCCGAGTGCTGGCGCACGACGAGATCGGCGCACATCTGTTCGACCAGCCGGTGAACGATTTCATCCGCGATTTCCTGTACAGCCACTGGCAACGCGTGCTGATCCACCACTATCTGGCACAGGGCGAACATGGCGAGGGCTGGCGCCAGGCCGTGGCCGCCATGGACGATCTGATCTGGAGCGTTCGACCCAAAGTCGATGCGGCCGAACGCAAACGCCTGGTGGAACTGCTGCCGCGCCTGCTCAAGCAACTGGAGCAGGGTTTGAGCCTGATCGGCGGCGGCCCCGAACTGCGCGACCAGTTCTTCACCGGCCTGGTCAAGTGCCATGCCGAGGCGGTGCGTGCTGGCCTGCGCGACGGCACCGAACCGCCCCTGGTGGTGCCGCCCACGCCCCCGTTGCCCGTTCCGCCGGCGAGCGCCGCCGCCGAGGCCGGTCCCGAGTTCGCCGCGGTGCCGGCCTCGACCGAAACGGGCGACGTCGATCCCGCGCTGATGCAGGACATCGTCGCCGAAGCCGAGCAGGACGGCCCGTTCGAGGAGATCACCATCGGCGACGTCGGCTGGCAGCCGCGCATGGAGGACGACGCGACCGACCGCTACGACACCCAGGTGAAGCGCTTGCGGCGCGGCGCCTGGATCGAGCTGCGTCAGCCCGACGGCACCCGTACCAAGGCCAAGCTGGCCTGGGTCAGCCCGCTCAAGGGCATCTACCTGTTCACCAACCGCCTGGGACAACGGGCCATGTCGATCAACGGCGAGGGGCTGGCGGCCAAGCTGCGTAGCGGAGAAGTGCAGCTGATCGATTCCGTGCCGCTGATGGACCGCGCGGTCGGCAACCTGCTGGAACGGTTGCGCAATCCCGCTGCCACTTGATTGCCCGACGCGTTGTGTAAACTCGCCGGGTTTCGCCCTGGGGCGAGCCGCTCCCCGACTCGACGATGCCCGATCTGGCCAAACCCGGACTGACCCACGCCGGCCACTACGAGAACTTCCCGGTCGCCTCCATCTTCCTGCCGGCGCGTCTGCGCGCGCCGGTGCGGGCGATCTACGCGTTTGCGCGCAGCGCCGACGACATCGCCGACGAGGGCGATGCTCCGGCCGAACGGCGGTTGACCCAGTTGGCGCAATATCACGACCATCTGCGCGCGCTGGAGCGCAATGAATCGGTCGAGCATCCCATCTTCCGCGAACTCGCGCCGCACATCCGCGCCCATGCCCTGCCCTATGGCGCATTTCATGACCTGCTGTCGGCGTTCGAGCAGGACTGCGTCAAGACCCGCTACGCGCATTTCGGCGAGGTCATGGACTACTGCAAGCGCTCCGCCAACCCCATCGGCCGACTGCTGCTGAAACTGTACGGCGACGACGACGCCCGCCACCAAGCCTGGTCCGACGGCGTCTGCTCGGCGCTGCAACTGATCAACTTCCTGCAGGACATCGTGCCGGACTGGCACAAGGGCCGCGTCTACCTGCCGCAGGACGAGATGGCGCATTTCGGCATCAGCGAGCGCCAGATCGCGCAGGGCCGTGCCGATGCGCTGTGGCAGCAGTTCATGAAACAGCAGATCGAACGCGCGCGCCGCATGCTGCAGGCCGGCGCGCCGCTGGGCCGCGCGCTGCCCGGCCGCATCGGTCTGGAGATGCGCCTGATCATCCTCGGCGGCGAGCGCATCCTGCGCCAGTTGCACGAGGCGCGCGGCGACGTGTTCAAGCGCCGTCCGGTGCTGCGCGCCGCAGACTGGGCCGACATGCTGTGGCGCGCCACCTTCCCCGGCAAGGGGCGCGCCGCCGCCGGCTGCGACAGCGGCGGCTGTGCGCGCTGACCACCCGGCCATGGACGCACACACCTATTGCCAGCAGAGGGCCGCCGCGGCGGGCTCCAGCTTCTATTACAGCTTCCGTTTCCTGCCCGCACACCGTCGCCGCGCCATCACGGCGTTCTATGCCTTCTGCCGCGAAGTCGACGACATCGCCGATGAGTGTCCCGACCCCGGCGTCGCGCGCGCCAAACTGGCTTGGTGGCGCGACGAGGTGGCGCGCCTGTACGACGGTGAACCGGAGCATCCGGTGACGCGCGCGCTGGTCGATGCGATCACCGCCTACCGCCTGCCGCGCGACGCGTTCGAACAGATCATCGACGGCATGGAGATGGACCTCGGCCACGTGCGTTACCCCGATTTCAAGACGCTCAACCTGTACTGCCATCGCGTCGCCGGTGTGGTCGGCGAAGTCTCGGCGCAGATTTTCGGCATCAGCCAGCGCGCCACGCTGAAATACGCCAACCGCCTGGGACTGGCATTCCAGCTCACCAACATCATTCGCGACGTCGGCGAGGACGCGCGGCGCGACCGCATCTACCTGCCGCTGGACGAGCTGGCGCGCTTCGGCGTCGATCCCGACGATCTGCGCCACGCGCGCATGAGTGATGCCTTCCGCGCGCTGATGGAGTTCCAATATCAGCGCGCCATGCGCACCTACGACGAGGCGCTGGCGCTGCTGCCGCCGGTCGATCGTCCGGCGCAGCGTCCCGGCCTGATCATGGCGGCGATCTATCGCACGCTGCTGGAGGAAATCCGCCGTGACGGTTTTCAGGTGCTCGACCGCCGCACCGCGCTGACGCCGTTGCGCAAACTGTGGCTGGCCTGGCGCACCTGGGCGCTGGGCTGATGTCGGCAGCGCAGCCGCTCGAGCGCGTCGCCATCGTCGGCGCCGGCTGGGCCGGCGTCGCCTGCGCGCTCGAGCTCGCCGACGCAGGCGTGCCGGTCACGCTGTACGAGTCGGCGCGCCAGCCCGGCGGCCGCGCGCGCCGCGTCGATTGGCACGGCCTGGCGATCGACAACGGCCAGCACCTGATGGTGGGCGCCTACCGCGAGGCGCTGCGCCTGATGGCGCGCCTGGGTACGCTGCGCCACCTGCAGAGCAGACCGCTGCGCCTGATCTCACCCGGTTTCGAACTGCGTC
>CAYTRH010000179.1:0-1872 GCA_964440155.1 uncultured Thiobacillus sp. | reverse complement strand
ATCTGGCCGTCGGCCTGTTCGGCGCGCGCGGCCTGAGCCTCGCCGACAAACTGGCGGCGGCGCGCCTGATGCGCGCGCTGCAAGCCAGCGGGTTCCGCCTGCCGGCCGACCTGCCGGCCGCGCCGTGGCTGGCCGGCCAGGGGCAGTCGTCACGTCTGATCGAACGCCTGTGGGCGCCGATCTGCATCGCCGCGCTGAACACGCCGCTGGACACCGCCTCCGCGCAGGTGTTCTGCAACGTGCTGCGCGACAGCCTGGCCGGTCCGCGCGACGCCAGCGACCTGCTGTTCAACCGCGCCGATCTCGGCCGCCTGCTGGCCGACGCGGCGCTACCGTACCTGTGCCGACAGGGTGGCGAGGTTCATCTTGCGCAGCGCGTCACCGGCCTGTGCGCCGGTGACGATGGTTACCGACTGATCATCGCCAGATCCGGCGAGACCGCGGCGGTGCCGGCGCGCCAGGTGGTGCTGGCCTGCCATCCGGCGCGCCTGCCGGCGCTGTTGGCCGATCTGCCGCCGATGCAGGACATCGCGCGCGCAGTGGCGCGCTACCGCTGGCAGCCCATCGTCACGCTGTGGCTGCGCTTCGCCACACCCATCGCGTCGCCGTTTCCGATGCGCGCGCTCGGCGACGGTCAGGCACCGTGGGCATTCGAACGCGACGACATCGCCCCCGGCGTGGTCGCCATCGTCGCCAGCGCGGAGGGCCCGCACGTCGGCTGGGCAGCGGAGCGACTGCGCGACACCTGGCTTCAAGGTCTGCGCGCAGTACTCGGACCACTGCCGCCGCTGCGGGCGTGGACGCGCATCGTCGAGCGGCGCGCCACCTATGCCTGCGAGCCCGGCATGGTCCGTCCCGACCAGGTCACGCCGCTGCCCGGCCTGTACTTGGCCGGCGATTACACTGCCGGCGACTACCCGGCCACGCTCGAAGGCGCGGTGCGCAGCGGCGTACAATGCGCCCGCCACATCCTCGCCGCGCGCGCCCAGCCTCTGGCGCAACCCTGAAGCCCCCGATCCGCCCATGCACGACTACCAAGCTCCCGCCGACCTGTTGCGCGACCGCGTCATCCTCGTCACCGGCGCCGGCCAGGGTCTGGGCCGTGCCGCCGCCCTCGCCTATGCCCGTCATGGCGCGTGCGTGATCCTGCTCGGACGCAACGTCGCCAAACTGGAGAAGGTCTACGACGACATCGTCGCCACAGGCGGTCCGCAACCGGCCATCTTCCCCATGGATCTGGCCCAGGCCACGGACGCCGACTATGCCGCCATGGCCGACGCCATCGGCTATCAGTTGACCCGCCTGGACGGCATCCTGCACTGCGCCGCCGCGTTCGAGGGACTGGCGCCGCAGCACCTGGAAACGGTGGACGCCTGGCTGCGCCTGTTCCGCGTCAACGCCGCCGCGCCGGCCGCCATCAACCGCGCGTGCGCGCCGCTGCTGCAAGCCAGCGACCTGGGCGCGGTGATCCTGGTCGGCGAAAGCCACGGCCACACGCCGGCGGCCTACTGGGGTGGCTTCGCCGTGTCCAAGGCTGCGCTGGAGGCTTATTTCAAGGTGCAGGCGGACGAATGGAGCGCGCCTGCGCCGCGCATCCATCTGCTGATCCCGGGACCGATCAACAGCCCCCAACGCATGAAGACCCACCCGGGCGAGGCCAAGGCCAGCCTGCCGCAGGTGGAGGATCTGGTGCCGACCCTGCTCTACCTGATCGGCCCCGAAGGCAGCGCGGCGCGCGGCCGGATCATCACGCCGACGCCGTAGCCGCCACGCCGGCGATCACAGCTCCAGCGGCTCGATCCAGAACGCATAGTTCTCGCCCGCGCCGCTGCTGAAGCTGGGGTTGGCGAGGATGTCGGCGCCGTACAGGTC
>CAYTRH010000178.1:0-5582 GCA_964440155.1 uncultured Thiobacillus sp. | reverse complement strand
CGTGCCGGCCAGCGCAGCGGCCCCAGCGCGCGCAGCACGGCGACCATGTCGCGCACCTCCTCGGCGAAACGCGCGCCCTCGGCGGCGCTGGCCCAGGCCAGGCGCACGCGCTCCGCTTCGATGCCCAACTGCGCCAGCGTGCGCAGCAGCAGGCGATGCCGGCGCAACGCCTTGTAGTTCTGCTCCAGGTAATGACACTCGCCCGGATGGCAGCCGGCGATCAGCACGCCGTCGGCGCCGTCGGCCAGCGCTTTGAGCACGAACGCGGGATCGACCCGGCCGCTGCACATCACCCGGATCAGCCGCACGTTGGGTGGGTATTCGATGCGCGCGGTGCCGGCCAGGTCGGCGGCGCGGTAGCTGCACCAGTTGCAGGTGAAGCCGATGATCACGGGTTCGAAGGCCGGGGTGTTCATGTCGCCTCCGCCGGCTGTCGGTGCAGGGCGCCGAGCAGACCGTCGATCTGCGCGTACAACTGCGCGTCGCTGAAACCGCTGCCCTGGATGGCACCGGCCGGGCAGGCGGCGACGCAGGTGCCGCAGCCCTGGCACAGCGCCGCGTTGATCTCGCTGACGCCGTGCACGGCATCGAAGCGGATGGCGTTGAACGGGCACAGGCCGTTGCACAGCCGGCAGCCGGAGCAACGTTCCGCCAGCACGCTGGCGCGCACCGGTTCCAGCGACAGCGCGCCCTGACGGATGTGGTTGAGCACGCGCGCCGCGGCCGCCGCGCCCTGCGCCACGCTGGCGGGAATGTCCTTGGGCCCCTGCGCGCAGCCGGCGACGAACACGCCTTCGGTCATGGTGGCCACCGGATCGAGCTTGGCGTGTTTCTCGATGAACCAGCCGCGCGTGGAGCAGGCGATGCCGAAGATGCGCCCCACCTCGGCGCTGTCGCGGCGCGGCTCCAGCGCAGCCGACAACACCACCATGTCCACCGGGATACGCCGGCGCAGGCCGGCCAGGGTGTCTTCCACCTGCACGTACAGGCGGCCGTCCTCCTCGCCCGGATCGAGCGGTACGTCGCTGATCTCCGCCACCTTGCCGCGAATGAAATGCACGCCGTCGTCGAGCACGCGCTGGTAGAACTCGTCGTATTCCTTGCCGGGCGAACGGATGTCGATGTAGAAGTCGTAGACCTTGGCGCCGGTGCGTTCCTTGATCAGGTGCGCGGTTTTCAGGCTCTGCATGCAGCAGATGGCCGAGCAATGCCGGTTGTAGTTGCGGTCGCGGCTGCCGACGCAATGCACGATGCCGACGCTGCGCGGCGTGGTGTGGCCGTCGCGCAGCACCACCTTGCCGCCGGTGGGGCCGGCGGCGTTGCACATGCGCTCCAGTTCCAGGCTGGTGAACACGTTGGCCAGGCGGCCGTAGCCGTACTGCGCGACGCGGCGCGCGTCGAACAGATCGAAGCCGGTGGCGAGGATGATGTTGCCGACGCGCAGCGTCAGCCGTTCCTCGCGCTGATCGAACCGGATGGAGTTGGGCACCGTCGGGCAGAATTTCTCGCAGGCGCGGCAGCCGCCCTTGCCGCCGACGAAGTAGGTGCAGGTGTCCGGGTCCAGCACCGGCAGATTGGGCACCGCCTGCGCGAACGGCCAGTAGATGGCCTTGCGGTAGCCGATGCCGGCCTCGAACGTGTCGTCCACCACCACCACCGGGCATTTCTCCACGCAGATGCCGCAGCCGGTACACACGTCGGCATCGACGTAACGCGGTTTCCTGCGCACGTGCACGGTGTAGTCGCCGACCTGGCCCTCGACCTTTTCCACCTCGCTCCAGGTGTGGAGGTGGATCCTCGGGTGCGCGCCGGCGGCGGCCATCTTCGGCGTCAGGATGCAGGCCGCGCAGTCCAGCGTCGGGAAGGTCTTGTCGAATTGCGCCATGTGGCCGCCCAGCGAGGGCTCGCGCTCGATCAGATAGACGTCGTAACCGGCCTCGGCCACTTCCAGCGCGGCCTGGATGCCGGCGATGCCGCCGCCCACCACCAGGGTGCGCGCGTCGATCGGCACCTCGATGGCTTGCAGCGGTTCGTTGCGCAGCACCCGCTCCACGGTGCCGGCGACGATGGCCTTGGCCTTGGCGGTGGCGGCCTGCGGATCGCGGTGCACCCAGGCGACGTGTTCACGGATCGACGCCATCTCCGACAGATAGGGGTTCAGGCCGGCGCGCGCGCACGCGCCGCGGAACGTGGCTTCGTGCAGGTGCGGCGAACAGGCGGCCACCACCACGCGGGTCAGGCCCAGCTCGCGGATGTCGCGTTCGATCATGTCCTGTCCGGACACCGAGCACATGAAGGTGTAGTCGCGCGCCAGCGCCACGCCGCGGTCCTTCAGTTCCTCGGCGGCGAAGCGGGCTACATCCTGGACATCGACCACGCCGGCGATGTTGCTGCCGCAATGACAGACGTAGACGCCGACTTTTTCCTGGACCATGGCGCCTCACTCCCTACGCGGCATCGGCAGCGCGTCGCCCGGCCGGGGCCGGCGTTTGCGCCGGGCTTCGGCGACCTGCGGCGGCTCGGCCTGGATGCGGGCCAGCGCCGGCATGGCATCGACGAACTCGCGGCCGATGCCCAGTTCGCCCGGCGACCTGCCGAACGCCAGGCCCATCAACTGGGTGAAGTACAGCACTGGCAGGTGGTAATCGCTGCGATAGTGTCGGTTCATCTCCACCTGATAGGCATCCAGGTTGAGCTGGCACATGGGGCACAGCGTCGCCACCAGGTCGGCGCCGGCATCCAGCGCGCCGCGCACCAGGCGGCGGATCAGGCCGAATGCGACCTCGGGGCCGATCACCGTCATGTGGCCGCCACAGCACTGCGTCTTCAGCGCCCAGTCCACCGGCTCGGCGCCGAGCGCGCGCAGCAGCCGGTCCATGGCGGTGGGCAGTTCGCTGCTGTCCCAGCGCCGGTCGTAATCCGGGCGCACCACTTGGCAGCCGTAGTAAGCCGCCACCTTGAGACCGTGCAGCGGGCGCGTGACACTGGCCTTGACGCGTTCGTAGCCGATGTCGTGACACACCAGGTCGAGCAGGTGGCGCACCTTCAGGCTGCCGGCGCGGTAAGCCAGGCCGCCGGCCGCCAGCGCCTCGTCGACGGTGGCGCGCAGGCGCGCATCCTCGCGCATCTGCGCGTCGGTCTTGGCCAGGTTCAGATAGCAGGCGCTGCAACCGGCGGTGAGGACGTCGGTGTCGCCGGCCTGCGCCTGCGCCAGCGCCAGATTGCGGCCCACCAGCGCGTGCGCGGCGAGGCGATGCACCGACATGTACTCGGTGGCACCGCAGCAGTTCCAGTCGTCGATCTCGGTCAGTTCCAGGTCGATATCGGCGCGAATCGCCTGCAACGAATCGAGATAGGCGCGGGCGTTGCGCTGCATGGAGCAGCCGGGAAAGAACATCGCCTTCATGCCGTCGCCTCCAGTGCCTTGGCGCGTTCCAGGATGGCGGACAACTGCGCCATGCCGGCGATGCGGTGCGGGGTCAGGTCCATGCGCCCGCGCCTGAGCATGCCCAGACCCAGCGGCGCCATGCCGGCCAGCGCCAGCGGGTGGTGGCGCAGGTTGAAGCGCGTGGCCAGGCCCAATTCGAAACTGCGGCCGTACTTTTCGACGTAATCGACGAAGGTCTCCGAAAAGCCGGCCGGCGCGGCGTCGTGGAACAGGCCGGCGCGGATGGCCATGGCCTTGAGCGTGTACATCACATCGGTGATGTGGATCTGTTGCGGACAGCGCACCGTGCAGTAGTAGCAGGACACGCAATACCATGGCGCGTTGCTGCGCAGCACGGTGGCGCGCTCGCCGGCGCGGATCAGTGCGAACAGGCGGCGTGGCGTGTGCTCCATCTCCGCACCGGACGGGCAGGAGCCGCCACAGGAGCCGCATTGGATGCACTGGTCCAGACGATTGTCGCCGGGGGTGGCGGCCATGACCTCGGCCAGGAAACCGTCGCGGCTGGCGGATTGGGTCAGGATAGCCGTGGGCACGCTCGCGTCCTTCGCCGAGTAGCTGTTGCGCGACCGCCGGCAGGTACGAACGGCGACGGCCGCTGCGGCCGCCGGCGGAGAAAACCGCGATGAGTGCGCCGATGCCGGGGTCGGCCATCCGTTCCCGCCGTGGAACCCGGGCGTTTCCCGCTTTGCCCGGTCCCGGCTCGTACCGATGGACGGCTGCGCGCTCGCGCCAAGCGGCGCGGCGGCGTGCGACTCGCGCTTCGTCACGCCCGCGGCCGATCTGCCGGCGCGTCGCATGAACGGCGGCATCGGCGACACTCAATCTGACATTAGTATCCGCTTATGCGCCTGTCAAACCGGCCTGCCCGTCTTCATGGCGGGGTATCGCGCCGCGTGGGGTCGCCCCGCCAATCGCCATATCCGGCCTAGAATGTCCTTGAGGCAGAGCAATCCGACGGGCGACTGCGAGCAGCGATGACCAGCTATCTGACCGTAGACGGCAACGAGGCCGTCGCGCGCATGGCGTATCTGTGCAACGAGATCGCGGCGATCTATCCCATCACGCCGTCCTCCAACATGGGCGAGTGGGCGGACGAATGGGCGTCGCGCGGCGAACCGAATCTGTGGGGCACGGTGCCGACGGTGATCGAGATGCAGTCGGAGGGCGGCGCCGCCGGCGCGCTGCATGGTGCGCTGACCTCGGGCGCGCTGGCCACCAGCTTCACCGCCAGCCAGGGCCTGCTGCTGTTCATTCCCAACCTGTACAAGATCGCCGGCGAACTGACGCCGTTCGTGTTGCACGTGGCCGCGCGTGCGCTGGCCACGCATGCGTTGTCGATCTTCGGCGATCATTCCGACGTCATGGCCTGTCGCGCCACCGGCTGCGCGCTGCTGGGTGGCGCGTCGGTGCAGGAGGCGCAGGACTTCGCGCTGATCGCACAGGCGGCGACGCTGGCCGGGCGCATCCCGGTGATCCACTTCTTCGACGGTTTCCGCACCTCGCACGAAGTCGCCAAGATCGTCGCGGTGGAACGCGACACCGCGCGCGCGATGATCGACGACGAACTGGTGGCGGCGCATCGCGCGCGCGCGCTGTCGCCGGAGCGGCCGGTGTTGCGCGGCAGTTCGCAGAACCCGGACGTGTACTTTCAGTCGCGCGAGCGCGCCAATCCGTTCTATGACGCCTTTCCGGCCGTGGTGCAGACGGCCATGGATCGCTTCGCCGCGCTCACCGGCCGGCGCTACCGCCTGTTCGATTACGTCGGCGCCGACGATGCCGAGCGCGTCATCGTGCTGATGGGCTCGGGCGCCGAGACCGTCGAGGAAACCGTGCACCATCTGTGCGCGCGCGGGGCCAAGGTGGGCGTGGTCAAGGTGCGTCTGTTCCGGCCGTTCGCATCCGCCGCGCTGCTGGCGGCGCTGCCGGCCGGCGTCCGCGCCATCGCCGTGTTGGATCGCTGCAAGGAACCCGGCGCCGAGGGCGAGCCGCTGTACAAGGACGTGGTCACCGCGCTGGCGCGCGCCGCGGCCGACGGCGTGCGCGCCATGCCGCGCGTGCTGGGCGGGCGTTACGGCCTGGCCAGCAAGGAGTTCACGCCGGGCATGGTCCAGGCGGTGTTCGATGCGCTGGACGC
>CAYTRH010000177.1:0-5591 GCA_964440155.1 uncultured Thiobacillus sp. | reverse complement strand
CGTCGCGGCCGCTACCGGAAGTGCCCGCGCCCATCGCGCCGCGTGAACGTCCCGATCCGGTCGCCGCGCGCCCCGAGTTCTCGACCGACAAGCCGGCGCATGCCAGCCCGGCGGTGCGGCGCTTCGCGCGCGAGTTGGGCGCCGATCTGGCACGCATCAAGGGCAGCGGGCCGCGCGGCCGCATCCTCAAGGAAGACGTCCAGGCCTGGATCAAAGCGGAACTGAACCGCCCGGCCGGTGGCGGTCCGGCAGCCGGCGGACTGGAGGTCGCACCGCCACCGGTGGTCGATTTCGCGCGTTTCGGTGACATCGACACCCAGCCACTGTCGCGCATCAAGAAATTGTCCGGCGCCAACCTGCACCGCAACTGGGTCACCGCGCCGCACGTCACCCAATTCGACGAAGCCGACATCACCGATCTGGAGGACTTCCGCCGCTCCATGCTGGACGAGGCCGGCAAGCGCGGCGTCAAGCTGACCCTGCTGGCGTTCCTGATCAAGGCCGTGGTCAATGCGCTGCGCGCCTATCCGCAGTTCAACGCCTCGCTGGCGCCGGACGGCGAGCACCTGATCCTGAAGAAGTATTTCCACATCGGTTTCGCCGTAGATACCCCGGACGGCCTGGTGGTGCCGGTGATCCGCGAGGTCAACCGCAAGGACGTGCTGGACATCGCCCGTGAACTGGGCGAACTGTCGGCGCGCGCGCGCGAGCGCAAGCTCAAGGTCGAGGAGATGCAGGGCGGCTGCTTCACCATTTCCAGCCTGGGCGGCATCGGCGGCACCGCCTTCACACCCATCATCAACTGCCCGGAAGTCGCCATCCTGGGCGTGTCACGCGGCGCCATGAAGCCGGTTTGGAACGACAAGGGCAAGACCTTCGAACCGCGCCTGACCCTGCCGCTGTCGCTGTCCTACGATCATCGGGTCATCGACGGCGCCGACGGCGCCCGCTTCACCAGCCATCTGCGTCTGATGCTGTCCGACGTGCGCCGCCTGCTGCTCTGACCAGGCCGCCCACACGCCCTTCGTATTCCAGCTGCCGTATTCCGCGCCCATGAGCCAAGCCATCGAAATCCGCGTTCCCGACATCGGCAACTTCAAGGACGTCGAGATCATCGAACTGCACGTCGCCGAAGGGCAACAGGTCGCCCCGGAGGCGCCGCTGATCACCATCGAATCCGACAAGGCTGCGATGGACATCCCCTGCCCGCAGGGCGGCACGGTGCGGCGACTGCTGGTCAAGGTCGGCGACAAGGTGTCGCAAGGTTCGCCCATCCTGCTGCTGGAAGCGGCATCGGTGCAGCCGACGGCCAGTGCCACGCCCGTCGAACTCGCCGCCGCCCCGGCAACCCCCGCCCCGGTCGCTGCCGCTCCGGCGCTGGCCGCCACCGCCCCGGAAGGCGCGGCCGACATGCACACCGAGGTGCTGGTCCTGGGTGCCGGCCCGGGCGGCTATACCGCGGCCTTCCGCGCCGCCGACCTGGGCAAGCGCGTGGTGCTGGTGGAGCGTCACGCCGATCTGGGCGGCGTGTGCCTCAACGTCGGCTGCATCCCGTCCAAGGCGCTGCTGCATACCGCGCGCCTGATCACCGAAGCCGAGGAGATGGCCGCGCATGGCGTGCGCCTGGGCAAGCCCGACATCGATCTGGACGCATTGCGCACCTGGAAAGCGCGCGACGTGGTCGGCAAACTCACAAGCGGACTGGCGCAACTGGCCAGACAGCGCAAGGTCGAGGTCATCCGTGGCGTAGGTCGCTTCACCGCGCCGCATCGACTGCTGGTCACTGCGGCCGACGGCTCGACACGCACCATCGCGTTCGAGCACGCCATCGTCGCCGCCGGCTCGCAGCCCGTGCGCCTGCCCTTCCAGCCCGAGGACGCGCGCGTCATGGACTCCACCGGCGCGCTGGCGCTGGCCGACATCCCGCCGCGCCTGCTGGTGATCGGCGGCGGCATCATCGGCCTGGAGATGGGCACCGTGTACGACGCGCTGGGCAGCCGCGTCACCGTGGTCGAACTGGGCGGACAACTGATACCCGGCTGCGATGCCGACCTGGTGCGCCCGCTGGCCAAACGCATGGAGCAACGTTTCGAAAGCATACGGCTGAACACCGGGGTCACCGCCATGACCGCGGAGGCGGACGGCATCCACGTGACGCTGCGTCACGGCGAGCAGGAAACGACGGAGCGCTTCGACCGCGTGTTGGTGGCCATCGGCCGGCGCCCCAACGGCAAGACCCTGGGTCTGGAAGCGGCCGGCGTCGCGGTCGACGAACGCGGCTTCGTGCCGGTCGACCGGCAGATGCGCACCAACGTGGCGCACATCTTTGCCATCGGCGACATCGTCGGCCAGCCGATGCTGGCGCACAAGGCAGTGCATGAAGGCAAGGTGGCGGCCGAGGTGATCGCCGGCCACAAGGTCGAGTTCCAGGCGCTGGTGATCCCGTCGGTGGCCTACACCGATCCGGAAGTCGCCTGGGTGGGCGTCACCGAGCACGAAGCCAAAGCCAAGGGAATGGCCATCGATAAGGGCGTCTTCCCCTGGGCGGCCAGCGGCCGCGCGCTGTCCATCGCACGCACCGAGGGCATGACCAAACTGATCATGGACAAGGACAGCGGCCGCGTGATCGGCGCCGGCATCGTCGGCATCAACGCCGGCGAACTGTTGGCCGAAGCGGTGTTGGCCATCGAAATGGGCGCCACCGCGGCGGACATCGGCCTGACCATACACGCCCACCCGACGCTGTCGGAAACCCTCTGTTTCGCCGCGGAGATGGCGGAGGGCACCATCACCGACCTGCTGCCGCCGAGGAAGCGTTGACACGGCGCGTCAGGCGTCCGCACACACCTGGTTGACGCGACCCAGGGCCAGACGCCGGGCGAATTCCTCCAGCGCGGCCGCACTGCCCGAGGGCGAGTAGAACGAGCCGCGAACCTGAATGCTGGCGGCCAGCAACGCGACGAAATCGCGCACCAACGCCGCATCCGGCGGCGCCGGGTCGGTCCAGAACGAATCAAGGTCACCACCGTGGGTCATGCCGGCGACGTCGTAGACCGCCGCGCCCAGCGTCTTGACCGGACGACCGTGCTGCAGCGCCTGCAACCCCACCGTACTGTTGACCGTGACCACTCCCCGCGACGCGGCGATGAGCCGATCCAGGTCGCCACCGTCCAGATAATGCACGCGATCAGCCACGCCACCTGCCCGCGCCAGTTCATCGGCCAGCCCACGCCAACTGCGCCAGACGACCTCGCGCGGATGCGGCTTGATCACCAGCCGCGTCGGTGGTGGGGCGTGATGCGCGAACGAGGCGACCACCTCGCGCAACACCTCGGCGATGCCGCCATAGCGCGAGTAGGCGCGCAACTGAAAGTCGCTCTCGATCTGCAACGGCAGCAGGAAGTACGGTTCCCCGGCCGCCGCCAGCCGGGTGCCACGCCGCGATACCGCCCGCCGGGTGAGCCTGTCGCGCAGCATGTGCAGGCCGATGCCGAGGTCCAGCCACAGCGGCTGCCCCGGTAGATGGGAACGATAATGCGGAAAGCGCCATCCGAACGCCAGGTTGGCCAGGTGGTAGGCGACATCAGCCAGCGCCTCGCGCATGAATCCGCCGTCGAAGCGACGTCCGCCATCGGGCGCGCGCAGACCGGCGGCAGCGGCGCGGATCCGGGCGGGCTCGCGCGGGAAGCGGGACTGTGCGGACATGCCGTCCAGTTCCAGCGTCAGCCAGTCCGGCCGCAGGTAACCCAGTTCACACACCGTCACGGTGATGCCCAGACGCCGGGCGGCGGTGATGGCGACGCGATGGTAGTCGCGCTGCTCGCCCAACAGCAGCAGATCGGTCACGCGCTCTGCCCGCATCACGCGCTCGATGAACGTCGGCCAGTGCTGCGGCGTGTCACGGAAGTCGAAGGCGGGACCGGGCCAGTCCAGGCGGTCGCCCGCGCACAGGTTCACGCGCACGACGCGCACGCCGTGCACGTGCAGACGGGCGCGCAGACGCCAGAAGAAATCGCCGCTCGGCCCCTGCAGCATGCAGATCACCCGCGCGGCGTCGCGGTCAGGGGCCGAGCGTGGCATCGAGATAGCGTGCGAACACGCGCACGGAGTCCTGCGTGCTCCACTCGCGCAACGCGGGCGGCAGCGACGCGGCATCGAAGTACACGCCATCCGCGTCGAGCCCGGCGACATCACCGGGTCGATGACACATGAGCGCGATACGCCGGGCAAGATAGCCTTGCTCGGTCATGCGCGGCGTGGGGATCAGCAGCGCCCGCCCACGTATCTGGCACAGGTCCATCACCGTCGTGTAACCGGCACGGCCGATGATCAGCCGGGCACCCCGCATCAACGCATCGCGCGCTGCGCCGTGCACGCAGGCATGCACTTCATGGCCTACGCCGTCGTCCCCGGCCGCCTGCGCGCGCGTATCACCCAGCACCAGCACCACGCGCCCGTGCACCCGGCGCAGGCGATCATGCGCCCAGGCAATGAAGTTCGCGCGCTCGGCTTCGATGAAACCGCCGGCAATGACCAGCACGTCGATGGACTTGGTTGCCTCGCCGGCGCACAGCGACGACAGGTAGCCAAGGTAGAGCGGCGCGATGGCGCGCGCCATCCAGTTGTGCGACAGCCGGCCGGCGAGGCACTGATCGGCATCGGCGAAATCGGGCACCAGCACGCGGGTAAACTTGCGCAGCAGCAGGTATTGCGCCAGGTCGGCCAGCGGCTGGAAGGGACGCAACAGCGTCGGCAGCAGGATACGGATCTGGTGACAGACCAGGAAGGTCGGCACATCCGGCAGGAACACGCCGAAGCGGCCGTCGGTAACGATCGCGTCGAACCGCCGTTCGCGTACGAGTCGTTCGACGAACACCCGCTCGCGGCGCATGCAGGCACCGATGGCCAGCAGATCGCGCAGGTAATAGGCGTAATGGGCGATGCCCGAACCACGCTGCAACGGCGGATAGTCCGGAAACGACTCGAAGCACACAGCAGCGGCATCCGCCAACTCCAGGCGCAACAGGTCGAGCGCGCGCCCATGACTGAGGATCAGCAGCTCGTTTCCGGCAGCCAACAAATGACGGATCAACGGCAATGAACGCTGCACATGGCCCAGGCCCATGGCGCTGACCGCGAACAGGATGTACTTGTCGCGCATGCCGACGCCTGCGCGTTCAAGGCCGCGTGCGATAGAAACGCAGCGGCATCACCTTCATGTCGCGGGCACGCTGTTTCAGCACGTTGCGCTTGATGCGCCCCACCACGTGCATCTCGCACGCCTTGCAGTCGAAGCGCAGGGTCAGTTCCTCGTCACCGTTGATCAGCCGCAGCGGTTCCGCCTTGATGGTGCCGTGCACCCCGATCACACCGCGCGTCTGCTTGGGACACAGGCTGAGCGAATAGCGCACGCAGTGGCGGGTGATCATCAACGGCACGTCGCCGGTCTCCTCGTGACTCTCGTAGGCGGCGGCGATCAGGCGCACGCCGTGACGGGCGTAGAAGTCGCGCGCGCGGCCGTTGAACACGTTGCCGAGATAGCTCAGGCTGTCCTCGGGATAGGCGGCGGCGCACGCCGGCGCGCGCGGCTC
>CAYTRH010000176.1:0-5615 GCA_964440155.1 uncultured Thiobacillus sp. | reverse complement strand
GATGGCCGGCCGGCGCGCGAACACGCGCCCGCGCGTCACGACACCCGCCCGCGCGGCCGCCAGAGCTGGTGAACGCACGGCGCGTGCCGGTAGTGGCGCGCGCCGTGTTTGCCGCTATGCTTGACGCTTCCCGTGCGATGGAAGCGTAGCCATGACCCCGCAGCAACTGGTCCAGGACGTCAAGCATCTGTTCAGCCTGCCGGACGTGGCGATGCGGCTCAACGAGCTGCTCGACCAGCCCGACGTATCGACACAGAAACTGGTGGAGGTGGTGCAGCTCGATGCGGCGCTGGCGGCGACCGTGCTGCGCCTGGCCAACAGTGCCTGGTACGGCCTGCCGCGCAAGGTGGACACCATCTCGCGCGCGATCACGCTGATCGGCCAGCAGGCATTGCGCGATCTGGTTCTGTCGACGGCGGTGATCACCAGCATCAAGGGCATCCCGGAAGAGTTCGTCAATCTGCTCGATTTCTGGGACAACAGCGTCAACTGCGGTGTGGTGAGCCGCAATCTGGCGCAGAAATGCGGCATCCGCGCCGGCGAACGCATGTTCCTCGCCGGCCTGCTGCACAAGATCGGCCGCCTGGTGTTCTACGCTGCCCAACCGGTGCGTTATCGCCAGGTGCTGCGCGACCGGGACATGGGCGAGGCGGCCATCGTCGCCGCCGAGCGTCAGGTGTTCGGTTTCACCCATGCCGAACTGGGAGCCGCGCTGTTGCGCAACTGGCGCGTGCCCAACGTGCTGGACGAGATCGTCGCCTATCAGATCGAACCCTGGCGTTGCCCGGATTTCCCCAAGGAGGCCGCGGTGCTGCACGTGGCGGCGGACATCGCCTTCCACATGGCGCCCGACATCAAGAGCCGGGCCAGCCTGGGTGAGTACCAGTTGAGTTTCGACGAGGCGGCGTGGAACCTGCTCGGCCTGGAACGCGGCGTGCTGGTGGACATCATGCAGGTCTCGCTGGTGCAGGCGTTCGAATTGCTGGAGATCGTCAACCGGCGCGGTTGACTCCTTCGACCGGGCCGGTCAGCCGGTCGCGGTCGGCGTTCCATGCGAAAATGGCGCGGTTTCTCCCACGCGATCCGAGCCATGAACAACGACCTCCCGCGCGTATTGCAGGCCGCGCGCAAGCCCATCCCCGCGGACCGCATGCAGCGCATGCGCCGGATCAACCTGCAACTCGCCGCGCTCGGCCAGCCCGGCTGGCGCGGTGACGACGAGGATCTGCTCGATACCGCCGACGATCTGCTGCGCAACTACCGTCAGCATCGCCGCCTGCTGCGCGGCTATCGCTGTCCGGCCGATCGCCGCATCGAGGATTTCCTCGACGCCTACCTGACGCGCAACGACGTTGCCGCGCGCCTGCGCCTGCCGGCGGACGGCTTCGTGCTGGATCGCGCCGGCCTGGCGCTGGAAATGTCGCTGCCGGCGGATGGCGATCATTTTCAGTCGCCCTGGCTGGCATCCTACCGCGTGCGTCAGGGCGTGCTGCACAATCCCGGCAAGGACCGGCGCACCACCGCGGGCGTGTTCCATGTCGTCGAAGGCGGCCTGCCCATCCCATGGGACAAGAAGGCGGTGCCGGCCGCGACCTTCGCGGCGCTGTTCCAGGCCGCCATGCGCCCACCCGAGGCGTTGCTGAAACTGCCTTTCACCGCAGACCAGGAACCCGGCGCGCATCTGTGGGTGTCCCTGCTGCTGCGCCCGCTGGTATCGCCGGCAGTGCCCGGCGTGATGCCGGAGAAGCGCATGGAGACCCGCTTCTACGCACCCGGCGGTCTGGTGGCCAATCTCGATTTCGTCGAACGCATCTTCGGCAATGCCGGCGATCCCTATCTGCCGGAGAACGATGCCGGCCTGGATGTAGAACACTGGAGCGGCCACACCGGCTGTGTGATCCTGGCGCCGCACCTGATCGAGCTGACCAAGAAGGAAGTCGGCCTGCCGCACTGGGACGCGGCCAGCGAGCGCCAGCGGCGCGACGGTATGTGCTGGAAGGACGAACAGGAGCGCTACAACGACGGCGGCGCGTTCAAGATCGTTTGCCGCGACCTGTCCGGGGTCATCGTCACCATCATCGCCGACAACTACTTCGGCTACAGCAAGAAGGAGATCAAGTCGCAGATCAGCTACGCCGCCAACCTGTTCGGCGGCTGCGAGGAGGAGCACTCGGGCGGCGCCCTGGCCTTTCCCAGTTTCAATCTGGGCGACAGCTACAGTCTGGATTCGCGCTATCTGGCCGAGGGACACCGCATGCGCGATCTGCACGTGCTGTATGCCGATGCCATCGATTTCCAGCCCGAGGGCCATGGCATCGACCGGCGCGATCCGCGCCTGATCTACATTCCCGAGGACACCCACCTGGATCTGCACGAGCAGCTCGCCAGCTGGACCTGGAGCAACGAGCCGCGCCATCTCAAGCTGCTGGCCGGCCACACCTACATGTACCCGTGCGGCTTCAAGGTGCATCTGGAACGGCACCCGCACGCGCCGTCCTGGCGCTTGGTGGGCAGCGAGGCCGAGGGCACCTTCTGTTACAAGCCCTGCACCGTGTCGGGCGGCGGCAAGTCGGAGATCTCCAAGTCGCTGGTGTCGGCGCTGCTGTCCGGGCCGTATTACGTGCACAACCTGAAGCAGGACCTGGACCAGGTCGAGGCGCTGTTCCGCCGCAGCTATGCCGACCGTTTCCGCCGGCATCCCGCGGGCGGCATGGATACGCGCACGCTGCTCGCGCCCAACCGCACGCTGGGTTCGGTGATCCGCCTGCTGACACCGTCGGAGGAATACACCGACGCCTACAATGCCTGGCTGGAGAGCATTCCGCCGCACATCCGCGCGTTGGCCATCATCATCAAGCGTTTCTACCGGCCGGAATGGGGGCCGGACTGGCGCGAGCATTTCCACGTCGACATGGTGGACGGCCGGCCGGGGCACGAGCTGAAGTATCACCGCCGCCGCCTGGAGGCCAGCTTCCTGCGCGTCGGCCGTCTGGATGACGGTTCCTGGCGGGTGTTCAAGGTGCGTCAGGACTTCGTCGGTGCGCGAAAGATCCAGCTCGCCGACGACATCGCCGTGTCCGCCACGTTGCCCACCGCGGCCCTGCACGACCTGCCGCCGGCGACCGGCGCGCATACCGCCTGCAAGGTGGTGGCCAACTGCGAGGCACGCCTGTTCCAGCGGCCGGACGATGCCAAGCATCGCGGTCTGGATCCGCAGACCGAACGCGATCTGGCGCAGCCGGACAACTTCATTTCCAATTTCGAGCCGCTCGGCCGCGACGACGCGCGCGATCTGGTCGAAGACGTGCTCACCTTCCACCATTACACCGAGCCCATGCGCCGCCTGATCGAGGCGGCCGCGGCGGAGGACGGTTACTTCGTGTCCTCGGCGCATCCGCGCATCGTCGACGGCAAACCCAGCCCCAATCCGCGTTACCTGCAGCCGCGGCCCGACCTGGCCGATCCGCTGGCCGGTTACATCGCCGAAATGGGCATTCGCCTGCATCGCCGGCTGCGTGCCGATGCGCCCATCGTGCATGCGGTCGATGCCATGCTGCCGGGCCGGCGCAACAACCCGCCCAAGCCGGGCATCCATCCGCTCGCGGTGTATGCGCCCATCCACTACCAGGAACTGCCCGAGCTGTTCATGGACTTCATCGCCAGCCTGTCCGGCAAGTCGCCATCGACCACCGGTGCCGGTTCGGAAGGGGCGCTGACCAAGGGGCCGTTCAACGCCCTGACCTATACCGCCGACCTCAACAACGCGCTGGTGTCCTTCATCCTGTGCGGTCACGACGGCTTCACCACCGCGGCCGGCCACATCGGCCCCAACCGTCGTGTCGACCACGACATCAGCTTCCTGATGCCGGAAATCTGGTGCCGCCTGACGCCGCGCGAGCGCGACGCGCGCTGGCTGATCGAACGGGGCTATCTGGAAAGAATCGCCGATTTCGAGCACGAGGGCCGGCTGGTGCCGGCGAGCCGGCTGGGCTACCGCATCACGCCGCGATTCATGCACGCCTTTCTGGGCAAGATCTTCGACGATCCGATGCGGGTGTTCGACGAAGCCATGCTGCGTCCGGAGACGCAGGATCTGGAAGCCTTCGTCGACGGCGTCGAGCACATCGTCGACATGCACCGGCGCGTCGCCCAGGGCTACCTGGACGACGCTTCCATCGACGATGCCTGCCCGCCGCTGCGCGCGCTGCTGCACATCATGGCGGAAGGACAGTTCCAGGGCATGGACCTCGCGCATCCGGAGATACGCCGGTTGTTCACGCGCGAGGCGCTGCTGGCCAGCGACTGGTATCAGGAACGCCTGACCATCAAGCAGCAGCGCGATATCGCGCTGTACCGGCGGCACGTGCGTTATCTGGAGGGTTTTCTGGCCGAGGCCGACAGCCGGTGCGAGCCGGACGGCGTCGCGCGCTGCGAACAGGCGTTGGCGCAGGCGCGCGCCGAACTGGCGCGGGTGTCGGCCCCGGCCTACCTCACCAGCCTGTGGGGCAGTCTGGGCGCTGACTGGGTGCATCGGCCGATGGCGCTGGCGTGACCCGGCCGACTGTACCGCCATCGGTCGAGCCGCCGTCTGCGGCGCCGGCCGAGGGCGTGCGCCTGTCCAAGCTGATGGCCGCGCGCGGCCTGTGCTCGCGGCGCGAGGCCGACCTGTACATCGAACGCGGCCTGGTGTTCGTCGACGGCCAGCGCATCGCCCAGCTCGGCACGCGCGTGCATCCGGACTGCCGCATCGAACTGGCACAGGCCGCGCGTCAGGCGCAGCAGCGGCGGGTCACGGTGCTGCTGCACAAGCCCATCGGCTACGTGTCCGGCCAGCCGGAGCCCGGCTACCAGCCGGCGGTGACGCTGATCCGCCCGGATACGCGCTGGCGCGACGCCGGCGGCCCTGCCTTCAGTCCGGCCCACCTGAAGGGACTGGCGCCGGCCGGCCGTCTGGACATCGATTCCACCGGCCTGTTGGTGCTGACCCAGGACGGGCGCATCGCCCGCCAACTGATCGGCGATGACACTGCCATCGACAAGGAATACCTGGTGCGCGTGCAGG
Source organism: uncultured Thiobacillus sp. (assembly GCA_964440155.1). Taxonomy (GTDB): domain Bacteria; phylum Pseudomonadota; class Gammaproteobacteria; order Burkholderiales; family Thiobacillaceae; genus PFJX01. The sequence continues at coordinate 553 of CAYTRH010000176.1, read as the reverse complement.
GCACCCTCAGCGCCTCCGGGCTGGCGCTGCTCAACCATGGTCTGGAGCTGGATGGACGCCGGCTGCGTCCGGCCGAGGTCCGCTGGCAGAACGCCGACCAATTGCGCTTCGTGCTGAGGGAAGGGCGCAAACGGCAGATCCGCCGCATGTGCGAGCTGGTCGGCCTGCAGGTGCTGGCGCTCAAGCGGGTGCGTATCGGTCGCGTGCCGCTGGGTGATCTGCCGCTCGGGCAATGGCGTTACCTGCGCGAGGACGAGGCATTCTGATGCGCCTGGTCCTGGTTGCGGCGTTGCTGGCGTGGGCGTGCGCTTGGCCGGCGATGGCATGGCAGGCGCGGCCGTTGGCCGAGATCGCGCTGTATCCGCAGCGCACCGCGCAGGCCCAGGTGGTCAGTCTGAACGAAAGCCGCATCGCCGCCGAGATCAGCGGCCGCGTGCTGGCGTTGCCGGTGGAGCCGGGCCAACGCATCGCCCGCGGCGCCGTGGTCGCGCGTTTGGACTGCACCGACCACGAACTGGCCGCCGCCAGCGCGCGCGCCGCGCTGCAAGCCGGC
>CAYTRH010000175.1:0-5627 GCA_964440155.1 uncultured Thiobacillus sp. | reverse complement strand
CACAGGTCGATGCCAGCACGTTGCCCGGCGACGGTCCGCGCGCCCCCGCGCCGACCACGGCCGTGCAGACGCGCGGCATCGACGCCCCCGAAGTCAAGACCATCCCGCCCGCAGCGGCCGACACGCCCGGGGTGAGCACCGTCCGGCTGGACCCGCGCGACCCCACCGGCCCGCTGGCACAACGTCGCATCCATTTCGATTTCGACAGCGCCGCGATTCGTGACGAATATCGGCCGCTGCTGGAAGCGCACGCCAACTACCTGAAGCAGGAGCCGAGCGCCGCCGTGGTGCTGCACGGCCACACCGACGAACGCGGCAGCCGCGAGTACAACCTGGCGCTCGGCCAACGCCGCGCCGAGAGCGTCTTGCGTGCGCTCAATCTGTTGGGCGTGGCCGAGAGCCGCATGGAAGCGGTATCGTTCGGCGAGGAGAAGCCGCTGGTGGAAGGCCAGAACGAACTAGCCTGGAGCCAGAACCGGCGCACTGAAATCCATTACGTCGGCGAATGAGCATGCGTCGCCGGCTGCTGTTCGCGCTGCTGAGCCTTCCTGCCGTGTTCGGCGCGCCGGCGCTCTGGGCCAGCGATCAGGCCCAGCAGGTGCGGGCGATCGAAGAGCGCCTCGCGCGCCTGGAAGCGCGCACACAATCGCAGGCGTTGTTCAATCTGCTCAACCAGGTCGAAGCACTCAAGGACGAGATTGCCCGCCTGCGGGGTAGTGTCGAGGAGCAATCCTTTCGTATCGACGCGGCCGACCAGCGCGCGCGCGAGATCTACATCGACCTGGACGCGCGCATCAACGAACTGGCCAGCCGACCGGCAACTTCCCCGCTACCGCCGCAAACCGAGGCGATACGGCTGCAACCGGCCCAAGCCTTGCAAACACCGCCCGCGGCCGGCAGCAGCCCGCCGCCCCTGGTCGACGCCGAGGCCGAACGACGCGCCTACAACGCTGCGCTGAACCTGGTGCGCTCCGCACGCTATTCCGAGGGTCTCGGCGCCTTCCAGGTGTTCCTGCGCCAGTATCCGCGTGGCGCATTGGCTGCCAACGCCATGTACTGGATGGCGTTCTCGCATGTCGGCCTGTCGGATTTCGAAGCCGCCGCTCAGGGCTACCGGCGACTGCTGGCCGAGTACCCCAACAGCGACAAGGCGCCGGACGCCATGCTCTCCCTGGCGCGCGCACTGGTGCAGATGCGTGACACCGAAGGCGCCCGCGCGACGCTGGATGAACTGCTGGCCCGGCATCCGCAGAGCAAGGCCGCCGAAGGCGGCAGGAAACTGCTCGCCACACTGCGTTGACGCGCTCCAGCTCGAACCGTCTGTCGGCAGCGCGGCATGGCTGACGCAGATCGCACCGCCGCGCGCCTGCGCGTCAACGAAATCTTCTTCTCCCTGCAGGGCGAGGCCAGCCGGGTCGGCCTGCCGACGGTGTTCGTGCGTCTGACCGGTTGCCCGCTGCGCTGCACCTATTGCGACACCGACTACGCCTTTCAGGCAGGCACCTGGATGTCCGTCGACACCATCCTGGAGCGCGTGCGCGCCCACCCTACCCGCCATGTCACCGTCACCGGCGGCGAACCGCTGACGCAACCCGCGTGCCTGCACCTGTTGGCATCGCTGTGCGATGCCGGGCACGACGTATCGCTGGAAACCAGCGGCGCGTTGGACATCCACGCGGTCGATACCCGCGTCGCGCGCATCGTCGACATCAAGACGCCGGGCTCGGGCGAATGCGCGCGCAACCTGTGGCGCAACCTGGACAGTCTCGGCCCACGTGACGAGATCAAGTTCGTGCTGACCGACGAGGCGGACTATCGCTGGGCCTGCGACGTGCTGATCCGCCATCGCCTGCACCAGCGCTGCGCAGTCCTGTTTTCGCCGGCCTGGCAACGACTCGACGCGGGTCTGTTGGCCGACTGGATCCTGCGCGACGGTCTGCCGGTGCGCATGCAGGTGCAACTGCACAAAGTATTGTGGCAGGACGCGCGCGGACGATGACCGATCGTGTATCGCGCGCAGTCGTGCTGTTGTCGGGCGGGCTGGATTCCGCCACCGTGCTGGCGCTGGCGCGACGCGACGGCCACCGCTGCCACGCACTGAGTCTGGACTACGGCCAGCGCCATCGCGCCGAGCTGGATGCCGCGCGGCGGGTGGCCGAGGCGCTGGGCGCGACGGAACACCGAATCATGCGGCTGGACATGGGCAACATGACCGGCAGCGCACTGACCGATCCCACCATCGCCGTGCCGGAACGCCCGACCGACGGCATCCCCGTGACCTATGTGCCGGCACGCAACACCATCATGCTGGCGCTGGCCCTGGGCTGGGCGGAAAGCCTCGACGCCGATGCCATCTACATCGGCGTCAACGCGCTGGACTACTCCGGTTACCCCGACTGTCGGCCGGAATTCGTCGCGGCCTTCCAGTCGCTTGCCGATGTCGCCATCAAACGTGCCGTGGAAGGTCGGCGCATCGCGCTACACGCGCCGTTGATCGCACTGTCCAAGGCCGACATCGTGCGCCTGGGCACGCAACTGGGCGTCGATTACGCGCTGACGGTCTCCTGCTACCAGGCGGACATCAATGGCGCGGCCTGCAGCCGCTGTGAATCGTGCCGCCTGCGTCGCGAGGGATTCGAGCGCGCCGGCCTGCCCGACCCGACGCGTTACGTCGCCGCGGGAAGTGCCGCCATCTGATGCAAACGTCCTATTGCAAAGGCATTGCCAGCAAAGAAAACGTAACCAATAATCCGGCCGCATAAACAACGACAGCTCTCCGAGGAGACAGGATGGAGAACATCGAAAACCCGGCCTTGGTCGTGGCCTGGCTGGGCTTTTTTCTGGCCTTGATTTTTGGCTTCGTGGCCAACAAGACCAGTTTCTGCACCATGGGCGCAGTGTCGGACGTGGTGAACATGAGCGACTGGGGGCGCATGCGCGCCTGGCTGCTGGCCATCGGCCTGGCCATCCTCGGCACCAATCTGCTGGCTTATTTCGGCTATCTGGACCTGCGCCAGACCTACTACACCCGCGGCACCGTCTACTGGTTCGCCGCGCTGGTCGGCGGCCTGACCTTCGGCATCGGCATGACCCTGGCCGGCGGCTGCGGACAACGCACGCTGGTGCGCCTGGGCGGCGGCAATCTGAAGTCGGTGGTGGTGTTCCTGTTTCTGGGCTATACCGCCCTGGTCACCATGAACGGCATCCTGCGCATGTTCGTCGATGCCGTGTTGCGCGCCGAGCCATTCACCGTACATCTGGATGGACTGCAAACCCTGCCCAGCCTGATGGGCATGGCCGACAAGACATCGCAACTGGGCCTGGCTCTGGTGGTGGCGCTGGCCATCCTCGCCTTCGTGTTCGCCAGCCGCGAGTTTCGTCATCACCGGGACAACGTCGTCGCCGGCGTGGTGGTGGGTGCCGTGGTCGTCGCCGGCTGGTATGTCACCGGCTATCTCGGCTTCGGCGAGGATCCGGAGTTCATGGAACTCAAGTATCTGGGAACCGACTCGGGCCTGGCCGAATCCATGACCTTCGTGGGGCCGCTCGCCAGCACCATGGACCTGTGGGCCTATTGGCGCGACAAGACGGTCACCTTCGGCATCGCCAGCGTGTTCGGCGTGGTCATCGGCTCGTTCATCTATGCCGTGTTCAGCAACAGTTTCCGCTGGGAGTATTTCAATTCCCCGCAAGACATGTTTCGCCATATCATAGGGGCGATCCTGATGGGTTTTGGCGGAGTCACGGCGATGGGCTGCACGATCGGCCAGGCGGTCACTGGCGTCTCGACGCTGGCGATCAGCTCGTTCATCGTGTTTTTCGGTATCCTGGCCGGCTCGGCCGCCACCATGAAAGTGCAGTATTACCTCATGATGCGGGAAGCGTGAGGCAACCGTGGCGTTCAAGGTGTGATCACCCCGGCCGATAATGCAACCATAGGGAGCAACGCGTGGCGAAAGGAAAGCGGATGGGCAAGCTGGCTGGCATGTTGATGGTGTTCCTGATGACGGTGGTCGCGGCTCCCGCGTTCGCCCAATCCGGTTCGACCAAGGCCATCAACTTCGAATTCACCGACATCAACGGCAAGACCATACGTCTGTCCGATTTCCGTGGCAAATGGGTGCTGGTGAACTTCTGGGCACCGTGGTGTCCGCTGTGCTGGGTGGAAGTGCCCACGCTCAACGAGCTCAACAAGCGCAAGGATTTCGTGGTGATCGGCATCGGTTTGGATTACGGCCCCGACGCCAACGTGGTGCGCGAATCGGTCAAGCGTCACAACCTGGATTTTTACGCCAACGTCGCCGGCGGCTCGCGGCGCAATCAGGACAGCCCGTTCCGTCAGGTCGGCCCGGTGGATTTCTACCCCACCTCCTACATCTATGACCCGGAGGGCGAGATCGTCATGTTCATTCCGGGGCAGGTACGCATGAATCGTGTGCTCGCCTTCATCGAGGAATACCAGAACAAGAACACCCAACTTGCCGGCGCCAAGAGCGTCGAGCCGGCACCGGTCGCCTCCCCCATCAAGGAAGTGACCCATACCCGCCCGGCTGCGCCGGCCCGCCCGGCGACGCGCTCGCGCACGGTGACCTACTGAGCGCCGGTTTGACGCGGGTTCCGCATTTCTGAAATAATTCCGCTTCTCGCACGGGTCGGTAGCTCAGTCGGTAGAGCAGTGGACTTTTAATCCATTGGTCGCGAGTTCGAGTCTCGCCCGACCCACCAATTCGGGTTGTTAGCTCAGCTGGTAGAGCAGCGGACTCTTAATCCGTAGGTCCACAGTTCGAATCTGTGACAACCCACCAGTCAAGACGAGGCCCGCTGCGATGCGGGCCTTTTTGCCTTGCCGGCGAGTGCCGGCACGACGCAATGCTCAGCCCGCCGGCGCCGAGCTGCGAATCAGATGGTCGAACGCCGCCAGCGCCGCCTTGGCCCCCTCGCTCATGGCGATGATGATCTGCTTGTAGGGCACGGTGGTGCAGTCACCGGCGGCGAACACGCCGGGCACATTGGTCGCGCCCCTCGCATCCACCTCGATCTCGCCGAAGCGGGACAGGTTGACGGTGCCCTTAAGCCAGTCGGTGTTGGGCAACAGGCCGATCTGCACGAACACCCCTTCCAGGGCGATGTGCTGGCTCTGGCCCGTGGTGCGGTCGGTGTAGGTGAGCCCGTTCACCTTCTGGCCGTCGCCGGTCACCTCGGTGGTCTGCGCGCTCTTGATGACGGTGACGTTGGCCAGGCTGTAGAGCTTGTTCTGCAGCACCGCGTCGGCGCGCAGGGCATCGCCGAATTCCAGCAGGGTCACATGGCCGACGATGCCCGCCAGGTCGATGGCCGCCTCGACGCCGGAGTTGCCGCCGCCGATCACCGCCACGTGCTTGCCCTTGAACAGGGGGCCGTCGCAGTGGGGGCAATAGGCCACGCCGCGGCCCCGGTATTCCTGCTCCCCGGGCACGGCGAGCTCGCGCCAGCGGGCGCCGGTGGCCAGGATGACCGCCTTGGCCTTGAGCACGGCCCCATTGGCCAGGCGTACTTCATGGAATCCACCTGCCTCGCCGGGGATCAGGGCCTCGGCCTTCTGCAGGTTCATGATGTCCACGGCGTATTCCTTCACATGCTCCTCCAGG
>CAYTRH010000174.1:0-5685 GCA_964440155.1 uncultured Thiobacillus sp. | reverse complement strand
CAGCTCCTGCTGCGCCAACGCCGCCTCGGCATCGGCCGCGCGTTGCTGCTCGCGCGCGCCGCGCTGTGCCGCCAGTGCCGCCTGCAACCGGGCTTGCGCCTGCGCGCGAGCACGCGCATCCAGTTCGGTGGTGCGCGCCGGTTCGATCAGCGCCACGGTCTGACCGGCCTCGACCCGGTCGCCCACCTTCAGTTCGATGCGGCGGGCATGGCCCGTCACCGGTGCGGCAATCTGATAGCGCTCGCGCACGCGCGTGCGCCCCTCCTCCTCCACCGTCACCAGCAGATCGCCGGGCGCCACTGCCACCAGATCGGCAGGCACCGGTCTGGGGCTGAAGCCGTAGACGATGCCGCCGATCACCAGCAGGGCGAGGACGGCGTAACCGATGCGTGCGCGCCAGTTCATGATCATTCCCTCGTCTTCAGCACGGCGATCAGATCCAGACGGCCCAGCCGACGCCAGATCAGCGCGCCGGAGACCAGCGCGGAGACCACCACCACGCTGGCGGCGAGCGCGAAATTGGCGGGTTCCAGCACCAGCGGCAGACGGTACAGGTCGGATTCGAACACGACCACCAGGATAGCGCACAGCCCGGTGCCGATCAGGAAGCCCAGCGGGATGGCCAGCAGGGTCAGCAAGCCCAGCTCGCCCAGCAGGATGTAGGCGATCTCGCCGCGGGTGAAGCCGAGCACGCGCAGACTGGCCAGCTCGCGGCCGCGCTCGGACAGCGCGATGCGCGCGCTGTTGTAGACCACGCCGAAGGCGATGGTGGCGGCGAGCAGCGTGGCCACCATGTTGAAGAACAGCACGAACTCGCCCAGCGTGTCGTAGAAGCTGGTAATGGCCGACGCATGCGCGACCATGCCCAGTACGCGCGGACGCTCGTGCAGCCGCGCATACAAGGCCGGCGCGTCGGCGCGTTCGTGCGCCAGATAGGCGCCGGACACCACATCGCCCTCGCGCAGCAGCGCGTTCAGCGCATCGCGGCGCAGATAGGCGGACACGCCGAGAAACTGGCGCGTGACCCCCGCCACCGGCACCTGCAGCACGCGCCGCTCGCCTTCCAGCAGCTCCACGGTCAACAGGTCGCCGGGTTTGACGCCCAGGATGTTGTCGGCCAGATGGTCGGTGAGCACCACGCCGGCCTCGGGCAGGCGCACCGGCTTCAGCTCGCGGTCGAGCGAGCGGTGCAGCACGCCCTCCGGCTCGATGCCATACAGTGCCGCACGGTAATGGCGATGGCCGAAGCGCAGGTTGGCGGCGACGTCGCGATAGCCCTCGACGTGGCGCACGCCGGGCAGTTGCGCCAGCTCGAACAGCGCGCGGCCGGCGGTGGGCTCGATGAAGGCGAGTTTGAGATCCTCGCGCGCGGCCTGGCGGAATTGCACGTCGACCATGAAATCGATGGCGCCGCGCTGGTAGTTGCCGACCATCATCAGGCCGCCGGCACAGCCGATACCGAGCACGGTGAGCACCGATTTCACCGGGCGCCGCTCGATGTGGCGCAGGATCATGCGCGAGGGCTGACCGAACCAGCGTTGCAGCCCCAACCGTTCCAGCACGGTGGCGCGATACACCACCGGCGTCTCCGCGCGCATGCCTTCCGCCGGCGCCAGGCGCATGGCACGGCCGACTGCCAGCAACGTGCCGGCCACCGCCGTCAGCACGGTGACCGCCAGCGCGATGGCCACCACCTCGCTGCGCAATACGTAGTCGAGTGTGGGGAAGCGATAGAACGCCATGTAGACGTTGGCCAAACCGTGGCCGAACCAGGCACCCAGGGCGACGCCACCGGCCACGCCGGTCAGCGTCACCGCCAGCACCAGCTTGAGGTAATGGACGCCGATCGCCAGCGGGCGGTAGCCGAACGCCTTGAGGATGGCAATCTGCTCGCGCTGGGTGGCGATCAGCCGGGTCACCACCACGTTCAGCAGGAATGCCGCCACGCCCAGGAAAATGGCGGGAAACACGGTCGCCGTGGTGCGCAACTGTTTCAGCTCCTCGGCCAGGAAGCGGTTGGAGAACTGGTCGCGGCGCGGGTAGGCACCCACCCCACCATAGGGCGCGAGCAGGTCGTCGAGCCGGTCGATCACACCCTGCGGGTTCGCGCCCGGCGCTAGCGTCAGCGTGACGCTGTTGAACGCGCCGTCCATGCCGTAGGCGATGGACAGTGCATGGCGCCCCATCCACAGCACGCCATAGCGCTTGAAGTCCGGGAACATCGCGCCCGGCGCGATCTGGTAGACGTATTCCGGCGACAACGCCACACCGGACAGGGTCAGCGCCTTGCGCCGGCCGTTGATGATGGCGTGGATGCGGTCACCCGGCTCCAGGCCGTGCGCGTCGGCGAAGGTGTCGCTGGCCACCACCTGGTCGGTGCTGTAAGGCGCCGGCCACTGGCCCCGCTTCAGGTGCAGCGTGTTGAGCAGCGGTTCGCCGCTGTCCGGCAGCGACGACAGCACGCCGGTGATGGGGTCGTGGAATCCCGCCACCTCCAGTTTCACCACTGCGTTGACCCGTGTCTCCAGATGCGCCACGCCGGGAATCTCCGCGAGACGCGCGCCCAAGCTGTCGGGCGCGCGTTTCAGCCGGGTGAACACGTCGGCGAAACGGTATTCGCGGTAGAAGCGGTCGCGCGTCTCGACCAGCGAATCGTAGGTGGACAGCGACATCACCAGGGTCGCCACGCCGCCGGCGATGACTGCCGCGATCGCCAGCACCTGGCCGCGCATCAGCCACAGGTCGCGCCACAGCTTGCGATCCAGCGCCCTCACCAGGACAACTCCCGCGCCGCGCGTTTGTCGGCATTGCGCTGCTGATCGACGATGCGGCCATCGGACAGGCGGATGACGCGATCGGCCATGGCGGCGATGCCGGCGTTGTGCGTGATCAGCACGGTCAGCGTGCCGAGCTCGCGGTTCACCTTCTCCAACGCCTCCAGCACGATCACGCCGGTATGCGAATCGAGCGCGCCGGTCGGTTCGTCGCACAGCAGCACCGCCGGGTTCTTGGCGATGGCGCGCGCGATCGCCACGCGCTGCTGCTCGCCGCCGGACAACTGTGCCGGAAAATGATCCAGCCGCTCGCCCAGGCCGACCAGGTGCAGCGCCTGTTCCGGCCGCATCGGCGCGCGCGCGATCTCGGTGACGGCGGCGACGTTCTCGCGCGCGGTCAGGCTGGGAATCAGGTTGTAGAACTGGAACACGAAACCGACGTGGTCGCGCCGGAAACGGGTCAGCTCATCCTCGTCGGCGGCGGACAGATTGCGCTCCAGGTAGTACACCTCGCCGCCGGACGGGGTATCCAGGCCGCCGAGGATGTTGAGCAGGGTGGACTTGCCGCTGCCGGACGGGCCCAGCAGCACCACCAGCTCACCGGCATACAGCTCCAGGTCGATGCCGCGCAGCGCGTGCACCTGCACTTCGCCCAGGGTGTAGATTTTGGTCAGTCCGCGCGCGCGGAACACGCACTGGGGGGATGCGACAGCCATGCATACAGCATAGCGTCTATCCTGCATCGCGTGATCCCGCGGCCGGCCTGCACCACCGGTGCCGCCGGCAATCGCGGTTAACATGCCGGCAACGGGTCGACGATGCGGCCCGCAAAGCGAGGAGAACAGCCCATGCTGCAATGGCTCGCCAAGCTGTTCCGTGCGGGTGACCGCCGGCAACGGGCACGCCGGGCGCCGGCGCAAACGGTTGCGTCGGCACCCGACACGCCGCCGCCGTTCCTGCGCCGCGAAACCATGATCGACCGCGACCAGCAGGTCGCGGCCTATCTGTTGGGCGTGGACACACCGGGCGCGTTGCGCGCGCATGACTGGCAGGCCGCCACGCGCAAGTTCTTCGACGACGTGCTGATCGATCATTTCGCCAGCGGCCGGCTGTCCGGCCTGTTGGGCAAACGCGTGGCGTTCCTGCCGTTGAGTGCCGCCAGCCTGAACCACCCCAGGCTGGCGCAATTGCCGCGCGACAATCTGGTGATCGAGTTCTCGCCGCCGCCCGGCGCGCAACTGGCCGTGGACACGATACTGCGCGACCTGCGCGCGCTCGACCAGGCCGGCTTCGCGCTGGCCTGCGGCGAAGACCTGGAGGCTCGTGGCCTGGCCGAGGCACTGGCGCTGGCGCGCTTCATCAGCTTCCCGCGCGTATCCGCCCTGGCGCCGCCGGACCTGCTGGCGCGCTGCCATGCGCTGGCCCAACGCTACCCGGACCGGCTGCTGGTGGCACATGACGTCGATTCCGTCGAACTGCATCAGGCCTGCCGGCGTCTGGGCATGCACCTGTTCCAGGGGCGTTTCCTCACCCACCGCGAGCTCAGCCCGTCCCACCGCATCGCGCCCTACCGCCTGTTCGTCGTGCAGTTGCTCAACGGCGTGCGCCAGCAGGTGGATTTCCCCGAACTGGCGCGCATCGCCTGGCGCGATCCCGCGCTCGCCTACCGCCTGCTGCGCTTCGTCAACTCCGCCGCGTTCGGCCTGCGCGTAAAGATCGACGATCTGAAGCAGGCGATGACCTACCTCGGCCGCGACGAGCTGTACCGCTGGCTGACGCTGCTGATGTTCAGCAGCCGCGAACCCGGCCAGCTCGACGATGCGCTGCGTGAAAACGCGCTGGTGCGCGCGCGCCTGGCCGAGCGCCTGGGCGAAGGCCGGCTGATGCCCAAGGAATGCGAGGAGGCGTTCATCGTCGGCATCCTGTCGGTGCTGGATGCATTGCTGGGAGTGCCGATGGCCGACGCGCTGGCGCAACTGACGCTACCCCCGCCAGTGACCGAGGCGCTGCTGCATGGCGAGGGCAAGTACGCGCCCTACCTGAAGCTGGCCATCGCCTGCGAGGAAGGCGATCAGGCCGAGATCGAAACGCTGGCGCGCGCCTGCGGCATGAACGCGGAGACGATCAACCTACGCCACATCGAGGCGCTGACCTGGGCCATGCGCTACAGCGAGGCGCTGCGCGAGTCGGCCCTGGCATCCTGATCCACAACGCAGTCGCAGCGCCGCGGCAATCCAGCAGCCACCGTCTCACCGGAGCAACCCACCTGGATCGCCACGCTACGCTCGCGATGACGACCCTCTGCCGCCGCGCCCGCGCCACCCCACGCCGTCATTGCCAGGCGCGCAGCGCCGTGGCAATCCAGCAGCCACCGTCACGCCGGCGCAGCCCCCTGGATCGCCACGCTGCGCTCGCGATGACGACGTCAGTCACGGTCATTGCGTGTCACCTCACCGACGCCGGTACCAGCCGGTCACGCTCCAGCGCACCTGCCTTGCCGGCGCCACTTCGTGCCAGAAGCGATCGGACAGGAAGGCGACCAGCGTACCGCCGCGCGGAGCAATCTCCAGCGCGGCCTGATCGGCGGATGGCCAGAAGTGCAACTGGCCGCCATGCTCGGGGAGCCAGTCGGTATTCAGATAGACGATCAGCGTCAGCGTGCGCCGGTCGTCGTCGCGGAAACGATCGAGGTGACGGCGGTAACCGGCGCCCGGCGCATACCGGGCGTAATGCAGCTCCGCGTCGAACAGGCCGAGCATCAGCGCGCGGTTGACCTCCAGGCGCAAGGTCTCGACGCGCGCGAGCAGCGCATCGGTGGCCGCCCCGGCCAGGCCGGGTTCGATCCAGCACACCTCGTCGCCGCGGATGTCGTCGCGCACCGCGGCCGTGCCGCGGCCGACGCCGGCGCGAT
>CAYTRH010000173.1:0-5729 GCA_964440155.1 uncultured Thiobacillus sp. | reverse complement strand
AGCCCAACCCGTCCGCCGCCGCGACGATGCAGGCCGGTGCGCTGGCACGACCGATCGTCGCCAACGTCGATCTGTTGCGCGGCTACTCGAACGCATTCCGGCTCACCCCGGCGCCGGTGGCGAGCGCGACCACGGGGCTGGTCGGGCAGGCGGTGGATGGCACCCGCGCCACGCTGGGCAGCGGCGCCGGCCTGAAGCCCACCACGCTGGCGGAACTGCCTGCGCCTTCCAGCCATCTGCTGCCGGTGCGGCTGGCGCAGACGGTGCGCGAGAGCGGCCTGTTCTACGAGGCCCATCTGGCGCGCTGGCACCGGGGTCTGTTGTCGCTGGAGGCCATCCGGCGCGAGCCGCAGGCGCGGCTGGCGCGTGTCGAGGCACCGCCCGCGCGTATCGCCGAACTGGGCAACATGCCGGAAGAGGCGGCGAAACTGGCCGGGCGGCAGTTGCAGATGCTGGAAGGCGCGCCGTTCCAATGGCAGGGCCCGGTGTGGCCCGGACAGTGGCTGGACTGGCGGGTGAGCGAGCGTGGCGAAGGGGACGGCGCCGGCGGGGATGCCGACCGGGACGCGCCCCGATGGGATACCGAACTGCGCCTGACGCTGCCCGGCCTCGGCGAGGTGCAAGCCCTGCTCGGCCTGCGCGGCGAGCAGGTGAGCGTGAACCTGCGTGCCGCGCGTGACGACACCCGCGACAGTCTGCGTGCCGCGTTGCCGGAACTGGTCGCCGGGTTGGGTGCCGCCGGTCTGAGCGTGCGCGATGCGCGCGTGGAGTCGATCCATGTCCGATCCTGACCCGCGCGCCCAGGCCGTCGCGCTGGCCTACGATGCCGCCGACGGCGCGCCGCGGGTGGTGGCCAAGGGGCGGGGTCTGATCGCCGAGGAGATCATCGAGCGGGCGCGGGCGGCCGGTGTCTACGTGCACGAATCGCCGGAGTTGCTGACGTTGCTGATGCAGGTGGACATGGACGAGCGTATCCCGCCGGAACTGTACGTCGCTGTGGCCGAACTGCTGGCCTGGCTGTACCGCCTGGAGCACGGCGGCGATCAGCGTTGAGCGGGCGCCCGTCCGTCTGCGCCGATGCGCAGGATGCGCAGCAGGTCCTGCTCCAATGCGATCCGTGCAGCAGGCTGTTCGAGCTGGCCTCCGCTGAGCACGAACACATCCTCGGCGCGGTTGCCCAGGGTGTTGATGCGCGCGGTGATGACGTTGACGGCATGGTGGCGCAAGACATCTGCCACCCGCGCGAGCAGGCCGGGCCGGTCGCCGGCGGTGAAATTGAGCACGTAGCCGCGGGTATCGTCGCTGGGCACCAGGCTGATCTCCGGTTCCAGCGGAAATGCCTTGAGCCGGCGCGGCAGGGCGCCGTCGCGCGGCGGCAGTTCGTGCTGCTCACGCAGTTCGCGGGCGAGTTCGTGCTCAACGTAATTGAGCAGATCGCGGTAGGCCACGCGCGGGTGATCGGGATCAACCGCGTAGAAGGTGTCCAGCGCGTGGCCGTCGCGCGTGGTATGAATGCGCGCCGACAGGATGGAATAGCCCAGGCGCGAGAAGAAGCCGCAGATGCGCGCGAACAACGCCGCCTCGTCGGGCATGAACACCAGCACTTCGATACCCTCGCCCACCGGTGCCAGCCGTGCGCGCACCACGCACGATTCGCGGCCGAGCAGCGGCAGCAGGCGTCGTGTCTGCCAAGCGATGTCGCGCGCGTCCTGACGCAGGAAGTACAGATCGTCCAGGCGTTGCCACAACGCCTGTTCGCTGCCGGGCGCAAAACCGTACAGGCGTAGCTGGGCGCGCGCCTGGTCCTTGCGTGCTTCGATCAGATCGCGCCGCGGCTGTCCACCTTCCAGCAGTTCACGCGTGGCCAGATACAGTTCGCGCGTGAGTTTGTCCTTCCAGGCGTTCCAGACTTTGGGACTGGTGCCGCGGATGTCGGCGATGGTCAGCAGGTACAGCGCGGTCAACCGCCGCAGGTTGCCGCAACGTGCCGCGAACGCGCCGATCACGGCGGGGTCGGACACGTCCTGCTTCTGTGCCGTCTGCGATAGGGTCAAATGTTCCGCCACCAGCCAGGTGACCAGTTCGGTGTCGTCCCGGTCGAGTCCGTGCGCGCGGCAGAAACGGCGTGCATCGCGCGCGCCGAGCACCGAGTGATCGCCGCCGCGCCCCTTGGCGATGTCATGGAACAGCGCCGCCAGCAACAGCAGTTCCGGGTTGTCGAAGGCAGTGATCAGCCGATGCGCCAGCGGGAACTCGTGGGCGAATTCCGGCAAAGCCAGCCGTCGCAGATTGCGCAGCACCATCAGGATGTGTTCGTCCACCGGGTAGATGTGGAACTGGTCGTGCTGCATCTGCCCGGTGATGCGACCGAACAGCGGCAGGTAGCGGCCGAGCAGGTCGAGCCGGTGCATCAGTCGCAGCGCACGGGTGACGCCGCGCGGCTGGCGCAAGAGTTCGATGAACCGATGACGCTGTGTGGGGTCGCGGCGAAACCGGCTGTCGATGTGACCTCCCGCGCGCCACAGCGCGCGCAGCAGGCGGGGCGTGCAGCCGTGTGCGTCGTGTTCCCCGGCGAGCACCAGGAAGGTATCCAGCAACAGATCCGGCCGGCGTTCGAACAGATCCTCGTCGGCATCCAGCAGCGGGCCGCACAGGCGGAAATCCGGCGCGTGTGCCAGCGTGCGGCAGGGCGCCGGCGGCAGCAGCCGTTCGCGCAGACCGCCCATGACTAGCTCATTGAGCAGGCGGATTTGCCGGCTGGCGCGAAAATAGCGCTGCATCAAGCGTTCCGCGGCGCGCCGCGTGTCGCTGGCGCGCACGCCCAGCGCCAGCGCGATGGGCTCCTGGTACTCGAACAGCAGGCGGTCCTCGCGCCGCTTGGCCAGCAGATGCAGGCGGATGCGCAGGTGCGCCATCAGGCGCAGGTGCATGCCGGCGGTGCGCGCTTCCGTGGGGCGCAGCAGGCCGACACGGGCGAGATCGGTCAGACGGGCGCCGTATCCGGCGGCGCGGGCGATCCACAGCAGGGTCTGCATGTCGCGCAGGCCGCCCGGCGTCTCCTTCAGGTTGGGCTCCAGCGAGGTGGCGGCATCGCTGTGGCGACCGTGCCGCACCTTTTGTTCGATGCTTTTGGCCTCGAAGAAGGCCGGCGGATCGAGCTGCGCCTGCAACGCCTGCGACAACCGGCGCCACAGGCCGCGATCGCCGGCGAGCACGCGCGCTTCCAGCAGGTTGGTCTGGATGGTGACGTCGCCGGCCGCTTCCTGCACGCATTCGGTGAGCGAGCGGACGCTGTGGCCGATGGGCACGCCGACGTCCCAAAACAGGCCGATCAGCGGTTCGAAGCGCGCGCGCGCGTCGGCATCGAGCGTGTCGTCGAGCAGGATCAGCACATCCACGTCGGATTGCGGGTACAGCTCGCCACGCCCGTAACCGCCCACCGCCACCAGCGCTGCGCGTCGGGGCAGCGCGTGCGCGCGCCAGATGGTACGCAGCAGGCGGTCCATCTCCCGCGCCAGTCCGCCAAGCAGGCGGGCGGCATGCGGTCGCGCCAGATAATCGGCAAACAGCCGTTCGCGCGCGGCCGCCAGGCTCGAGCGCCAGGCCGCCACCTGCGCGAGCGCCGGGTTCATGCCGCGATGGCTTGGGCCGCCGTCACGAACGCCGGCGGCGCGGGTGTGCCGGCGGAAACGGTGAGCACCTCGTAACCGCTGTCGGTCACCAGCACGGTGTGTTCCCACTGCGCCGACAGCGAATGGTCCTTGGTCACCACGGTCCAGCCGTCGCCCAGCATGCGCACGTCGCGGCGGCCGGCATTGATCATCGGTTCGATGGTGAAGGTCATGCCGGGTTGCAGCACCGGTCCGGTGCCGGCGTTGCCGTAGTGCAGCACCTGCGGTTCCTCGTGAAACTTGCGGCCGATGCCATGGCCGCAGAACTCGCGCACCACGGTATAGCGATGCCGCTCCGCATGCTTCTGGATGGCCGCGCCGATGTCGCCCAGATGCGCGCCGGGGCGCACCGCCAGGATGCCTTTCCACATGCACTCGTAGGTGATCTCGGTGAGCCGGCGAGCCTGGATGCTGGGTTCGCCAACGTAGAACATGCGCGACGTATCACCGTGCCAGCCATCCTTGATCACCGTGATGTCCAAGTTGACGACGTCACCAGCCTTGAGTTTGCGCTCGCCCGGTACGCCGTGGCAGACCTGATGGTTGACCGAGGTGCAGATCGAGCGCGGATAGGGCGTGTGCCCGGGAGGTGCATAGTTCAGCGGCGCCGGGATGGTGCCCTGCTCATGCACCATGTAGTCATGGCAGAGCCGGTCGAGTTCACCCGTGGTGATGCCCGGCTTGACGTATGGCGTGATGAAGTCGAGCACTTCAGCAGCCAGCCGGCCGGCGACGCGCATGCGCTCGATTTCTTCTGCGTTCTTGATGGAGATGGACATAACGGTGGTCGCCTTGCGAAGCCGGTGAGCATAGGCACGCGGTGCCGGGCTGTAAAGTTGATGAAATTACTAGGTCTTGGTCGCGCGGCGGGTGTTTCAGGCGCTGGGCAGGCGGACGAAGTCGTGCATGGGCGCGGCATCCGCCACCGCCGTGATTTCGACCTCATCCACCCGCGCGGCCGGCGGTCCCACGCGCGCCCAGGCGATCAGCGCCGATACCGCCGCCGCCTCACCCTGGATCAGTGCCTCCACCCGGCCGTCGCGCAGGTTGCGCACCCAGCCGGCGACACCCTGGGTTGTCGCCTCGGCGCGCATGGACTCGCGGTAATAGACCCCCTGCACGCGGCCCGAGATCAACAGCCGGTGGGTCACCCTCACTTGATGCGCATGCCCGGTTGCGCGCCGCTGTCCGGCGCCAGTAGGAAGGGACCGCCGCGCTCGTCGCTGGCGGCCAGCACCATGCCCTCGCTGAGGCCGAACTTCATCTTGCGCGGCGCCAGATTGGCCACCATCACGGTGAGCCGTCCGACCAGGGTCTCCGGCGCGTAGGCCGCCTTGATGCCGGCGAACACGGTGCGTGTTTCCGTGCCCAGGTCCAGCGTCAGCTTCAGCAGCTTGTCCGCACCCTCGACGTGGGAGGCCGAGGCGATGCGGGCGACGCGCAGGTCGACCTTGCTGAAATCGTCGATGCCGATGTGGGTGGGTACCGCCTCCGCGTTGGCTTCGTGTTGCTGCCGTTCGGCGTGTCGTGCGGGCGCCGGTTCCGGCGGCGGCGCCATGCTCTGGCGGTTCTCCTCGACCATGGCCTCGATCTTGTTCGGGTCGATGCGCGTCATCAGATGCTGGTATTCGTTGATCGTGTGGCCGGCCACCAGCGGCGCCCAGGCGTCGGTCCAGGTCAGCGGCGCAATGTTCAGGAAGGCCTCCACCCGTTCCGCCAGTTTCGGCAGCACTGGCTTCAGGTACAGCGTCAGGTCGCGGAACAGGGTCAGCGCGGTGGAACAGACCTCGTGCAGTTCGGCCTCGCGGCCATCCTGTTTGGCCATTTCCCAGGGCTTCTTGTCGGCGATATAGCCGTTGGCCAGATCGGCCAGGCGCATGATCTCGCGCAGCGCGCGGCCGTAGTCGCGCGCTTCGTAACTCTGCGCGATGGCACCTTCGGCGAACGCGCGCTCGAACTCCGCCGTGGCGCCACGATCCACCGCACCCAGGCGGCCGCCGAAACGTTTGCTGATGAAGCCCGCGCAACGGCTGGCGGTGTCGGCGCACGTGCCGGTCA
>CAYTRH010000172.1:0-5797 GCA_964440155.1 uncultured Thiobacillus sp. | reverse complement strand
GCGGAATTCCGGCACCGCCGCGGCCGGCTTGTTGCGCGCCATGAGCACGCGCCCGAGCAGCGCCGCGCTGGCGGCATCGCCCTGGCGCGCACGCAGCTCGCGCGCCCGTTTTTCCGCCGCGTCGTGGCGTCCGGCACGCAGATCCAGTTCCACGCGCAGACGTTGCGCGGCCACGTCGTTGGGCGCGGCCGACAGCGCCTTGTCGAGCGCCGCGCCGGCATCGTCCAGCGCGCCGATGCGTAACATCAGACCGGCGATGTGGGTCAGGCGCGCGGCGTCGAAGCCGGCCTGGCGACTCATGCGCGCAAAGGTCACGCGCGCCTTGTCGAGATCGCCGCCGGCGGCATAGGCGCGTCCCAGCGCGTCCATGACCGCCGGGTGATCGGCATGCCGCCCGTCCAGGTCCATGGCGACGTCGAGCGCGCTCTTGGCGTTGCCCGCCTCCAGATGCAGTTCCACCAGGTAGAGCAAGGGTGGCAGCGGCGTGGCGCGATTGACACGCGCGCTCTCCAGGCGACGGATGGCGTCATCGCGCTTGCCCGTGCGCTGATCCAGCCGGGCGAGTTCCAGCAGTGCGTCGCCATGGCCGGGACTGGCCTTGAGGATGGCCTCCAGACGCGTGCGCGCCTGCGCCAGACGGCCTTCGGCCACGTCCAGGCGCGCCAGGTTGACCTGGGCCGGCAGGAAGTTGCGTTGCAGACGGGCGGCGCGGGTGAAAGCCTGACGCGCACCGGCGGCGTCCTTCTCCGCAAGCAACGCACGTCCCAGCAGGTCGAGCACGCTGAGGTTGTCGGGTTCGCGCTCGGCCATGCGGCGCGCGATCGCCAGCGCCTGGCTCGATTCGCCACGGTTCAGATGGGTGGTGGCCAGCAACATGCCGGCGCGGGTGTGGCCGGGATCCTTGTCGAACAGCTCGCGCAGCAGCGCCATGCCCTGGCCCATACGGCCCGCGACAATATGACTCATGCCCAGGCCCAGGGCGCCGTCGGCGAGATCGGGCGCGAGCCGCGCGGCCTGTTCGAACAGGTCCGTGGCCAACTGGTACTGCTTGCGCCCCATGTACGCGGTGGCCAGCAGGGTCAGCAGTTGCGGGTCCGGCGTGGACGCCCCGGCGAACGGCGACAACAGTTCGATGACCCGCTTGTAGTCGCGTTCCTCCAGCAGGATGGCGGCCAGCAGCTTGCGCGCACCGGCCTGGCGCGGCTCCAGGGTCACGTAGCTTTGCAGGTAGCCGCGCGCCTTGCCCGGCTGGCCCAGGCCGAAATGGGCCAGCCCGCCGAGCATGAGCAGTTGCGCGTTGCCCTTGATGGCTTGCGCCGGAATCCGGTCCAGCACCTCGGTCGCCTGCATCAACGCGGTGCGCGTCGCTTCGGCATCGCCCCGGCGCGCCGCCGCGAGCGCGAACAGGTAGGCGGCGCGCGGATCGCCGGGCGCCAGACGGCGCAGCACGGCGAGGTCGGCCTCGGCCTCGTTGTGCCGTTGCGCATCCATCAGCAGTCCGGCGCGCGCCAGGCGGGCGTCGAGGTGATCCGGATCGAGATTCAGCGCCTGGGCATAATCCTTGAGCGCTTCCGCGACATCGCCGCGCACGTGGGCGATGGAGCCGCGCAGATTCCAGGCGTGGGCATCGCCCCGGTCGAGTTCCAAAGCACGCTGGGCGCTGGCCGTCGCGCCCTTCAGATCACCCTGTTTGAGGCGCAGCGTGCCCTGTGCCACCTGCACCCGGGCGGCGCGCGGGTCCAGCCGGGCCGCTTCATCGAGACTCTGCGCGGCCTGGCGGAACTCACCCAGACCGGCGTGGGCAGCGGCACGTTCGATCAACACCTCGGCTGCCACCGACGGCGGCAGGCCGGTGGATTGCACGCGCCGCAGCAGGTCCTGGAACTTGAACTGGCCGCGCAGCGCCTGTGCCAGCCTGGGCGCCAGCACCGCGCGATCGGCACCCAGTTGCGCGGCGGCGTCCAGGGCGGCCTCCGCCGCCGCGGACATGCCCAGCCGTAGATAGGCATCGGCCAGCAGCACTTGCGCCGGCAGCAGGCGTGGATTCTGCTGCAGCGCGTTCTTGAGCTGCACCACGGCGCCGTTCAAGTCCCCGCCGTCGAAGCGACGCAGGGCATCTTCGTAGTAATCGGCGCGCGCCGGACCGACCAGCATGATCGCCACGGCGAGCGCGGCGGCGCGTAGGCGCAGCGGCCGGGAGTTCCGGGTCATGGTCGCCAGTCCGTCAGTACCGCGGCCAGTCGATCCTCGCTGACCGGCAGCGTGAACGCGGCGTCGATGCGGAAGCGCTGGCGCAGACGATCGAGCGCATGCTCATGCGCGGCCTCGTACAGCACCGCGACGCGCAGCCCGGGCCGCGCCTGCACCGCCGCCAGCAGCGATTCGAGATTGCTGACGCGGTCGCGGAAGTCGGGCTGAAAATAGAAGTCGGCGACGATCACCGCGGGTCGTTCCTTGCGCAGCAGGCTGATCGCCTTGCGTACCGCGAACTCGGTAACCACGCGGTAGCCCAGACGTTCGTACAGCGGGCGCAGGTTGGCATGGCCCAACAGCTCGATCACCGACAGCAGCAGGGGCGGTTGCGCGCTCACGCCGGTCACGCGCTCTTCGCCGTCTTGGCGCGCGCCTTGCCACGCCCCGGCGCCGGCGGCCGCGCCGCCTTGGCGGCGAGCAGTTCCAGTGCCTCGTCCAGCGTGATCTCGTCCGGCTTCATGTCCTTGCGCAGCGTCGCATTCAACTTGCCGTGCGAGACATAGGGGCCGTAGCGGCCGTCACGCACCACGATGGGCGAGCCATCCTCCGGGTGCTTGCCCAGTTCGCGTCCCGGCTGCGCCGCGGCGGTACCGCGGCGTGCGGCCGGCATGGCCAGCACCTTGACCGCGTCCTCCAGACTGATGTCGTAGGGGCTGTATTCCTTCGGGATGGACTTGAATTTGCCCTGGTACAGCAGGTACGGACCGAAGCGGCCGTTGTTGGCGACGATGGGCTCGCCGCTGTCCGGGTGCCGGCCCACTTCGCGCGGCAGCGACAGCAGGCGCAGCGCAGTTTCCAAGGTGGCGCCCTCGACCGGCTGATCCTTGGGCCAGGAAGCGCGCTTGGGTTTGGGCGCCTTCTTGTCGGCGGGCATGTCGCCGATCTGCACGTACCAGCCGAAGCGGCCATTGAGCAACTTGACCGGCAACCCGCTGGCCGGATCACTGCCCAGCACGATGTCCTCGCCGGGCGGCGGCCGGTCGCCGAATGGGCGGGTGTAATCGCACGCGGGGTAGCCGCTGCAACCGATGAACAGACCGCGTTTGGATGATTGCAGGAACAGCGGCTTGCCGCACTTGGGACAGGGTTCCGGCAACGGGCAACCGCGTTCCACCGCATCCTTGGCCTTGAGCTGGCCGGAAAACCGTCCCCAGAATGCGTCCATCACCGGCACCCATTCACGCTTGCCGTTGGCGATGTCGTCCAGTTCGTCTTCCAGGCGTGCAGTGAAGTCGTAATCGACGTAATCGTGGAAATGGCGGGTCAGGAAGCAGTTGACCAGGCGCCCCATGTCGGTCGGTTTGAAGCGCTTCTTGTCGAGCAGCACGTACTCACGGTCGAGCAGCGTGGAGATGATGCTGGCATAGGTGGACGGCCGGCCGATGCCGTATTCCTCCAGGGTCTTGACCAGGCTGGCTTCGGAATAACGTGGCGGCGGCTGAGTGAAATGCTGCTCGCCGCCGATCGCGTCGACCGGCACCGCCTCGCCTTCCTTGAGCGGCGGCAGGCGGGCTTCGTCATCCTCGCCCGCCGGCTCGTCCTGATCTTCGTGGTACACCGCCAGAAAGCCGTCGAAGGCGATGGTCTGGCCGGTGGCACGGAACTGGTGCGCAGGCGAGCCCACGGCGATGTCGGCGGCCACGGTGTCGAGCTCGGCCGGTGCCATCTGGCAGGCCAGCGCGCGCTTCCAGATCATCTCGTACAGGCGGAACTGGTCGTGGGTCAGATGCGCGCGCAGCGCCTCCGGGGTACGCGCGATGGCGGTGGGGCGGATGGCCTCGTGCGCTTCCTGCGCGTTCTTGGCCTTGCTGGCGTAGACCGCCGGCTTGGCCGGCAGATAAGGGGCGTCGAAGCGCTGACCGATGTAGGCGCGGATGTCGGCGATGGCCTCGCGCGCCAGGTTGACCGAGTCGGTGCGCATGTAGGTGATCAGGCCGACCGCGCCGCCATCGATGGCCACACCCTCGTACAACTGTTGCGCCACGCGCATCGCGCGCTCGGCGGAGAAGCCCAGCTTGCGCACCGCCTCCTGTTGCAGCGTCGAGGTGGTGAACGGCGGCGCCGGGTAGCGCAGCTTGCGCTTGCGTTCGACCTTGAGCACGTACGCGGCGCCGGCGGCACGCAGCGCGGCCATGGCCGCCTCGGCCTCGGCCTGGCCGGTGAAGCTGAACTGCTCCACCTTGCGATCGTCGTAGCGCGTCAGGCGTGCCTGATACTTCTGTTTGCCCTGATGGCTGTCGAGATGGATGGTCCAGTACTCGCGCGCCTGGAAGCGCTCGATCTCCTCCTCGCGCTCGACGATCAGGCGCAGCGCCGGGCTCTGCACGCGTCCGGCGGACAGGCCCGGGCTGATCTTCTTCCACAGCAGCGGCGACAGGTTGAAACCCACCAGGTAGTCCAGCGCGCGCCGTGCCTGCTGCGCATTGACCAGTTCCATGGCCAGCGGACGCGGATGCGCCACCGCCTCCTTCACCGCACGTTCGGTGATCTCGTAGAACACCACGCGCTGCGGCGGTTTGTGTTCGAGCAGCTTGCGGGTCTTGAGAATCTCCACCAGATGCCAGGAGATGGCCTCGCCTTCGCGGTCCGGGTCGGTCGCCAGCAGCACTTCGTCGGCCTTCTTCACCGCCTTGGCGATGGCCTCGACATGGCGCGCGTTGCGTTCGATCACCTCGTACTTCATGGCGAAGCCGGCGGCCGGATCGACCGAGCCGGTCTTGGGCGTGAGGTCGCGCACGTGGCCGTAGCTGGCGAGGATTTCGTAATCCGCACCCAGATACTTCTTGAGCGTCTTCGCCTTCGACGGCGATTCGACGATGAGCAGTTTCATGCAGGGGAAGTGATCGTGTGAGCCATGCCCGGCATCAGGGGCGCCGTGGGGAAACGCGGTAACGCTGCGCGTCCGGGCACGTCAGTGCAGCGTCGGCTGCCAGTCGTCCTCGGCACCGCGCACCAGATCCTCCAGCCACAGCACGTCTCCGGGACCGCGTAGTTTCCACAGCGCGAGCAGCGCGATCCATTTGACGCGATCGGCCTCGATCTCGGCTTCGTCCAGCGCCAGCGCACGCTCGATGACCCACTCGCGCGCGCGCGCCGGCAGCACACCGGCGCCCTCGAGCCAGGTGAGGAAGCCGCGCCCCTCGACATCCAGGCGGGACATTTCCTCCGCGCTGTAGATCCGGGTGGTCGGCGGACGCTCGCCGTCCTCCTCGACCGCGAGATCGTCCAGCGCCGCCAACCACTCCAGCGCCTCGCCGATTTCTTCATCCTCGAAGCCGGCGGCGGACAGCTTGCGCGACAACTGCTCCGGTGGCGGAAAGTGGTCGGTCAGCAGGTAGGTGTCGTACAGGTAGAGGAGTATGTCGAACATCGTTCAATGCAGTCGTTGATAAAGACCGCCCGGCAATCGGGCGACTTCGCCGCGCAGTTCGGCCGAAAGAAGCTTGACCGAGACCTCCTCGACCGTCAAGCCGAGCCGCTCGGCCAGTTGATCGGGGGTCAGCGGCGTGCCCAGCCCGCCGGTGAGTTTGAGGCCATGACAGAA
>CAYTRH010000171.1:0-5800 GCA_964440155.1 uncultured Thiobacillus sp. | reverse complement strand
CCGGGTGCTGCCTGGCTTCGGCGAAGCGATGCGCGCAGTCAGCCTGAAGTATGTCCCCACCGCCATCCTGTCGCGCCAGGTCGGGGTCACGCGCGGCACCTGTCTGATCCTCAACCTGCCGGGCCAGCCCAAGGCGATCAAGGAGACGCTGGACGGCGTGTTCGCCGCCGTGCCGTACTGCATCGACCTGATCGGCGGCCCTTATCTGGAAACGCGCGAGGAGGTCATCCGCGCCTTCCGGCCCAAGTCGGCGCAGCGTCCGCCGGCCGCATGACCGGTGTGCGCCTGTGGCTGACGGTCGGTGCCGGCTGCCTGGCATCCGGCTGGCTGGCCTTCGCCCTGGTCGGCGATGCCATCGCGCCGGGGCTGTACTGGCCGCCGGCCGGCATCGCCCTGGGCGCGTTGCTGCTATGGGGCACGCGCGTGCTGATGCCGGCGCTGGCCGGCACCGCCGTGGCGACGCTGCTGTCCGGTCTGCCGGCTGCGGCGTCGCTCGCCCTGGTCGCCGGGGTAGGTGTACAGGCGTTGGCGGGGCATGCGCTGTTGCGCCACGCGGGGTTCGATGGCGTGCTCGAGCGTCCCGCCCATCTGGCCGAACTGGTCCTGTACGGCGGCGTGCTGGCCGGTCTGGCCGCCGCGCCGTTGACCGGCTGGGCGTTGCTGGTGGCGGATGGCTGGTGGGAGGCGGATTGGATGCAGCGGGCGGTGGCTGCGTCGATGACGCATGTCGCTTCGGTGCTGGTGTTCGGCACCGCCATGCTGTGCGCATTCGGCAGCCGGTGCCGCATCCACCGCCGCGAGGCGCTGGAAGCCGGCCTGGCGTTGGCCGTGCTGGTCGGCATTGCCGTCGTGCTGTCGCGACCCGCCTGGTTTGGGCTGGGCGTGACCCTGTTCCGCCCCTACCTGCTGGTACCCGCGCTGTTGTGGCTGGCGCTGCGTGCCGACATCCGTGTCACCGCGCTGGGCCTCGCGTGCGTCTACACGGCGCTAGCCGGCAATCCGGTTTGGGCGCATGCGCTGGTGTTCGTGCAGCATGCGCAGGAATGGATACTGCCCATTCATGGCTTCATCGTCGTCGTCGGCCTGTCGTTCCTGACGTTGTCGGCACTGGTGGTGCAGCGCCGCGCCATGGAAGCGGCGCTGCGACGCGGCGAAGCCCGTTTCCGCAACATCCTGGATCTGACCCGCAACTGTCTGTGGGAAACCGACGCCGAAGGCCGTTTCAGTTTCGTCGACCGGCATGCCGAAACCGTGTTCGGCCTGGGTGCCGACCGCTTGGTGGGGCGCACACCCTGGGCGGTCTGGCCCGGTGCTCATGGCGAGGCATGGCGCAGTCTGTTCGCGCGCACGCGCGCGGGTGGCGCGGCCGAGACCGTGACCATGGAGCCGCTGGCGGCACACGGCGGCGAACGCCATCTGGAAACCAGTTGCGTTGCCCGGCACGGCGAGGCTGGCGACTGGGAGGGCTGGCAGGGTATCACCCGCGACGCCAGCGACCGGGTGGCGCTGGTGCGCGATCTCGACCAGACCAGCCGTTATTTCAGCATGCTGGCTGCGCATATCGATGCGCTCTACTGGGTGGCACGATGGGACATGCTGCAGTTCCACTACATCAGCCAGCGCTGCGAGGACATCCTCGGTCTGCCGGCGCAACGGCTGTTCGAACAACCGCTAGCGTGGCAGGCCGTGGTGCATGACGACGACCGCGCGCGCATGGATGCGGCCCTGGCCGCCGGGCGTGCGCATGAGCCGGTCGACGTGCGCTTCCGCATCTGGCATCCGCGTCGCGGCCTGCGCTGGCTGCACGCGCGCACGGTTCCGTTCGACGGTGAAGAGATGCTGGTCGCCGGTATCGTCGAAGACGTCACCGAGTCCACGCATCGGGAGCAGGAGCGTTGGCGTCAGGCGCTGGCGCAGCGGGATACGCTGATCCGCGAGGTCCATCACCGCATCAAGAACAACCTGCAGACCGTGGTGTCGCTGCTGCGCCGTGAGGCCGGGCGCTACCCCGAGGCGCGGACGATGATCGACGCGGCGGTGGCGCAGGTGCAGTCGGTGGCGGTGGTGCACGGTCTGCATGCCCGGCTGTCCAGCGACGGTATCCTGTTGTGCGAGCTGCTGCCTGCCGTGGCCGGCGGCATCACACAACTCACCGGCACCAGCATCCGCGTGCTGGGCGTGCCCGAGGGGGCGGGCGGGCTGCGCATCAAGGATAGCGAGACCGTCGCGCTGGCACTGATCCTCAACGAACTGTTGACCAATGCCGTGAAGCACGGCAACGCGTCGCCGGTGGCGACTCTGGCGATCGACAGCGCCGGCGCGGTGATCGAGATCGTCAACGCCGGCAGGCTGCCGGAAGCATTCGACTATCGGCAGGGCATCGGCCTGGGCACGGGGCTCGGTCTGGTGCGTGCGCTGATGTCCACCGCCGGACTGACGTTGACCATGACACAACGCGGCAGCGAGGTGGTCGCGCGGCTCGAACTGGCCCGGCCGGTGCTGGAAGTGCGCACCGACCCGCCGCCTTCCGACGCATCCGGTGCAGGCGTGCTGGCCTGAACACCGCGGTGCGCGTACCCGGCGGCATGGCTTGCCGGCGTTTGGGCAATTCCCGTGTTGCGGGTATGCTTATCGCCATCGGGGCCGCGGCTCGCCTGCCACGGTTGAAGACCGTGGTCGCTGCCCGGCTCACTGCTCCCGGTGCAGCGCCACAGCGGATCCTGCCCGCGTCCGCCGGGCCCATTGGAGTCACTCGTCTCATGAAATCGGTACTGCTGGTCGACGATGACCGCGTCATTCTCAACCTGCTGGCGGAGGGGCTGCGCAAGCAGAACTATGGGGTCGATATCGCCAGTTGCGGTGAGGAGGCATTGGACCTGGCGCGTCGGCACGAGCATGACATCGCCGTGCTGGACATGCGCATGCCGGGCCTGTCCGGACTCGATGTGGCGCGCGCACTGGGTGCGGAAGGGCGCCCGCCGTTCGTGTTCCTGTCCGCGTTCGGCGAAGAAGGCGATGTGCGCGATGCCGCCCAGGCGGGCGCCTTGGGTTACTTGGTCAAGCCGGTGGATCTGTCGCAACTGATCCCGTTCATCGAGGCGGCGATCGCGCGCGGCCGAGAGATCGGCCACCTGCGCGACACCGCCGCACGTCTGGAACGCGCGCTGGAGATCGAACAGCGCACGCGCCTGGCGGCCGGCATCATCATGCAGCGTCAGGGTCTGGACCGGGCCGAGGCGTTCGACTGGTTGCGTCAGCGTGCGCGCGCGCAGCGGCGCAAGGTGTGCGAAGTGGCCGACGAACTGATCACGGCGGTCGAGGGCGTCAACCGGTTGCTGCGTGATCCGCGTCATGGCTGACCGTTCATGGCGCGCCCGCTGTGTCGTCGATGTGAACGAGCGCTTGCGCCATGAACGGCTTGTCTGCCACGCCATCCACCGCCTGCGGGGGAGGGGCGAAGCGAGCCTTCGTCGCTTGGTGGTCATGGTGGGCGGCGATGCGGTCTGAGGCGTTGCCGCAGACAGGACCGCTGAGGTAACCTCGCCTCGCCGTGCGTGCCAACGCACGTTCGAGCCGGTGTCCCGTCCGCCCGAGGGCGAGCGGGCTTGCCGCGCCGCCCAAAGCCCGCGGCGCATCACACCCAGGGCCGACTCCCCGCCCTTCCACGAGTATGCATTGTGTGGCCGTCGTGGCCGATGGATGAAGGGGATATGCCATGTCGACGACCGCGCGGGCCGGAGACCGGGGAATGCGGTATGACGGATGAGCATCAGGGCGGTGGCGGCACGGGCGAGCCGTCCGTTCGCGCGCCGGCACAGATCGGCGCCGGCGGCACGCACGGCGATATCGACCGTCTGCTGCTGCTGGATGCCGCGTTCCGTCACTGCCCCACGGCCATCATGATCACCGATCGTGCCAGCCGGATCATCGCGGTCAATCCCGGCTTCGAGCGCCTCACCGGGTTCCCCGCGGGCGAGGTGCTGGGGCGGACGCCGGCCCTGCTGAAATCGGGACGCCACGATGCCGAATTCTATCGCGGCATGTGGCAGACCCTGCTGGATCAGGGCGCGTGGCAGGGCGAGATCTGGGACCGGCGCAAGGACGGCACGCATTACCCCAAATGGCTCAGCATCACCGCGCTGCGCACCGGGCCCGAGCAGCAGATCACCCACTTCATCGCTGCATTCAACGATCTGACGGTCAGCAAGCTTGCCGAGGAACGCATCCGCGCGCTGGCATATCACGATCCGCTGACCGGCCTGCCCAACCGGCTGCTGCTGCATGACCGGCTGCGTTGCGCCTTGGCCAATGCGCGTCGCGGTCGCGGCACGCTGGCCGTGCTGTTCCTGGACCTGGACCACTTCAAGTACGTCAACGACTCGCTCGGCCACGCCGTCGGCGACCGTCTGCTGGCCGAGATCGCGCGTCGTCTGAAGGCGTGCGTGCGCGAGGTCGATACCGTCGCGCGCGTGGGCGGCGACGAGTTCGTCATCGTGCTGGAACACCTGCATCAGCGTGCCGACGCGGTGGCCATCGTCGACAAGATCCACGCAGCGTTCGCGCCGCCGATCGACATCGACGGGCGGGAGTTGCACGCCTCTGCCAGTCTGGGCATCGCGCTGCATCCGGATGATGGCGAGGACGCCGAGACGCTGATGCGCAATGCCGACACCGCCATGTATCAGGCCAAGGCGGCGGGGCGGGATACCTACCAGTTTTTCGCCCCGTTCATGAACGAGCACGTGCGCGAGCGCCTGGACCTGGAGAACACGCTGCGTCACGCGCTGGAACGAGGGGAATTCGTGCTGCACTATCAGCCCATCGTCGATCTGCGCAACGACCTGGTGGTCGGCGCCGAGGCACTGATCCGCTGGCGGCGGACGGGTGATGCCCTGGTTGCGCCGGATCGTTTCATCCCCATCGCCGAGGAGACCGGGTTCATCGTCGAGATCGGCGAGTGGGTGATGCGCCGTGCCTGCCTGGACTACGTCGCCTGGCGTGCGCAAGGCATCGCGCCGCAGCGCCTGTCCATCAACGTCTCGCCGCGCCAGTTCCGCCAGCCGGGGCTGGCCGGCCGCATCCGCGCCATCCTGCGCGACAGCGGCATGGACGCGCCCGAACTGGAACTGGAAGTGACCGAAAGCGCGCTGATGCAGCAGCCCGAACTGGCGGCGCGCATCCTCGGCGAACTGAAGGCCATGGGCGTCGGCATCGCCATCGACGACTTCGGCACCGGCTACTCGTCGCTGGCCTATCTGAAAACCTTCCCGATCGACAAGCTGAAGATCGACCGCTCGTTCGTGCGCGACATCCTGTCCGACAACAGTGACCGCGAGATCACCCAGGCGGTGATCGCACTGTCGCACAACCTCGGGCTCAACGTCGTGGCCGAAGGCGTGGAGAACGACGGACAGCTCGAGTTCCTGCGCGCGCATGGCTGCGACTGCGTACAGGGCTACTACCATGCGCGGCCGATGCCGGCACCGGACTACGCCGATTACGCCCGGCGCCGGCGCGCGGCGTGACGGTATCGCGGCGAAACGCCACGGTCAGGTGTGCAAGCCTGCGGCCACGCAGCCGCGACCGTCACGCCCGTCCCCGCACCGTCATTGCGAGGCGGCACAGCCGCCGCGGCAATCCAGCGGCGACGGTATTGCCCGCGCAAACCGCCTGGATCGCCACGCTGCGCTCGCGATGACGAGCCCCTGCCAGCGCGCCCGCGTGCCGCGCCCGGCCTCACGCGTCCCACCGCCGTCATTGCGAGGCGGCACAGCCGCCGCGGCAATCCAGCAGCGACGGT
>CAYTRH010000170.1:0-5874 GCA_964440155.1 uncultured Thiobacillus sp. | reverse complement strand
ATTGCCCGGCGCCGTCAAGCGCGCGCCGGCGCCCGCGCAGCAAGGCAGGCCGCCTGCGGACACGGTGCATGGCGCCCCGGTTCGACCCGCCACGGCTGGGCCGGAGCAGGCGGAGGAGACTCCGATACAGCGCGAGGCGGCGCCGGAAGCCCAACCTCACCAGGACATGCTGGACGCCGCCGCGCTGAGTGCCCGCCTGGGTGTCGGCGAGCCGCTCGATGCCGACCTGCGCGCCTATTTCGAGCCGCGTCTGGGCTGCGATCTGGCGCACGTGCGCATCCACGTCGATGCGGCCGCGGACGAGGCGGCGCGCCGGCTGGGCGCGCGCGCGTTCACGTTCGGCAACCACATCGCCTTCGCCGCCGGCCAGTATCGCCCGGACAGCGCGGCCGGACGACGCCTGATCGCGCATGAACTGGCACACGTGTTGCAGCAACGGGACGAAGTGACGCCGCGGCAGATCATGCGCGATGCCGCGGGTGGTGCCGACGAGTTCAGGATCGAGAAGAACGCGTTGCAGATTCCGCCGATCAAGGCACGTCACAGCGGCGCCTACGCGGAGCTGGCCAACAAAGGCCAGTTGCGCCGCAAGGGCGCCTATGACGCCGCCACCCGTGGCACCCGGCAGGTCGCGATCTGGCTGAGCGCGGCCCGGCCGGAACTGGGACGCATCCCGGCCGAGCGCCGCCCAGGTGCCGCCGCCGGCTGGAACCTGCACCTGGAACGCGCCGGCGGGGCCGCTGCCAAGGTGGTTCCCGCCGCCAGCGAGGCCGAACTGTTACGCCTGCTGCAAATTCCAACCTGGAACGCCAAGGGCGAGGACGTGCAATACCAGGTCGATCACATGGTGGAGTTCCAGCTCGGCGGCGCGGACGCCATCGAGAACATGGAACTGCTCGACCAGGCGCACAACGGTAGCGTGGGCAGTTCGTTCGCGCACGCCATCAAGCGCGTGATCAGCGCCGAGATCCGCGACGATCCGGGTAATGCGGCGCTGACCGGGCTGGGTCATGCACCGAGCGCCGCCGCCGTCATGGAAGCGCGTACCGTGGTGTTCACCAAGGTCGAGGGGCGTGCCCGCGAATCCAACCGCAAGGAAGGCGGCTCGTCGTTCTGGAGCCTCAACCAGATCAACGAGCTGGCGCATGTCCTGCCCATGCTGGGCGGCGGCGGCGACCTCACCGGCGACGCGCGCAACTTCGCGCTGCTGTCGCCCACCGGCAACCTGCTGATCGCGCGCTTCCCGCACGCCGAAGGGCAGACCGAAATTGCGGTGGCCGAGGCGCAGCGCGGTGGCATCGCCGGATTCCGGATCGCCCGCCTGGTGCTGAATCCCGGTTATAACGACGCCGCCGCCGGCGCCAACATCGGCCGGCTGGAGGGCCGGCTGGACTTCGGCCCGTCGGTCGCCATCCCGGCCGACCCGGTCAGTGTCGCCATCTCGCAGGTGGGCCAGCCGGGCCGCTATGCCGGCCGGTTGGGCAGCCATGCCGGGGACGGCATGCCGGCGCGGGTGGAGTTCAAGCCCATGAGCCCGCTGGACTTGGCTGACATCACCTTCGGCAACGCCATCAACGGGCGGGCCATGCTGCATCCGGGGCATCCGGCTCTGTCCGGCCTGGCCATACCGGTGGACATCTGCGCCGGACGCGTCGGTCTGAGCTATTCGATCGACGCCGCCGCGATGGCGGAGCGGCTGAGGATTCCCGGCGTGCGCATCGATTCCGCGTCCATCGACCTGGGTTACGACGGCGAGACCTTCAGCTTCGGCGGCGGCGCCGAGTTCACCATCCAACGCTTCGGTACCGGCTATCTCGACGCGCGTCTGGACGCCGCCGGCCGGTTCTCGCTGGAGGGCGGCCTGCGTGCCGATACGCGGTTGTTCGACCAGGC
Source organism: uncultured Thiobacillus sp. (assembly GCA_964440155.1). Classification (GTDB taxonomy): domain Bacteria; phylum Pseudomonadota; class Gammaproteobacteria; order Burkholderiales; family Thiobacillaceae; genus PFJX01. Next base: position 3,981 of record CAYTRH010000170.1, on the reverse strand, counting down.
CGACATGCGGCTGTGGTATCGCAGCCAGGGCGGCTTCGGCGGTAGTGGCGTGCTGGCGATCACGCAGCCGGGTCGGATCAAAGGCATCAAGTCCGCGCGCATCGAGGCGCGCTACGCGGATTCGGTGTTCACCGCCACCGGCGGCGTCGTGCCCGACGTTCCCGGGCTCAAGCAGGCGACGCTGGAGGTGCGCTACGCCGAGGACGCGCTGAAGATCGCCGGGCGTGCGACGCTCGACGAGCGCGTGCCGGGCGTCCGCTCGGCCGACATCGACGTGACCGTGGCGCAGGTCGGCGAAGGATGGAAGGTCGCCGCCGGCGGCCGGGTCACGCCGGCGCTGCCGGGACTCAGTGGTGCCCAACTGGAGTTCAGCTACGACGACGGCCTGGTGCTGATGCAAGCGGAGTTCGACATCCGCAAGGGCCCGTTGACCGGCCGGGTCACCGCCGGCGTGACCAACGCGGCGGTGGACCTCCAGGGAGGGCGCGCGCAGTCCGGCAGCGGCAACCGCTTCTCGGTATTCGGCGCGGCCGAGGTCGACATGGTGCTGATCGAGAACCGCCTCGCCGGGAAATTGAAGCTGCGCCTGCTGCCCGACGGCTCACTGCGCGTCGGCGGCGAACTGCGGCCCGGCGACTTCGAGGTGTTCGGCCGCCACCCGTCGGACGACGACAAGAGCCGACTGCTCAGCATCGAGATCGACACGCCCATGGTGCCGCTACCCGGTCTGGGCTTCAGTGTCGGCCGGGTGGCGGTGGGCGTGAACTTTTCCGCGACCGGCTCGGGTTCGCTGTTCGCCTACATCGGTCCCGGCCGCTTGACCGGCATCACCATCGGTATCGATGAATTCGATCCCGCGCGGGTCGATCCCGAGACGATCCGCGTCACCGGCAGCGGCAACTTCGTGGTCCATGGCAATGCCGGCCTGTCCCTGTCCGCGCGGGTCAACGTGATCCTGGCGGCGGCGGTGGCGCAATTGCGCGGCAGCATCGGTGTCACCGCCACGGCCGGACTGCCGGCGGGCCAGCCGTTCATTTCCGCCCGCCCGACCTTCAGCTACAGCCGGGCGGAAGGACTGGAGATCGGAGGCACGCTGAATCTGCACGCCACGCCGGAAGTCCGCTTCGCGTTGATCGGTGAGGTGGCCGCGGAACTCAACCTGGTATGCAGCACCGTGACCCTGTGGCGCAAGGACTGGACGCTGGCTGAGGCCGCCTACAAGCTGCCGCTGGGCATCGATGCCACCGGCGCATTGTCGTACAGCTCGCGGACCAACCGTTTCAGGCCGGACAATCTGGCCGATGCCATCCGTATCAATCCGCCCAAGCTCGACGCCGAGACGCTCACCGGCGTGCTCAGCGGCGACTCGGCGCCGCCCACGATACGCCACGTCGCGGCCGAGGGCGCCGCAGGGGAGGGCGAGGGCGGCATGTGCATGGCGGCGGACGAGCCGCTGTATTCGGTGGATACGGCGACGTCGACCAGCGCGCCCAACCAGTCGGTCATGCCCAAGGCGTCCGGTGATGCGCAGGGCCGGGCAGCGCGCACGGCCGATCCCAACCTGGTCGCCCGGCTCGGCAGCGGGCGGGCGCTGGACGCGGCCACGCGCGGTTACTTCGAACAGCGCATGCGCGTCGACCTGACCCGTGTGCGTCTGCACACCGGCCCGCGCGCTGCGCACGAGGCGGCGCGGTTGCGGGCACGCGCGTTCACGCTGGGCGAGCACATCGTGTTCGGCGAGGGCGAGTACCAGCCGCACACGCCGGCAGGGCGGGAGCTGATCGCGCACGAGCTGGCGCACGTCGCGCAGCAGCAGGGTGACGGCGACATCGTCATCGGCCGTTGGCCGGCGGTGGAGCGCACACCGGCGCGTACGGCCGAGACGCCCGCGTCGATCCGCGCCATGACGCTGGCGGATTTCGTCAATCTGACGCGCATCCAGTTGGACTGGGCGACCAGCCCGGATCTGCAGGCCGACGCCGGAGCCCTGGCACAGTTCCGTTCGCTGCAGGACTACGCCGAGGGGCCGAAGATCGAAGAGTCCTGCGGCAGCCTGCAGGTGGGTGCCATCCTCGCGCAGGGGGTGCCGGGTGTGTATGCGCAGCTCGACAAGTACCGCGACGGCGTGACCAGTGGCGCCACCGCCTGGCTACGACGCACCGACGACGCGGCCAAGGCGGTGCGCTGGGGGCGGGCACTCGGCAATCTGGAAGCCGCCTGGCCGGCCGCCAACCTGTCCCTGGTGATGCGCGCGCCGGACCCGGTGGGCACTCCCTCGCCGTTCGAGAAACTGACCGAACCGGCCACGCCGGAACTGCCCAACTTCATTGCCTACCTGCGCGCCTGCACGCCCGTACTGTCCGCCGGCAACGGCAAGGAAGTCGATTCCTTCCTGGCGCTGCGCGCTGAGGGCGCGATGCCGGCCAGTTATCTCGGCGCGGTGCGCCATGTCCGCACCTACCATCATTTCACCAAGGCCACGCTGGATGGCCTGCGGCTGAACGAGGCGTTTCCGCTGGCGGCGCAACGGCATGTGTTGACCCGCCGGCCGCTCACCGTGGTGCTGTACCCGGCCATCGACCACAACGGCGCGTTTCACCGCAATGCCGGGCTGGAACGGCTGGTGGCGGACACCGCCATCCTCACCATCGTGGTCGAGGGTCTGGCGAGCGTGGGCGATTACCGTGCCAGCCTGGCGCCGGTGGCCGCGCGTTACGGCGTCGCCGGTCGCATCGAACAGGCCATGGTGGCTGGACACGGCAACGCCACGGTGTTGCAGCTTGCGGGCACGGCGGATGCCCGTGTACATGCCGAGTCTCTGGGCACCCGTGGCGCGGCAGGGGCCGCCACCACCGATCTGATGACCGAACTGACACGGCTGATGAGTGCTGACCCGACGCGCCGGCGCATCGTGCTCGACGCCTGTCTGACCGGATCGCACCGTGTCGATGCGGCGTTGCGCGCGCCGCCGGAGGAGGCGGCGGCGGACGTACAGGCGGCGATCGCCGCCAACCCCAATCTGCGCGACTTCGTCGCCAGCATCGCCGGTCCGGGGGCGCCGGTGTTCGGCGCCAACGCTTCTTTCGCGCCGGCGGCGACGTCTTTTCAGGTCGGCGGATCGAGCCAGTTGGACCTCAGTGTGCCAACGGATCCGGCGCTGGTTGGCAGCAAGCTGGAATACGTCGAGTTCGGCACCGAACCGCTGGGCTGCATGCGCGCGGTGCTGGAATGCTGGGCAGCGGACCGTCTCGCCGGCACCCATGCCTGTCGCGATGCCGTGGCGCGGCGGCTGGCTGCCGGCCGGTCGACGCGGGCGGTCACGACCGCCTCGTGGTTCGAGAGCATCATCCAGGCGTGTTACCGCCTGGCACACGATCATTACTGGGACAACGGCGAGGCGCTGCGGCGCATGGCTGTGCTGGCCGGTGGCGTCGCCGAACTGTACTGGCCGCACCATACCTCTGCGGCGGCCCTCGCCGGGCAACTGGCGGTGCTGGGCGATCCGGCCCATGTCGGCGTGCTGCTGGGCCGGCTTGCGGCCGAATCGCACTATGCCGCGACGCCGCGCGTGGCGGTGGTGATCGAACAGGCGTGGATGCGTGTTGACCCGGCGCGCCGGCCCCAATTCATGACCGCGCTTGGGCGTTATGCAAGCGCCATGCAGGCCGCCGCCGACGTCGACATGCGTCTGGTGCTGCCGCACGTGCCCGCGTTGCTGACGCTGCCGCCGCCAGTGCCGCCACCGGCCACGCAATTGCGTGTGGCGCTGATGGCCGTGCACCACGCGCCCTTGTCCACACCGCCGCCGGCCGTCGTTCCCGAGCATGTCGAGTATCTGCGCGCTCTGCTCGGCAACGGGCACCGCTTTCCAACCGTCATGGGCATCGATGCGGCACTCGGCGGGCTGACCAGCGAGCGCGCGATCCTCGCGGCCATCGGCCGCCCGCTCGCGGGTCCACGGCAGCGCGCGGCGGGCGAGCC
>CAYTRH010000169.1:0-5926 GCA_964440155.1 uncultured Thiobacillus sp. | reverse complement strand
GAGGGTGCGGATGTCGCCGAGGCGCGCGCCCGCGCCCGCGAGTGCGCAGCCCGGGTCCGGCCGGTGGCGCGCCCGGAGGATTGACCCCGAACCGGCCGTCCCGCTAGGCGCCGAGCAGGCTCTGATACAGCGCAGCGTAGGCCGCGGCGCTGCGGCGCCAACTGAAATCCTGCTGCATGCCGGCGCGCATCATGGCCTGCCATTGCGCCGGCCGTCGCCACAGCTCGAACACGCGCTCCAGGGCATCGCGCAACGCATCGACTTCGGCCGGTGCGAACACGAAGCCGGTGACGCCGTCCTCCACCGTGTCGCGCAGGCCGCCGGTGGCATGCACCACCGGCACGGTGCCGTAACGCAGGCTGTACATCTGGTTCAGGCCGCAGGGCTCGAAGCGCGACGGCATCAGGAACACGTCGGCGCCGGCCTCGATACGGTGTGACAGCCCCTCGTCGTAACCGACGAAGGCGGCGACCCGACCGGCGTGACGTTGCGCCAGTGCGCGCACCGCCGCCTCGATGTCCTTGTCGCCGGTTCCCAACATGGCCAACTGGCTGCCGCGTCCGACCAGTTCGTCCGCGATCGACAGCACCAGGTCCATGCCCTTCTGCGGTGTCATGCGCGCGATCATGCCGAACAGCGGCGCGTCATCCTCCTCGATCAAGCCGAGTTCCTGGCGTAAAGCCCGCTTGCAGTGGGCCTTGTCGGTCAGCGTCCCGGCGGTGTAGGTGCAGGCGATGAACGGATCCGTGGCCGGGTTCCAGGCATCGGTGTCGATACCGTTGAGGATGCCGACCAGGTGCTCGCCCTTGCCGGCCAGCAGTCCCTGCATGCCCATGCCCAGCGGCTCGCTGCGGATCTCCTCGGCATAACTGGGCGACACGGTGGTGACGCGGTCGGCGTAGTACAGGCCGGCCTTCAGGAAGGACAGGTTGCCGTAGTACTCCAGGCCGGCGATGGAGAAGGCGTGTGCCGGCAGGTGCAGCATGGGCAGGGAGTGCGGCGGAAAAATCCCCTGGTAGGCCAGGTTGTGCACGGTCATCACGGTCGGGCGCAGATCGCCGGACAGACGCAGATAGGCCGGGGCCAGACCGGTCTGCCAGTCATTGCAGTGCAAGATGTCCGGATGCCAGGCCAGCGGCGAACCGAGCGACGCGAGGCGGGCGGCCACCTGCGAGAACACCGCGAAGCGCAGCGCGTTGTCGGCGTGATCGAGGCCGTTGGCGTCCTGATAGGGGCCACCCGGACGTGCGTACAACGCCGGTGCGTCCACGACGTACAACGGCACGCCGACACCGGGCTGCACGCTCTTCAGCAGGCGGGCGGTGACGCCGCCCGGCAGATCGTCGAAGTGAGCCACGGCGCGGGTGTAGCTGAGTTTGCCCAGTACCGCCGGGTACCCAGGCAGGAGCAGACGGCAATCGACGCCGATGGCGCGCAGCGCGGCGGGCAGGGCGCCGGAGACGTCGGCGAGACCGCCGGTCTTGATGAGTGGCAGGGCTTCGGAAGTGGCGAACAGGATTTGCATGTTGTGATGGCGCGAAAGTTGACGGCGCTCAAGTTTTTGCGGGTTTTTGTCGATACGTGGATTCTAATAATGCGCGCCTGCATCGCGGCGGATACGGTGCGCGCCAGTCGCGAAATCGAGCTCAGGAGCGAACATGCGCAACAACCAGCCGGTGACCCAAAGGGAATATGCGATACCCGCCGATGCCGCCATCGTCAGCCGCACCGATGCGGATGGGCGTATCACTTTCGTCAATGACGATTTCATCGCGCATGCCGGCTTCACCCGCGAGGAGGTCATCGGCCAGCCGCACAACATCGTGCGCCATCCGGACATGCCGGCCGAGGCATTCCGCGATCTGTGGGCGACCTTGCAGGCCGGCCGGCCGTGGACCGGCCTGGTCAAAAACCGGCGCAAGGATGGTGATCACTACTGGGTCAAGGCCACGGCCACGCCGACACCGGACGGCGGCTTCATGTCGGTGCGGGTGTGTCCGACGCGTGCCGAGATCGACGCGGCGGAAGCGCTGTATCGGCGCATGCGCAGCGACCCGAACATCCGGCTGGACGGCGGACGCGTGGCGCCGCGTGGCCTGGCGCGGGCACTGACCTGCCTGCGCGACCTCGGCCTGGGGCACAAGCTGTGGCTGTCGACCGGTGCTTCCATGATCGCCATCCTGTTGGCCTCGGCGCTCGGCCTGGCAGCGCTCGATGCCGCCGGCGCGCACGTGCCGGCGCAGACCGCGGCAGACCTGGCGCCGTATCGGGATGGTTTGTGGGCCCTGGCGCTGCTGACCCTGCTGGTATGGCCACCGGCGGCCTGGTATGTGATCCACACCTTCCAGCGACCCTTGGCTGCGGCCGTGGCATCGGCGCGCGACATTGCCGCGTTCGATCTGTCGCGCCCGGTACCATCGGGCGGTCGCGACGAAATCGGCCAGTTGCTCGATTAGTTCGCGATCATGCGCAACAACCTGCAGGAAGGTGCCGCGCTGATCAAGCAGAACACCCGCAGGCTGGACGTGGCTTCGCGCCACCTGGCGGAATCCAGTCAGCGCGCGGCGCGCGCTTCGGTCAACCAGTCGGAGGCGGCCTCGGGCATGGCGGCGTCGGTCGAGCAGCTGTCGGTGTCGATCGACCAGGTGGGCGATCACGCCGACGAGGCCAATCGCGTCGCGCTGGCATCCGGCGAGGCGTCGCGCGAGGGTGGCGAGGTGATCCACCGTACCGCCGACGAGATCGGCCGCATCGCCGATGCAGTCAACGCCACGGCGGCCAGCATTCGTGAGCTGGAGGGTTATTCGGAACAGATTTCCGGCATCGTGCAGGTCATCAAGGACATCGCCGACCAGACCAATCTGCTCGCGCTCAACGCCGCCATCGAGGCGGCGCGCGCCGGCGAAATGGGACGCGGCTTCGCCGTAGTGGCTGACGAGGTGCGCAAGCTGGCCGAGCGCACCGCGGCTTCGACCCAGGAGATCAGCGCCACCATCGCCAAGGTCCAAGACGGCTCGCGGCGTGCCGTGGAGGCCATGGAGAACGGCGTGCGCCAGGTCGCCGACGGCGTGGACATGGCGCATCGGGCGGGTGACTCCGTGGCCAACATCCGTGCCACCTCCGACCAGGTGGTGCGCTCGGTGGCGGACATCCATGCGGCGTTGAAGGAACAAGGCATCGCCGCGCGCGAAATCGCGCAGAACGTCGAACGGGTGGCGCAGATGACCGAGCAAGGTTCGGCGGCCAGCGAACAGGCATCGCGCGTGGCCGGCGAAGTCGCCGACATGGCCGATCAACTACGCCGGCTGGCCGACCTGTTCAAGATCTGATCAGCCTCACGGTTTGAGATAGACATAGCCCTCGCGCGCCTGCAGGCGGCCGATTTCCGCCACTCCGGAAGGCACCACGTTGGCTTCCATGATCACCGCGTCGTCGGCCAGGTTGCGCCCCCTCAGGGTGTTGCGGCAGACGCGGAAGTCCACGCCCTTCTCACGCAGCGCGGCGACCTGGGGTGCGTAGGCGCCGCGCTCGTCCTTGGCGTCGTTGAGCAGGAAATCGATGCCCTTGCCGTGGGTGACCACGACGATGCGTGCCTCCGGCGACGCGCTCAGGTGGTTGTCGATGTTGCGCATGGCGATGCGCGCGAGCGCGGCATCATTGATGTGGTAGACCACACGCTCCTGGTAGGCGGCTGCGGCCGACACCGGCTGCGGCGCGGCGGCATGGGCTGCGGCGGCGGCAAACAGTACACTACAAAACACGGTGGCGGACAGGGTGAGGCGTTGCATGATGTCTTCTCCAGTTGGGTTTGGTTGCTGTGGCCGGGAGCCACTCCGGTAGGACGCTGCAACCGACCGCCGTATTCCATCTCTAACGGCCTGCCCGACTGGGATATTGTTACTATGCCGACGATAACCACCCCCCGGATGCGGGCATCCGTTCTGCCGCTGCTCAGCCGGAGGCGGAAGTCTGGCCGGATTGCGAGAACATGGTGAACAGCCGCTGGTCTGCTTCCAGACGCGCCTGGCTGGTGGTGCTGGCCGGCCTGCCGCTGGCTGCCATCGGCTGGCGTTGGCGCCGGCCGTCGCCGCCGCGGCCGGTGCGCGTTGCCGTGTTCAGCCTGACCGATGTGGACGACGCCACCCTGGCCGGCTTCAAGGCCGGCATGGCGCGGCTGGGCTACCGCGAGGGTGCCGAGATCGTCTATCGGGTACCCGGTCCGGCCGGCCGCATCGACCTGCTCGATGCCTATGTGACCGGCGAGGCTGCGCGCGACGCCGACCTCATCCTGGTGTCCAGTACACCTGCGACCCAGGCCGTGCTGCGTGCCGGACTGGATCGGCGCGTGCCGGTGATCTTCGCACCGGTCAATGACCCGTTGCGCGCCGGCATCGTCGCCAGTCTGCGTGCGCCCGGGGGCAACGTCACCGGCATCCGCCTGCCGCCCGGTGATGCGCTGCGGTTGCAATGGCTGTTGCGTGTCGCGCCGGCAGTCCGGCGGGTGTGGATGCCCTATACCGCGGCGGATGCCAGTGCCCGGGAAAGCCTGCGGCAGATGGGCATGGCGGCCGACGCGCTGGGCGTCACGCTGTTGCCAACCGCGGTCGCGGACTTCGACACGCTGCCGCCGGCGACACCGGCCGCCGCGCCACGCACTGACGCGGTGCTGGTGTTGCGTGATTCCACCATGGAAGCGCGCATCGACGCCTTGGTCGAGCGCGCACGCGCGTGGCGTCAGCCGCTGTGCGTGCCCGGTTTGCGCCAAGTCGAGCGCGGTGCGTTGCTGAGTTACGGCTTCGTGCATTACGAGATCGGCCAGCAGGCGGCCGGACTGGCCGCACAGATCCTGGGCGGCGTGCCGGCCGGCGACCTGCCGGTACTGCAGGCCCGCGACTACCTCGCCATCAATCTGCGCGCCGCGCGCGCGATCGGTCTGCATGTGCCGCGCCCCATACTGCGGCTGGCGCACGTGTTGATCCGTGAGGATGGCGCAGCATCGGCAACGGCATGATGGCGAACGACACGACGCACAGCCTGAGGTACCGACTGCGCCTGGCATTCCTGGCGCTGGCCGTGCTGCCGTTGCTGGCGTTGATGGCCGGCAACGCCGTGCTGTTCTTCCACCATCTCGGCGCCGCCGAGCATGCGCATGTGCGCGAGATCGCGCTGCGCGTGGCGCGTGAACTGGGCGATACGTTACTGGCCGGCGAACGCGCATTGCAACGCATGCTGGAGCACGTCGATGCCGGCACACTGGACGGCGCGGCGCGCGAGGCCGTGTTGATGGCCTTGTTGATGCGTGAGGACAGCCTGACCGAGGTGGCCTGGTGGGATGACGCGGGGCGCCCGTTGGCGCGCGCCTCCCTGGTGCGCGTGGTTGGCAGCGATCGGCAGGCACCGGGAGACTTGGCGCGCGCGGCGCTGGCGCATGGCAATGTGCGCTACGGGCGCATCCGCTTCGCCGACGAAGACGGCGCGCCGGGTATCCAACTGGCCATGCCCACGCGCGACGTTGCCAGCGGCCGGGTCGATGGCGTGCTGGTTGCCGACATGCGCCTGCGTCCGCTGTGGTCGTCGATCGCGCGGCTGACCCTGGAACCGGGCGTCGAAGTGTACGTACTGGATGAGGCCGGCGCGGTGGTGGCCCACCGCAACCCGGCGGTGGTGCTGCGCGGTACGGCGCTGGCGGGGGCTGCCAGCGGTGTGCGCAGCGGCCTCGACGGGCGTCGCGCGTATCTGGCCGAGCAGGTGATCTGGCTGGGTCAGCGGCCGTTGCGCGTGGTGGTGGAACGCGACTGGCGTGTCGCCATCATGCCGGCGCTGCAGGGGCTGGCGGTGCTGGTGCTGGTGCTGGTACTGACCCTGGTCCTGGCCACCGCGGCCGGTGCCTACGCGTTGCGCCGCATCATCCAGCCGGTGCGCGAGG
>CAYTRH010000168.1:0-6023 GCA_964440155.1 uncultured Thiobacillus sp. | reverse complement strand
ACGTCCCCTGCCTGAGTCCGTCCTCGTTGTCGAGGTGGGGGGGATGGACGCTTACGTTCGCCGTAGTGGCGGTGGTCGCCTTTGCCGACTTCGTTGTCGTCGCGGACCAGGCACTCATCACCCCGGCCGCAGTAGAACCGGTGCTTGATGCCGTGGAGCCGATCCGCAGTCGCGTGAGGCAAGCGCCAGATGAGCATTTCAACGATGACGTTGCCGCGTTGGAATTTTCGGCGGAACAACTGTATGGCTTTCATCATGGTCTGGCTCGCCATGATTAACCGGCGACCGTTGTGGCGCGCAGGGCTTCCAACGACCTCGCACCCACACCCAAGTCCCGCCAGTTCGCCGGATGACAGGTGAACAACAGGATCTGGTGCCGCGTGGCGGCGTCGAACAGCAGGCGTTTCATCTGGGCCAGGCGGGTCTCGTCGCTGTGGACCAAAGCGTCGTCGAGGATGACGAGGGTGGGGCGGCCGGCTTCCTTGAGCAGGTCGGCGTAGGCCAGGCGGCTGATGACGCCCATTTGTTCACGGGCGCCGAAGCTCAGTTCTTCGAACATGCCGGTCTCCGGGCCGTTGCCGCCCGGGCGGGTGAGGGGACCGGGGCTGAGGTTTTCATCGATCTCCAGGCTGGCATGTGGGAACAGCAGTTGCAGGTAGCGGTTGAGGTGCTTTTGCAGGGGGGCCTGGAGTTTGCGGGTAAGGATGGCGCGTTTGTCACGCAGCAGGTTGAGCAGGTAGTCCAGGGCCTGGGCACGGCGTTGCAGTTCGCCACTGCGGCGACGAGCCTGTTCCAGATCGCGCACCAGTTCCGCGCGCCGTTCCTCCAGTCCGAGGGCACCGGCGGTCTGTAATTCCACATCCAGTCTCATCAGCAGGTCGCGGCGTTCGGCATGCTGCTTTTCCAGTTGCTCGGCACTCTTGCGCAAACGCTCGACATCCTGCCGGAGGATGTCGGGGCGGGCTTCCGCGAGTTGACGGGCCAGCGTCTCGATGCGCGCGGTAAGGCCAGCCTGTTCGGCACGGGCATCCATCAGCGCCTGGTTGACGGCGGACAGGCGGACGGCCCGTTCCGGGACGTTCAGTACCGCCTGGGCGGCGGCCAGTTCGCGGACCGCGGCTTCGCTGACGATGCGGGCATTGCCGGCGGCCTGCCGCGCCTGGTCGAGCCGTCGGTTGATCTGTTCGAGCGACTGCCGCGCGGATTCCTCGGCGGCCTCGGCTTGGGCGAGCGCAGGCGGATGGTTGCTAACGCCCGTGGCGGCAGGCAGGCGGGCCAGCGCCTGTTCGGTTTCGCCCAGGCTGGCGACGATAGCGGCCTGCTCACCACGCAAGGCGTCGATGCCTTCCGGGGCGAGGGCCGCGAGGGTGGCGGCGGCGGTCCGGGCTTCGGCCTGGAACCGGGTGTGGCTTTGCAGACGGGACTCGGCCGCTTCCAGGCTGGCCAGGCCCAGCCGTTGCAGCAGGGCGTCGTGCGCATCGACCAGAGCCCGTTCCTCGCGCCCGAGTTCGGCCAGGTCGGCGCCGCCGGGGGTGATGTCCAGTCGGCCCAGGCCGGGCAGGGTGACGCTGGTGGCTTCGGTCAGCAGGCGGTCGCCACGACCGGTGACGGCTTCCATACCGATGTCGATGCCCGCGCCCTCGACCAGGTCGAAGCGTAGCCGGGTGGCGATGGCGTCGCGCCGGATGCGCAGTTCGCTTATGCGGCCGTGCCGTTGTCTGAGGGCGTCCAGATCCTTGGCGTCGACCCGGGTTTCGGCCAGTCGTCGCTGCAGGTCGAGGAGCATGGTCTGTTGCGCCTCGGCCTTGGCGAGCACGTCCGTGGTGCGCTCCAGCTTGCGCCGCAGCTCGTCCTGCTGGCGCAGCAGGTCGCGCCGCGTGGCTTCCTCGCGCGCCAGGCGCAGCGCCTCACGCGCGGCGGCATGTCGCTGCGACGCCTCCCGTGCCTTGAGCTGCCATCGTTCCACCAGCGCGTCCTCGGCTTGGCTGGCTTGTCGGGCGCGCTCCACGGCCGCGCGGCGGGCGTCGACCGCCGCCTCCTCGCCGGCAAATGCCTCCAGCCGGTCGCGCAGCAACTGGATCTGCACCGCCAATTGTTCGGCGCGCTGCCGGTCCGCTTGCAGCGCGACTTCGATGGCGCTGACCGCATCCAACTGCCGCGCGGCGGCCTGTTCATCTCGGCGAATGACCGTCCAGGGCTGCTCCGCCTCGTCGGCGGCATGGTCGCTACGCAGCGTGGCCAGCCGATCCACCTTGTCGCGGTAAGCGGCGATGTCCTCGTCCAGCGCCTGGACGGCGGCTTCCAGGGCGGCCGCCTGTTCGAGCGCTTGCTGGTAGGGTCCGCGTGGTTTGCCGGTAGCCGCGGTGAGCAGCTCGTTGCGCAGCGACTCCACCTTGGCCAGTACTTCATCGCCGCTGCTGCTGGCCACTTCGCCCAGCGTGGCATCGAGGGCGGTGCGCAGGTGGTCGGTGGCGTGGCCGACCGGTTCGCGGATGTCCTGCGCGCCACCCTGCTGGATCCACAACAGCCCGGGAATCCCCCAATGCTCGGCCTTGCTGGCACCTTTGCCGGCATGCTGGAAGCCGAGCAAATCGGCCAGATGGTCCTCGGCCTCGGCGGCATCCATGCGCCGCGACCCGACTTGCAGTTCACAGCGCTTCCTGCCGAGGAAGCGCTTCACCAGACGGTAGTCATGGCCGGCGATGGTGAAATCCAGCTCGACGCCGGGCGAGGCGGAGGCGTCGCCCCACGGGCGCAGATGGTCGACGCTGCCGGAGCGGTGGCGCTCGAAGAACGCCGCCCGGATGGCGGCGACGATGGTGCTCTTGCCGGCTTCGTTGGCGCCGGTGAACAGGTTCAGGCCAGGGTCGAGGCCGGTGATTTCGATGGGCTGGCGAAACTGCCTGAACTGCTCGACGCGGATACGGGTGAGCTTCACGACGTACTCCCGAGGCGCAGCTCATGCAGGATGTCGGCCAGCATGGCCAGGGCATCGCGGGCTGTTTCGGCGTCATCCGCGCCGGCCCGCTGCCGCTCCCTGAGCACGGCGACGACCTCTCCCAGGTAACCGTCGGCGCGCAATGACGCGATGTCCTCGTCGGTAGGCTCCAGACGCAAGGCGGCGTAATCGGCTTGCAGGCTGCGGGTGCGGCCTTGGGTGCGCACGATGGCGGCCTGCAGACGCCGGTAGCCGGCCAGGTCGATCCGGCCGGACAGTGCCAGCCGGACCACATCGGCGGGGCCGAACTCGGCCAGACGCGCCAGTACCTGGTCGATGTCGCTAGCGACCTGAAGCTGCGGCTCCAGCGACAGCCAGCGATAGCGGCCGGTCGCGACCGGGGTGACGGTGGGCGGCGCGCCCGGACCGGGCAGCTCCACCAGCAGCGCCTGGCCGGCGTCGTTGGCCTTGAAGCGGTCCGGCTCCGGCGTGCCGCTGTACCAGGTACGCGCATCCACCTGACGGGTGCCATGCCAGTCTCCCAGAGCCAGATAATCCAGCCCCGCCTGTTCGGCACGGCCGGCGGCAATGGGGTTGGCGGAGTCGATGTCGTCTGCGAGGATGCCTTGCACACAACCATGTGCCAGTCCGATGCGCGCCATACCGGCGGGGGTTGCGGCACCGCCGAACCAGGCGGTCAGATCGGCATGAGTGTGGCGCTGGGTCAGCGGCGCGGGCAGGATGGCGATGCCCAGCGCTTTCAGCAGCAGCGGTTCGGGTTGCTGGCAGACGTGGACGTTGTCGGGTATGGCGCCGAGGCGCGCGGCGCGGGTCCATACCGATTCCGCCAGGGCGGCATCGTGGTTGCCCGGCAGCAGCACCCAGGCTCCGGCGTAAGCGCGCAGCGCGTGGAACAGACGATGCAGGGTCTTGTCCGCCACCCCCTGCGCATCGAACACGTCGCCGGCCACCAGCACCACATCGACCTGATGTTGCCGCGCCAGCGCGGCCAGGCGCTCGACCGCACCGAAGCGGGCCTCGGCGAGCAGCGCCGCCTCGTCGGCGTCGAACTGGCCGAAGCGCTTGCCGATCTGCCAGTCGGCGGTGTGCAACACTCGGATCAAGCCTGCCTCCGCGTCAAACCGTCTTGACCACCAGCACCGGGCACGCGGCGTGAGTGACCACCTGTTGCGAGACGCTGCCCATCAGCAGCCGGTCGAGCCCGGTGCGGCCGTGGCTGCCCAGCACGATGAGGTCGCAATCCGAGCGGGCTGCGGCGTCGATGATGGCCCGGTGAGGCGAACCTTCGGCCACCAGGCTGTCCGCCGGCACACCGTCCCGGCGCAACAGGTCGCGCACGCGGTCGGCGATGTCGCGCGCCATGTCGCATTGCATCTCGTCGCTGGCGCACACCGTCAGCACGGTGAGCGGCAGGCCGCAACGCCTGGCGAGCTGGCCGGCGGCTACGGCGGCGGCATCGGAGCAGCGCGAGCCGTCCACCGCCAGCAGGATGCCGCGTTGCCACATGTCGGCAGCGGTCGGCACCACCAGCACGCTGCAATGCACGTGGCCGATCACGCGCGCGGCGGCCTCGCCAAGCATCAGGCGTTCCAGCCAATGCACGCCGCGACGCCCCATGATCACCAGGTCGCACCGGCTCTCCTCCGCCTGCGCGGCGATCTCACGCACCGGCTCCTCGCCATAGCGCAATACCGGCGCGCAGTTGACACAGGCGGTGCCGGCCTGCGCCTCGACCGCGCGCAACACTTCGCGGCCCAGCGCCTCGCTCTGCATGACGCCGCCGGGGTTGAACATGGCGTAGCTGGGGTGGGTCTTGGCCATGTGCATGACGGTCAGGCGCGAGCCGCATTGGCTGGCCATGCGCAGCGCGACCCGCACCGCGCCGGCGCTGACCTCGCTGCCGTCGGTGGCGAGCAGCAGGTGCTCGAAGCGGGCCAGGGGGGATAGTTGGGTGGTCATACAGGCTTCCTGATGGCGCACGACAACCCTCAGCATAGCCGTAGCGGCGCGAAATTCCGCGTCATTGAAAAATGACGTTTGCTCTATACTGCGCGGGCTTTGCGTGGCTGTCTGCGTAAGGTTCTGGGGGAGGAGGGCGTGCTCCGGCGCGCTTCCCAGACAGTGCAACCCGCTCATTTTTCTGGAAATGGAGGAGCACTATGCAACTGACGGACAAGCACCGTGAGTACTGGAGCAGAAACCTGCGGCTCACCGCGACCCTGCTCGGCATCTGGTTCGTGGTGACCTTCGTGGTCATCTACTTCGCCCGCGAACTCAACGAAATCGTCATCCTGGGTTTCCCCTTCGCCTTCTACATGGGCGCTCAGGGCGCGCTCATCATCTATGTCCTGCTGATCTGGTTCTATGCCCGGCGCATGAACCAGCTCGACCAGGAATACGGCGTGCACGAAGGGGAGGACTGACATGGCCGCGACCACCCAAAGCCAGTTCTACAACCAACTGAAACGCTATTACAGCTTCTACACCGGCGGCTTCCTGGCCTTCATCGTCGTGCGGGCCCTCCTGGAACAGATGGGCCTACCGGCGAAGATCATCGGCTACATCTTCCTCGCCGCCACCATTGCGCTGTATGCCGGTATCGGCATCATGTCCAAGACTGCCGACGTGTCGGAGTATTACGTCGCCGGCCGCCGGGTGCCCGCGCTGTTCAACGGTATGGCCACCGGGGCGGACTGGATGAGTGCGGCGTCGTTCATCGGCATGGCCGGCACGCTGTACATCGCCGGCTACGACGGCCTGGCCTTCGTCATGGGCTGGACCGGCGGTTACGTGCTGGTGGCCTTGTTCCTCGCGCCCTATCTGCGCAAGTTCGGCCAGTTCACCATCCCGGACTTCCTCGGCGCCCGCTACGGCGGCAACCTGCCGCGCACCATCGGCGTGCTGGCGGCCATCATCTGCTCGTTCGTGTACGTGGTCGCGCAGATCTACGGCGTCGGCCTGATCACCAGCCGCTTCACCGGCCTGGAGTTCCAGATCGGCGTGTTCGTCGGCTTGGCCGGCATCCTGGTGTGCTCGTTCCTGGGCGGCATGCGCGCGGTGACCA
>CAYTRH010000167.1:0-6091 GCA_964440155.1 uncultured Thiobacillus sp. | reverse complement strand
AGGCCGGTGCGCGCCGGCCAGCGCATCCATGCCGAGGGCCGCGACCTGGTGGTGTTGGCCATCGTCAACCCCGGCGCCGAACTGATCGCCGACGGCGACATCCATGTCTACGCACCGTTGCGCGGCCGGGCGCTGGCGGGCGCGCGCGGCAACACGGCGGCGCGCATCTATGCGCAGGCGATGGAGGCCGAACTGGTAGCCATCGCCGGCTACTACCTGGTGTTCGAGCAGGGCGTGCCGGAGGAAGCGCGTGGCAAACCGGCGCAGGTCTACCTGGACGGCGAGCGCGTCAGCCTGAGCCCGTTGCGGCCCCTGCGCTGAGACCCCCGCGCCGAAAGCCATGCGCTACACTCGCGCGCACTTCCCAGTTCTCAAGGCCGGAATGGAATCAACGTGGCAAAAGTCATCGTAGTCACCTCGGGCAAGGGCGGCGTCGGCAAGACCACCACCAGCGCCAGCTTCTCCAGCGGCCTCGCGCTGCGCGGCAACAAGACGGTGGTCATCGATTTCGACGTCGGCCTGCGCAACCTGGACCTGATCATGGGCTGCGAGCGCCGCGTGGTGTTCGACATCGTCAACGTGATCCATGGCGAAGCGGCGCTGTCACGCGCGCTGATCAAGGACAAGCACTGCGACAACCTGTACGTGCTGCCGGCGTCGCAGACCCGCGACAAGGACGCGCTGACCATCGACGGCGTGCAGCGCATCATCGACGAGCTGAAGGAAAGCTTCGATTACATCGTCTGCGACTCGCCGGCCGGCATCGAGCATGGCGCCTATTCGGCGATGTATTTCGCCGACGAGGCGCTGGTGGTGACCAATCCGGAAGTATCCTCGGTGCGCGATTCAGACCGCATCCTGGGCATCCTCGCCGCCAAGTCGCGGCGCGCGGTGGAGGGTCTGGAGCCGGTCAAGGAACACCTGTTGGTGACCCGTTACAACCCGACGCGTGTCGCTGCGGGCGAGATGCTGTCGGTGGACGACATCCAAGAAATCCTGCGCATCCCGCTGCTCGGCGTGATTCCCGAATCCGAGGCCGTCCTGCAGGCATCCAACGCCGGTACCCCTGCTATCCACCTGGAGAAGAGCGACGTGGCCGAGGCCTACAAGGACGTGGTGGCGCGCTTCATGGGCGAGGACGTGCCCATGCGCTTCATCACCGCGGAGAAGGTGGGACTGTTCAAACGACTGTTCGGAGGCCGCTGACATGTCCCTGATCGACAGCCTGCTCGCCTACCTGCGCGGCGACGAGAAGAAATCCGCCGCCGTCGCCAAGGAACGGTTGCAGATCATCCTGGCACACGAGCGTGCCGGCCGCGGCGCCGATGCCCCCGACTATCTGCCGGCACTGCAGGAAGAGCTGTTGCAGGTGATCGCCAAGTACATCCACATCGACCGCGACATGATCAAGGTGCAGTTGGAGAAGCACGGCGATTACGAAGTGCTGGAGCTGAACGTCACGCTGCCCGAGCGTCCGCGGCCGTGACGGCCGCCTGATCGGCCACTGCCGATGCGCGCGCTGCTCATGGCCGCGGGATTGGGCGCGCTGGCGGTCGCCGGTTTCGCGCCGCTGTCGGCTCATCCGCTGGTCATCCTCAGCCTGGCGGCGTTGTTCTGGCTGGCGCGGGACGCCCAGCCCATGCGCGCCGCCGCCCTGGGCTGGGCCTGGGGTCTCGGGCTGTTTCTCGCCGGCGTGTCGTGGATCTACGTCAGCCTGTCGCTGTACGGCGGCATGCCCACGCCGATGGCGGTGTTGGCCACGTTGTTGTTCTGTGCCTTCATCGCCCTGTACCCCGCGCTCGCGCTGGCACTGGGTGCGCGGCTGACACCGCCCGGCTGGCATCGTCTGGCCCTGGCGCTACCGGCGTGCTGGGTGCTGCTGGAATGGCTGCGCGGCTGGCTGCTCACCGGTTTCCCCTGGTTGACGCTGGGTTACGCGCAGGCGCCGCACGGGCCGCTGGCCGGCTACGCGCCGGTGCTGGGACTCTATGGCGTCACCTTGGTCACGGCCCTGATCGCCGGCCTGCTCGCCGGCTTCGCCGCCCGCCGGCAGGGCCGGTGGCCGGCGCTGTTGCTGGTGACGGCGCTGTTCGTCGGCGGCTGGGCGGGACGCCAGATCCAGTGGACCACGCCGGTCGGCCAACGCCTCAGCGTGGCCCTGGTGCAGGGCAACGTCGCGCAGGACATGAAGTTCCGCCCGGACAAGCTGGACGGCACGTTGCGCCTGTATGCCCTGCAGGTGCTGGCCAGCGACGCCGATCTGGTGGTGCTGCCGGAGACCGCGCTGCCGCTGTTCCGCTCCGCGGTGCCGCGCGACTATCTGGAACTGCTCGCCGAGCATCAGCGTGCGCGCGGCGGCGACCTGCTGCTGGGTCTGCCGGAGGACGTCGGCGAGGACTATTACAACAGCGTGGTGAGTCTGGGCACTTCGCCCGAGGCCGGCTACCGCAAGCATCATCTGGTGCCGTTCGGCGAGTTCGTGCCATGGGGCTTCCGTTGGCTGGTGGACATGATGGCCATTCCGCTCGGCGATTTCTCCACCGGCGCACGCGACCAGCCACCGATCGCCGCCGCCGGCCAGAAGCTGGCGGTGAACGTCTGCTACGAGGATGCCTTCGGTGCCGAGCGCATCGCCGCCGCACGCGACAGCACGCTGCTGGTCAACGTCAGCAACGATGCCTGGTTCGGCGCCAGCCTGGCACCGCGTCAGCATCTGCAGATCGGCGCCATGCGCTCGCTGGAGGCGGGACGCTGGCAACTGCGCGCCAACAACACCGGCATCACCGCGGTGCTCGACCAACGCGGCAACGTCCAGGCGGAACTGGCGCCGTTCACCACCGGCACGCTGCATGCCACGGCACAGGGCATGACCGGCCTGACCCCTTATCTGCGCTTTGGCGACGCGCCGGCATTGGCGCTGGCCGGGCTGCTGCTCGCCGCGTCGCTGTGGCCGCAGCGGCGGGCAACACGTTGACACCGAAACTTTGCCTGTTGCGGGTAATCTCTACGCCCACGTCACCCTCGCAACGGAGCCGCCGATGGCCAGACCGATCGGATTGCTGCTGATCACCCTCGCCGCCAGCGCTGTGCTGGCGCTGCATGCGCCGCCCGCGTTCGATCAGGCCGGCGGAGCGACGCAATGTCTGAACGTCGGCGAATGGGCCCGGCCCGGCGATGGCGGCGCACGCCGACTGTCAGCGCCGGCGTTGTACGACGAAGCGGCACGCCAGCGCGTGGTGCTGCTGGGTGAGCAGCATGACGACGCGGAACACCATCGCTGGCAGTTGCAGGTGCTGGGCGCGCTGCACGCGCGCCGGCCCGACCTGGCGCTCGGCTTCGAGATGTTCCCGCGCCGGGTGCAACCGGTGCTGGACCGCTGGGTTGCGGGCGAACTGAGCGAGGCCGATTTCCTGCGCGAGGCCGACTGGGAGGAGGTCTGGGGCTTCGATGCGCGCCTGTATCTGCCGCTGTTCCATTTCGCGCGCATGAACCGCATCCCCATGCTGGCGCTCAACGTCGACAACGCACTGGCACGCGAGGTCGGCCGCGTCGGCCTGGCCGCGGTGCCTCCGGAACGGCGGGAGGGCGTCGGCCAACCGGCGCCGTTGCATCCCGATTACCGTGCGGCCTTGCTCGAGGCGTTCCGCATGCATGTACGCGCCGGCCCGCATGGTGACGGGGACGCCGGCGACAGCCCGGCTTTCCGCCATTTCACCGACGCGCAACTGCTGCGCGACCGCGCGTTCGCCGAAGGCATCGCCGCGGTGGCCACGCGCGACGCCGCGCCGCTGGTGGTGGGCATCATCGGTGCCGGACACATGCGCCATGGTCACGGCGTGCCGCAGCAACTGGCGGCCCTGGGCATCGATCGCGTCGCGGTCTATCTACCGCACGAGTCCGGCGGCGACTGCCGCACCCTGGCCGAGGGCTACGCCGACGCGGTATTCGGCGTGCGCGCGCCGCCCGCCAGCGCGAGCTGGCGCCCGTTGCTGGGCGTGCGCCTGAGCGACGCCGGCGATGGCGTGCGCGTCGACAGCGTGGTCAAGGACAGCCCTGCGGAGGCCGCGGGCCTGCGCGCCGGTGACGTGATCGCACAGATCGCCGGCGAGCCGGTCAACGCATCGCGCGACGTGGTCGCCGCGGTACAGCGTCAGGCGCCCGGCACCTGGCTGCCGTTGCTCGCCCGACGCGACGGCACCGAGATCGAGATCGTCGCCAAGTTTCCGAGCCGGGCGCGTCCGACGCCGTGATGCCGGCGCGCGATGTCTGGACCTGGATGGCCGGCGTGCTGACCCTGGCCGCCGGTCTCGCCGTGCTCGCCGGCGCCTTCGGCGGTGGCACACCGGCGGGCGCGGTGGAGCCGGCACGCATCCATGTGCAACTGGACATCGAACTGGACCCGGCGGCGCGCACGCTGCGCGCCGATGCCCGCCTGCACATCCCCGCCGGCCTGGCCGGCGATTTCGCGCTGGCACGCGGCTTCGAGGTCGATGCGCTCCGTGTCGACGGCGTGGCGCACGCGACCGGGGCCGATGCACGGCAGCCGGGGCTGGCCATCTGGCGCATCGGCACCAGCGCGCACGATCGCCAACTGCACCTGCGTTATCGCGGCCTGCTGGCGCCGCTCGACACCAGCCTCGACCATCGCGGCGTGCTGCGCGGCCTGCCGGCACAGGCCGGCGCCGAGGGCGCCTACCTGCCGGCGGGCGCGGCCTGGTATCCGCAGGTCGACGGGCTGTTCAGCTACCGCCTGACCGTCACGCTGCCGCCCGGCCAGATCGGCATCGCCCCGGGCCGCCTGATCGAGGAATCGCCGCCCGCCACCGGTGCGAGCGATGACGCGCCCTACCGCGCGGTGTTCGATTTTCCCCAGCCGGCGGATGGCATCGACCTGATGGTCGGCCCCTACGTCGTGGCGGAACGCGTGGCGCGCCTGAGTGAGCGCGAAGTGCGCCTGCGCACCTATTTCCATGCCGATCTCGCCGATCTGGCACCGGATTATCTGCGTGACAGCGAGGCCTATCTGCGTCTGTACGACGACTGGATCGGCCCCTACCCGTTCGCCGGCTTCAGCGTGGTGGCCAGCCCGCTGCCCACCGGCTTCGGCATGCCCGGGCTGACCTATCTGGGCCGCGACGTGATCCGCCTGCCGTTCATCCGCGCCACCTCGTTGGGCCACGAGATCCTGCACAACTGGTGGGGCAACGGGGTCTATCCGGACTGGGCCAGCGGCAACTGGTCCGAGGGACTCACCACCTACATGGCCGACTATCACTATCAAGCACGCCGGTCGGCCGACGCCGCGCGCGAGGCGCGCCGCCAGTGGCTACGTGATTTCGCCGCCGTGCCGGCGGGCGAGGACCGGCCGCTGACGGCCTTCACCTCACGCACGCACGCCGCCGCCGGCATCGTCGGTTACGGCAAGGCGGCCATGCTGTTCCACATGCTGCGCGAGCACATCGGCGCCGATGCCTTCGATGCCGGCGTGCGCCGCTTCTGGCAGCAGCAGCAATTCCGCGTGGCTGGCTGGCGCGAACTGCAAGCCGCATTCGAGCAGGCTTCCGGCCGCGATCTGCACGACTTCTTCCGGCAGTGGCTGACGCGCACCGGCGCGGCGGAGGTGCGCATCATTGCGGCCGAGTCCCGGGCCGGCCGCCTGCACCTGCGTCTGGCCCAGGGCGAGCCGCCCTATCGGCTCGATCTACCGCTACGGGTGCGCACCGACGCCGGCGAGGAACGCCACGTGGTGGCGCTGCACCAGGCGCAGACCGACATCAGCTTGACGACCTCATCGCCGCCCCGCGCCGTGCGCCTCGATCCCGACTTCGATGTCTGGCGCCATCTGGCGGTGCAGGAAATCCCGGCCACCCTGCGCCAGATCATGCTGGCGCCGGCGCCCAGCGTGCACATCGCCGCGCATGACGCCGCTTTCCGCGAGGCCGCGCAAGCACTCGCCGCTCGTCTGCTGGAAACCGCGCCACGCGATGGCGAGCCGACCACGCACGCGGCCGGCGTGCTGTTCCTGCGCGACGACCAGGCCGAGGTCGAACTGGCGCGGCGCGGTCTGCCCCCGCCGCCGTCGCAGGTGCTC
>CAYTRH010000166.1:0-6149 GCA_964440155.1 uncultured Thiobacillus sp. | reverse complement strand
TGATGGTGCTGGGCGATTCCATGCTGCCCGAGTTCGAGGAAGGCGAGATCATCGTCGTCGAACCCGAGGGCGTAGCGCGCGACGGCTCCTTCGTGGTCGCCTGGGCCAACGAGGAATACATCTTCCGGCAGTTGGTGAAGCATGCCGAAGGCTGGATGCTCAAGCCGCTCAATCCGCTGCATCCCAACATCCCCATCGATGGCCTGGACGCGGTCAAGGGCGTGGTGATCATGAAGAAAAAGCCCGGCCGCCGGCGCGCGATGAAGACCTACGTCTGAGTGCCGCCCGCTGCGTGCCGCAACATGCAAGGGCTATACTTGGATCGTCCCTCAGCCAACCCAATGTGGAGCACACCATGAGCGCAAGACCCGCGAACGAAGTCAGCACCGACCAACTGATTCAGGATTTCAAGGTGGTGGTCGCCGACGCCGAAGCCCTGATGAAGGCCACGGCCGATCAGGGGGGCGAGAAACTGGCGGCGGTGCGCACCCGGGTCGCCGACTCGCTCGCCCACGCCAAGGAGAGCCTGGCCGAGGCACAGGCCGCACTGATGCAGCGCACGCGCGCGGCGGCCAAGGCCACCGACGAGTACGTGCATGACAAACCTTGGTACGCCGTGGGCATCGCCGCCGCGATCGGCCTGCTGATCGGCCTGCTGCTCGGCCGCCGCTAGGCATGACCGGCGCCCCGCCGGAAAAACGCGGCCTCCTCGAATCCATCAAGGCGTTCACGGCGACACTGCTGGCCATCGCGCATACGCGCGGCGAGCTGCTCTCCACCGAGCTGCAGGAACTCCAGCAACGTCTGTTGCTGCAGCTGGCCACGCTGTTGCTGGCGCTGTTCCTGCTCGGCGTCGGGCTGATCATGGCGGTATTGCTGATCGTGGTGGTGTTCTGGGAGTCCCATCGCGTGCTCACCCTGGCTCTGCTGACCGGCCTGTTCCTGATCGCCTCCGGCGTGCTGCTGTGGACCATGCGTCAGCGGGCACGTCAGGCACCGCGCCCGTTCGCCGCGACCCTGGCGGAATTGGCCAAGGATCGCGCCGAACTCACCGGCGCGGTGTCGCGCCCTCCCGGCTCATGACCGGGCGATGAACGCCAGACTCGCCGAACTGGCAACCCGCCGCGAGCGGCTCATCGCGCGCAGCGCCGAGCAGCGCGCCGCACTGGCGGACAGCGTGCAGGCCCTGCACGCACCGTTGCAGATTGCGGATCGCGCCTTGTCCATCATCGCTTTCGTGCGCCGTCATCCGCTGATCACCGTCGCCGCCGGCGCCCTGGCTTTCGCGCTGCGGCCACGTCGCGCCGGCCTCTGGCTGCGTCGCGGCTGGCTGCTGTGGCGCCTGTTCCGCGCGGTCGAACGCTGGGCCGGCGCACCGACCGTTAGGCGCGGACACCCCTCGGCTTAGCGGCGGCAGCCGCAGCGGCCCCGCGCCGCGTGGTGGCTGGCGCGACGCGGCCGGGATCAAGGTCATGCACGCAGCCGCCAATCGTGAAACCGCCGCAGCCAGGCCAGCACCGTCCGTGGCGCGTGGCTGCGCCGCCACGCGCCGGCCACCTGCTTGGCCGCCTCGCTCCAGGTCGGATACGGGTGGATGGTGGCGAGCATGCGGTTGAGTCCGAGCCCATGCCGCATCGCCAGCGTGAACTCGGCCAACAGCTCGCCGGCGTGCTCGCCGACGATGGTCGCGCCGAGGATGCGGTCCCGACCGGGCGGCGTCAGCACCTTGACGAAGCCATGCGCGGCACCATCGGCGATGGCCCGGTCGAGATCGGCCAGATCGTAGCGTGTGACCTCGCAGGCGATGCCGCGCTCGCGCGCCTCGCGCTCGCTCAGACCGACGCTGGCGAGTTCCGGGCTGGTGAAGGTGACCCGTGGGATCACGCGATAGTCGGCGCGGAAACGCCAGAATCCCGAAAACAGCGCGTTGATCGCGGCATACCAGGCCTGATGCGCGGCCACATGGGTGAACGCATGCGGGCCGGCCACGTCGCCGCAGGCATAGATGTTGGGGTAACGGGTTTGCAGGTAGTCGTTGACCTCGATCGTGCCGGCCGGGGTGACGGCGATGCCCAGTTGTTCCAGGCCATAGCCTTCCACCCGCGCCCGCCGCCCGGTGGCGCACAGCAGCACGTCGAACGGCAGCACCCGTTCGCCGTCGGCGTGGTGCACGATCAGCCGCTGCTCGCCCTCCACGACTTCGCAGCGCAGCGGCCGTGCGCCGGTCAGCAGGTGCACGCCGTCGTCGCGCAGGCCGGCCGCAACCAGGGCGACGGCATCGTCATCCTCGCGCGCCAGGATGCCGGAGCGCGCCACCAGGCTGACCTGGCAACCGAGGCCGGCGAACGCTTGCGCCAGTTCGCAACCGACCGGGCCGCCGCCCAACACCACCAGCCGCTCCGGCTTGTGTTGCAGCGACCAGAGCGTGTCCGAGGTGACATGACAGACCTGGGCCAGACCGGGCAGGTCGGGGATCACCGGCGCCGCACCGGTGGCGATGACGATGGCCCGGGTGCTCAGGGTGCGCGTGCCCGTGCCATCATCGATGGCCACTTCCCAGGGGCTGACGATGCGCGCATGCCCTCCGATCACCTCGACGCCCAGGCGGGTGTAGCGCTCCACCGAATCGTGCGGTTCGACCTCGCGCACCACCGACTGCACGCGCGCCATGATCGCGGCAAAATCCGCATCCGCCGCGGCATTGCGCAGCCCCAACGCATCGGCCGCGCGCAGTGAGCGCAGCAAACGTGCGGCGCGGATCAGGGCCTTGGACGGCACGCAGCCGGTATTGAGGCAGTCGCCGCCCATGCGCCGGCTTTCGATCAGCGTCACCCGCGCCTTTACCGCGGCGGCGACGTAGGCGGCAACCAGACCACCGGCACCGGCGCCGATCACCACCAGGTTGCGCTGAAAACGCGCCGGTCTGCGCCAGCCGGTATAGACCCTGCGCGCCTGGATCAGGGCCAGCAACCTCTTCGCCAGCAGCGGAAACAGACCCAACAGCGTGAAGGAAGCCAGCAACGCCGGTGACAGGATGTCGCCCGGACTGGCGATCTGCGCCAGTTGCGTGCCGGCATTGACGTAGACCAGGGTGCCGGCCAGCATGCCGAGCTGGCTGACCCAGTAGAAGGTCCACGTGCTCATCGGCGTGAGCCCCATCAGCAGATTGATGACGAAATACGGGAAGATCGGCACCAGACGCAAGGTGAACAGATAGAACGCGCCATCGCGCGCGATGCCCGCGTCGATCGCCGCGAGCCGCTGGCCGAAGCGGCGTCGCACCCAGTCGCGCAACAGGAAACGCGATGCCAGGAACGCCAGCGTGGCGCCGATGCTGGACGCGAACGACACCACCAGCAGCCCGGTCCACAAGCCGAACAGCGCGCCGCCGGCCAGGGTCAGCACGGTCGCGCCCGGCAGCGACAGCGCGGCGACCGCCACATACAGCAGGAAATAGCCGCCCAGCACCCAGGCCGGCTGCGCCGCGTACCAGGCGGAGAACGTGGCCTGGCCGGCCTTGATCGCCTCCAGCGTGAAATGACGTTGCAGGTCGAAAGCGAAGAACGCCCCGATCAGCAGGACCAACAGCGCCAGCAGAACCAGGCGGCCGCGTGTCATCTGCCGCCGGCCACCGCGGCATCCAACGCACCGCCGCAACTGCTGCCCTGCCCGGCGGTGCAGCCGTAGCAGTGGTCGGCCACGTGGATCGGCGCGCCGGCGAAATCGCCGTGCAGCAGATCGCGCAGATGCGCGCGCGTGGCGCGGGCGCCCAACGGCAAGCCCAGCATCTGATTGAAATCGCAGTCGTACAGCTCGCCGCGCCAGTCGACGCTGATCAGATCGCGGCACATCACCTGTTCCAGATTGGCCGGGCAGTGGCTGGATTTGAGCAGCCGCATGTAGTCGGCGAACTGGCCGCGCGACACCAGCATGCTGCCGAAACGCAGGATGGGCATGTTGGCGAGGCTGTACAGGCGGGTGAACACGATGCCGTGACGTTGCCCCAGCTCGCGCCGGTAGGCTTCCTGCAAGCCGTACTGCGGCGGCGGCAGCGTCGGCCCACCGGGGTTGTAAACCAGATGCAGTTCGAGTCCGCTGCCGGCTTGGCCATAGCCGAGCGCGTTGAGCTGCTGCAACGCCGCGATGCTGCGCGCATAGACCCCACGGCCACGCTGGGCATCGACGTTGTCCTGCAGATAACAGGGCAGCGACGCGACCACCACCACGCCCTGCTCGGCCAGGAAGTCGGCCAGATCCTCCTGCCCCGGCTCCGACAGGATGGTCAGATTGCAGCGGTCGATGACCTGGATACCGAGACGCCGGGCGGTGCGCACCAGTTCACGGAAACGCGCATGCAGTTCCGGCGCGCCGCCGGTCAAATCCAGCGTGCGCGGCCGGCGCGCCACCAGCACCTCGGCGACCAGCGCGACGGTGGCGTCATCCATCGTTTCCCGCCGCGACGGACCGGCATTGACGTGGCAGTGCAGGCACTGCTGATTGCAGCGGTAGCCCAGATTGACCTGCAAGGTGGCCAGCGTGCGCCGCCGGGGTGCCGGGAAGTCGGTCTGGCGTAACAACGGCAGGGTGTCGTGCATGTCGAGGCTATCCTTACGGGAACCGGCAACCGACCGCCCGGGCGGTCCGCAGACGTCACTTGGCGTTCGGGTGTGGGTCAGTGCTGGCGCAGGGCCTCGCTCAGGCTCAGCCCGGCCAGATCACGCACCGCGCGCACCAGGTAGTACAGCGCCAGCATCATGAACAGCATGGACGGCAGCGCGATCATGGGATAGCTGAGCAAGGTCAGACGCCCCAGTTCCTCATTGAACTCGGCGGTGCCGGCCGGACTGACCACGATCCAGGTGGCGAGCAGATAGTTCATCGCGGCGGAAAAGAAAAACGTGCCGCCCAGCATCCAGGTAGCGACGCGCAGACGCGCATCGAACGCGGCGGCATTGCCGCGTGCGTCCAGCTCGCGCTGGATGCGCTCGACATCCATCAGTGCCGGGGTGAACAGCACCACGCGCACCAGCGGATGGCGGGTCCAGGCCGACACGGCCACGGCCAGCCCGATCAGGCCGGGAATGGCCGCCTCCTTGATGGCCAGCCAGCGCGTGTTCAGTTGCAGCAGGCCGATGCCGCCGGTGAGCAACACGCTGATCAGGCCGAGCACGGCGAAACCGTTGATCTTGCCGCGGCGCAGCAGATCGCGCGCGCCCCAGAACAACGGAAGCGACAAGGCGAGCAACAGGGCATTGACGCTGCCCAGATGCTCCGGTCCGCTCAGCTTCATCAGGATCAGCGCGGGCAGGATCAGCGTGATCAGCAGTTCGACGAGCGGATTGGGGCGGGGCGGCGTGGTCATGGCCTGGCGACGGGATGGATGAAGTGGCACGAAGCGAGCATTTTAGCGCACGGCGTGGCGACGAACCGGGCAGGTCGCCATCGCCACACCGGGTCAACCATGTCGTCCCGTGGGTGATGCCCGGCCGTGGCGCTGCGCGACCACGTCGTCATCGCCAGCGGAGGTACCGATCCGGCGGCTGGCGCAGGCGCGACCGTTGCCGCTGGATTGCCGTGTCGCTGCGCTCCTCGCAATGACCGCGGCAAGGCCCCGACAGCCCGTGCCTTCAAGACAAAACGGGTACGCGGTCGCGACGGACGCAACGACCATGGCCATATCGCCGTACCAAGAAACGATGACCGCAACTCAGATCAGCGTGGCGCAACGCATTGAGCGCGACAGAGCCGACCAGACGGCGAGGTGCCTCCCCGGTAATCTATTGGCCAATGCCGCAGCACACCACACCGCCACCATCGCCAGCCGCACCGCTGATCCTGTTCGGCGCCTGTGACCGTCATAACCTGGGCGACCTGCTGTTCCCGCACGTCGCGCGCGCGCTGTTGCCGACCCGACCGGCCGAAGTGGCGGGGCTGGCCGAAAACGACTTGCGCGCCGTGGGCGGCGACCACGTGCGCGCCCTTTCCAACCTGCTGCGCCAACCGGGCGCGGCGGGCGCGCGCCTGCTGCACGTCGGCGGCGAACTGATGACCTGCAACGCCTGGCAGGCCGCAGTGATGTTGCTGCCAGCGCAACGCGCCGACGCCGCCGTCGCGCGGGTGCGGGCAAGTCCGTGCGCCGCCCGTGCCTG
>CAYTRH010000165.1:0-6197 GCA_964440155.1 uncultured Thiobacillus sp. | reverse complement strand
ACGGGTAAACAGTTTATCTCTCGGGCATTAAATGAACAGCATTGGGTCTGTCCCCATTTTCGCCCATTTTCGTGTTTCGCATTTTCGTTTCTTATCGATAACAGAGGCGGCACGGGGGAACGCATGGTGGCCGCGGCACGATCACGCGGCGGATGCCCAAAAAAAGAACCCGCCGCAGCGGGTTCTCGTGTGGTGCTGCCCGATCGACTGCGTTCAGCGCGGGCAGGTGTCCTCGCCGGGCACCTTGCCCGGGATCAGCAGAAACTGCTCGAACGGACCCATGACGCGCATGGCTTCGCCCTTGGGGCCCTCGAACTTCAGGCGACCGAACATCATGGCGCGCATCGGGCCGTATTCACCGGCGCCCATTTCGCGCCAGCGCTTGGTTTCCGCGTGCATCAGGTAGTCGACGTCGTAGTCCAGCGTGGCATTGCGGATCGGACCGGCATAGGTGCACATGGCCTTGCCGCCCTGGGCGGAGATGGTCATCTGCACCTTGGTGTTTTCCCCGCAGTCGGTGCGGTACATGTGGATGATCTTGTAGCCGCGGCCCTTGTCGTTCTTGATCCACTTGTCGGCGAGTTCGTCGGTGAGGATGGGGTTGCCGTTCCATGACTGGCAAGCCTGCTGTGCCCACTCGGCGGACATCAGCGGCGCCGCCTGGGCGGAAAGGGAAACCAGGCCGGCGGCGGCCAGGGCGAGGGTGATGATGCGCATTACGTGCTCCTCCAAGCGTAGCGATTGCGAAAGGCCAATGAGCCGGGCGCAAGGGTAGTCCGCGCGCAGGGTACTGTCAAAGCGTGCCGCACACGCCTGGGGAGCAGTGGTCGTCCCGGGGAGGGACGCTTCAGTGCGGCAGATACTGTTTCAGCGCGCCATACAGCCAGGTGCCATGCAGCGCGCCGGCCAACACCACCAGCGCGCCGAGCGAGCCGGTGCCGACCAGAGCGAACACCGGTCCGGGGCACAGGCCGATCAGGCCCCAGCCCAGTCCGAACACCACGCCGCCGATGGCATAGCTGATGCGGCCGGGCGGTTTCTCCGGAATGTCGATGGTCTGGCCGTCCAGCGCACGACGACGGCCCATGCGCTTGATCAGTTGGGTGCTGACCAGCCCGGTGGCGATGGCCGAGAACAGGATGCCGAACATGTGGAAGCTCTGGAAATGGAACATCTCCTGGATGCGGTACCAGGAGGCGGCCTCGGACTTGATCAGCACGAAGCCGAACACGATGCCGACCAGCAGATAGGGCAGATAACGCAGCATGGCGGGCCTCGTCAGATCAGCATCCACGGCACCAGGAACCAGGAGGCGAACAGGCCGCCGCCGAAAATGCCCAGCACCGCGTACAGCGAGGGCAGTTGCAGCGTGGACAGCCCGGTGATGGCATGACCGGAGGTGCAGCCGCCGGCGTAGCGCGTGCCGAAGCCGACCAGCACGCCGGCGGCGAACAGGAAGGTGAAGTTGCGCACGCTGGCGTGGAAAAGTTCGTCCGGCACCAGCAGTTGGCCGGGCAGCGTGAAGCCCCAGTTGAGCAGCATCTCCTGCGTGGCGGCGCTGATCTTGACCGGTTCCGGGTTGGCGAACACGACGCCGGCGAGGAAGCCGCCCAGCGCGGTGCCGATCACGAACACCAGGCTCCAGGTGTGTTCCTTCCAGTTGTAGCGGAAGAAGTCGACGTCCACCTGCGGCGGCTGGGTGATGGCGCACAGGTGGCGCAGGTTGTTGGAGATGCCGAAGGAGCGGTTGCCGATGAACAGCATGACCGGCACCATCAGGCCGATCAGCGGGCCAGCGACGTACCAGGGCCAGGGTTGGTAGAGCCAGTCCATGTTCACCCTCCGGGGAAACGATAGCGGGCGCGCATTATATTAGTATTTACTAATTCTAAAAGTGGGCGAGCAGCGGGGCGGTGGTGCCGTCACGGCTTGGCGAGCGTGCCCAGCACCAGGTCGGCGCGGCGCTGGAGGGCGGCGGCGGCCTCCTGATCGCCGGCGGCCAGCGCGCGCTGGCGCTGCACTTCCAGCCAGGCCAGCAAAGGGCGGCGCCAGCCGCGCTCGGAGGCGGTGTCGATGGCCGTCATCAGCGCGGCGGGTTCCGCCTGCTGTCGCTGGAACAGCAGCGCGGCGGCGATGAGACGGGGCAGTGGTGCCTTGATGTCGGCGACTGCCTTGGCGGCGGCGGCGCTGTCGCGTGCCGCCAGCACGGCGCCGTAATGGGTGGGCAGCAGCTTGGCGTCGAGGCCGTCCCAGTCGCCGCGCAGGAAACGCGCGTAAGCGGCGTCGGCCACGCCGGCATCGCGCGCCACCGCCTCATACCCTGCGCAGGGTGAGAAATCCAGGCTGGCGACGCGCGCGGCACATTGCGCCAGTTCGGCGCGCGCGACCAGGTCGACGCGCCCCGAGCGCGCGATCTCCGCGCGCGCCTTGGCCATGGCGGCATCGGCGGCAGCGCCGTCGCCTTCCAGCCAGCGCTGTTGCGCGTGTTCCAGCAGGCTCACCGCGTTCATCTGCCAGTTGGCCGGCGGTGGCTTGCCGCTGCAGGCGGTCAGGACGAGCAGCAGCGCAAGTAAGGTCAGGGTCTTGGTCATGGCGTGCGGATCTCCACGTCGCGCGAGAACGGCCACTTGCGGTTGATCTCGTTGATCAGGTGGTTGACCTTGCGCACGCTGTCGTCGATCTCGACGCGCAGCAGCGCCATGTCGGTGGTGGCCTCGCGCACGTTGCCGGTGATCGCGGCGACGTCGGCGCTGGCGCGCTGGGCGTTGGCGATGATGGCGTCGGCCTGTTTCAGGCTGGTGCGCACGTCGGTGAGGATGCCGCGCACCTCGGTGAGCGAACCCTGCACTTGATCCATCACGCCGGCATCGCCGAACACCCGTTGATCGGTCCGCGCCAGCAGCGTGTCGACCTTCAGCGACACGCCGTCCAGGTTGCCGAGCAGCGTGTTGGCCTTTTGCAGCGCGCTGACCACCTCGCGCGCCTTGTCCGGGCCGCCCAGCACGCCCTCCAGCACGCCGTATTCGCCGGTCATGCGCGCGGTGACGGTCTGCACGTTGCCCAGCGTCTGGTTGATCGCGGAGTCGCCGGCGGTCATGGCCTGGACATTGGCCAGGATGTCCTTGACCTGGTTGATCACCACCGGAATGTCCTGCGAGGCGTCACCGACGATCAGCGGCCGCACCGCATCCTCGGGCAGCGGCGGGTCGGCCAGTTCGGCGGTGTGCGCCTTGATGCGGGCGCCACCGATCAGGCCCTTCTCCAGCGTGAACACGCTGCTGTCACGCAGCCAGCGCGTATCCTTGCGCGGCACGGCGATGACGATGCGCACCGTGCCATCGTCCTGCAGGTGGATGCGTTTGACCTTGCCGACGGGGAAGCCGGAATAGGTCAGGGGCATGCCGATGCTGACGTTCTCCGCGTCCGGCGCGGTCAGCACCAGATCCTGGGTCGCTTCGAACGCGCCGCGGCTGTACAGACTGAACACCACGAAAGCGATGCCCAGCGCGACCGTGAGCACCAGCAGCAGGCCGACCTTGAATTCCAGGTTGCGGATCGGCGGCGCGCCGGCCGGGCGCTTCACGGGTGGGGATACAGGGGTCGGTTCCATGCGTAGTCGACGATCCAGCAGACGTTGAGGTGTTCGCCCAAGCGTTCCAGCAACGCGGCGACGTGGCTGGGATGATGGTGGTCGGGCAGTAGCAGACCCGGGCGGTCTATCACAATGATAGGCGGTCGCGCGATCGCCGCGCGTAGCAGTTTGGCGGCGAAGCGTTGCGCGCCGTCGAGATCGGGGTCGCGCTTGAACGCGCAGTCCTCGACGCCGGCCGCCACCAGCAGTTGCCAGGCGGCATCGGCGGCATCGTCATAGGGCACGTTGTCGCGGTACTCCGGAATCAGGGCGATGTTGTCCAGCACCGACAGATTGGCGCGCAGCGGCATCTCCGCCGATACCAGCGCGACCTCGGCATGCGCCGCGAGGAAGGCGACGCGCTCGGTCGCGTCGGCCATCCATTTCACATGTACTTGAACGCTAATGACGCCACCTCGATCAGCATCAGTACGAAGAACAGCCGCACCATGCCGCGCAGCACGGAGATCGGCGCCATGAACAGCTTCTTGGGTGTGGCCAGACCCTCCACCACCGGTATGGCGGTGACGGCGACGCCGAACGCCAGGCTCTTCAGGAACAGCCCGGCCAGGATGGTGCCATCGAACACCTTGGCGACCACGCGGGTGAAATCGCCGAAGCTCCACCACTGCGCGCCGTACACCGCCAGGTAGGCCTGCAGCAGCGCGATCACGCTGGTGAGGATGGTCAGCGCCAGCACCGAGATCACACCGGCGATCACGCGCGGCATGAACTCCAGACGCAGCGTGTCAACGCCAGCCGCCTCCAGTGCGTCTATCTCGCTGTGGATGCGCATCAGCGCGACCTCGGTGTTGATGGCCGAACTGGAGCGCAAGGCGACGAACAGGGCCGTGAGCAAGGGCAGCAGTTCCAACACGATGACGCGCAGCGACATTTCCAGCGCGAACTCGGACAGGCCGAAGCCGGCCGCGGTACTGACCACGATCTGGATCAGCACATAGGAGAACAGCGCGGCGAACAGCAGATAACCGGGCAGGATCTGCCAGGCGGTGAAGTAGATCTGCTTGGCCACGACGTTGCGCGTCGCCGGGTTGTACAGGCTGGGGGTCAGCGCCGCCGCCAGGGCCTTGCCGGCGAAGCGCAGCGTGGACATCCACACGCGCCAGGCGGCGAGGAACGCGGCGCCGCGGCGGATGACGAAGGCGTTGAGGGCGTGCATGCCCGACATGGTAGGTTGCCGGCGCACTTTTTTCATCCCCGGCATGCCGGCCGGGGTGCGCACGAGCCGGTGCGGGCAACGCATCCGGCGTTATCATCGAGACTTGGAGGACGGAAACCGATATGCGATTCACATTGCTTTGCGCCGCATGGCTGTTGGCGGCTTGGACGATGCCGGCGCTGGCGGCATCCGGCGTGATGCTGCGTGACGAGGTACTGCGTGGCGCCGCCAGCGCCACGGCGCCGGAGGTCGGCAGCGTCGCCCGCGGTGCCGGCGTCGAGGTGCTGGCGCGCCAGGGCGGTTGGACCCAGGTGCGTGTCGGTGGTCGCAGCGGCTGGGTGCGGGTGCTGTCGGTACGCGCCGATGCGCCGGCGTCCGCCGCCGGCCTCGCCGGTCTGGTGGAGGCCGGCACCACCCGGCGCGATCCGGGGCAGGTAGTGGCGGTGGCCGGATTGCGCGGGCTGACCGAGGAGCAGCTCAAGACCGCGCGTTTCAATGCCGCCGAGTTGGCGCGCCTCAACCAGTACGCAGCCACGCGCGCCGACGCCGAGCAGTTCGCGCGTGCCGCCGCGTTGCAGCGTCAGCAGGTGGGCTACATCCCGCGTCCGGGGGGTGACGCTGCCGGGCGCGACGCCAGCCCGTGGCAAACCCCGTGATGCGGCGCGCATTGGCCTGCGCACTGATGGCCGGTCTGCTGGCGTCGGGCAGCGTCATCGGCATGGGCACCGCGCCGCAGAAAGGGGTGACGACAACCACCGTCGGCATGGCCAGCGTGATGCTGCGTGACGACGACCTCCGCGTCGCGCCGGATGCCAACGCGGCGGTGTTGGCCCGCCTGGCCAGGGGCAGCGCGGTGCGGGTACTTGCGGGGGAGGGCGGTTGGACCCAGGTCAGTGCCGATGGCCGGGTGGGCTGGGTGCGCATCCTGTCGGTGCGCGACGGCGGCAGCGCCGCGTCGGCTCGGGATGTCGGCGCGCTGGCCGGTCGTCGCGAGCCTGGTGAGATCGTCGCCGTGGCCGGTGTCCGTGGCCTGGATGAAGTCGCGTTGAGCCGGGCCGAGTACGATGCCGAGGAACTGTTGCGCCTGGACACCTATGCGGTCGGCCGCGACGAGGCTGAGCAGTATGCGCGCGCAGCCGACCTGCGTGCGCGCACCATGCAATATCTCGCGGCACCATCGGCCGCGGCAGCCCGGCCTACCCCGGGCTGGTCCTGGATCGATCATTGAGGATATACCATGAAACGCCTGTTCATCGCCTTGCTCGCCGCCGCGCTGGCCATCGGCCTGGCCCAGGCATCGGACATCGAACGCACGCTGCGCGGCATCCTGCGCGATGCCGTGCGCGGCAGCAGCCCGCCGGCGCAACCCGCGCCGCCGACGCCGCC
>CAYTRH010000164.1:0-6222 GCA_964440155.1 uncultured Thiobacillus sp. | reverse complement strand
CCTGGGCCACGGCGCCGGAGCGGTCCATGGCGGCCTTGTCGACCAGCTTGATCTTCAGATCGACACCGGCCTCGGCCTTGGCGGCCTCCGCCCAGCGCATGACTTCATAGGCAGCGCCGCAGCAGGCCATGCCACCGCCGATCAGCAGGATGTCGAGTTCTTCCTGGATGATGTCGGGATTTCCAAATTCAGCCATTTCGTTACCTCTTTGCGATTACTTGCGGATCAGTTCGGCGGGGTTGCCGGCACGGAAGCCACCCGTGATGTCACGGGTGAAGGAGCCGACCGCGTCGATGTCGGCCAGCTTGGGCATGGGCTTGCCGCCGTACGGATCGATGGAGCCTTCCGGGGTGGTGCGGATCGGGAACTTGAAGCGCTTCAGCGTGCCGTTGCGGAACTTGATGGTCCACATGATCGAGTCGGAGCCACGCAGCGGCTGCACGGAACCGCCCAGCGGCACGACGTCGGCGTAATGGCGCGCTTCGATGGCCTGCTGCGGGCAGATCTTGACGCAGGAATAGCACTCCCAGCACTGCTCCGGTTCCTGGTTGTAGGACTTCATGGCGTGGCCGGTTTCCGAGCCATCGCGGTCGAGCTTCATCAGATCATGCGGGCAGATGTACATGCAGGCGGTCTTGTCTTGACCCTTGCAGCCGTCGCACTTGTCGGTACGGACGAAGGTAGGCATTCATTCACTCCTTGTTAGCTAACAATCCGCGTGGTCATCCACGCGGTCCATTCAGTCGACCCGCGCCCCACCTTGGCCGGGGGGCGTATCGCGAATCCGCTTCCGGCGGGCGCGGGGTACCAAATTCGTATCGGGCGGGTGGACCGCGGCCGACGATCCGACTGGGCAGGCTGCGGCGGCGTCCGGCTCACGGGCCACGCGCTCCGCGGTCAGGCGGCCGAATGTCCTTTGAGCTCGACCTTGACGTTCTCTTCGGCAGACAGGCCCTGGTAGTACTTCTTCAGCACCGCGGCAACTTCCGGACGGCTGAAGGTTTCCGGGAGATCCTGACCTTCGGACAGCATCTTGCGCACCTTGGTGCCGGACAGCAGCACGCGGTCCTCGGCGCTGTGCGGGCAGGTACGCATGGAGGCCATGCCGCCGCACTTGTTGCACCAGAAGGTCCAGTCGATCTTCAGCGGCAGGGTTTCCAGCGCACCGGCGGGAATCTCGTCGAAGATGTGCTGCGCATCGAACGGTCCATAGTAGTCGCCGACTCCGGCATGATCGCGACCGACGATCAGGTGCGAGCAGCCGTAGTTCTGGCGGAACAGCGCGTGCAGCAACGCCTCGCGCGGGCCGGCATAGCGCATGTCGAGTGGATAGCCCGCCTGCACCACGGTGTTCTTGACGAAGTAGTTGTCGATCAGCACGCTGATCGCCTCGCTGCGCACTTCCGCCGGAATGTCACCGGGTTTCAACGCGCCCAGCAGGGAATGGATCAGTACGCCGTCGCAGGTTTCGATGGCGATCTTGGCCAGATATTCGTGCGAGCGGTGCATGGGGTTGCGCGTCTGGAACGCTGCCACCTTGGACCAGCCCATCTTCTCGAACAGGGCGCGCGTCTCGGCCGGCGTCATGAACTGGTCGCCATACTTCTCCTTGAAGCCGCCGGTGGACAACACTTTGACCGGGCCGGCCAGATTGATCGGCCCCTGGTCCATGACCATCTTCACGCCGGGGTGGGCGATGTCGGTGGTCTTGTACACCATCATGCACTCGTGTCCCTTGTCGATGCCGTAGATCTCGGTCACCCGCATGGTGCCCATGATCTCGTCACCGTCCGCGCCGACCAGCGCGATATCCTGACCCAGACTCAAGGTTTCTGCGGTCTTGGCGTCGGTGGACAGCGTCACCGGAATCGGCCAGAAGGTGCCGTTGGCCATCTTGTAGCCATCGCACACGCCGGCCCAGTCGGCATGGGTCATGAAGCCTTCCAGCGGGGTGAAGCCGCCGATACCCATCATGATCAGATCGCCGGTCTCGCGCGAGCTCATCTTGATCCTGGGCAGGCTTTGCGCGCGGGCCAGCTCGGCTTCACGCGCCGCGCCTTCGAGCAGCAGGGGCTTCAGTTCGCCACCACCGTGGGGTTTCACGAGACGGGACATGCGGACTCCTTGGATAAGTTGACAGAGAACCCGGACAACCACCGCAGGTTCAGGGGATTAGAAGAAACTTATGGAGCAAGTGGGCGGCGAGAATAGCACCCACATCCCCCCCTCTCTAATCAGACTTATTTTTTTCCGAATAAATTTTTTTTGGGAGCAGGACATCCGCTTAACCGCCCTGCTCACCATCACACCGATGACATCGGGACATCGGCGCTAGAATCGGTGACCGTCGTGACACGCCGTTCCCGCCATGCGCAAGACCCCGTTGCTGCTGCTTTTCGCCTCGTTCCTGCTCGCCGGCTGCGCCGGCCAGAGCATACAGCGCAAGGACGGCTCCAGCAGCGTGCGTCCGTTCAAGGCCACCAACCTGGCCAAAAGCGACGTGGACATGGTCATCGAGATGCACCAGCAGGAGGTGCTGAAGAGCCTGAAGACACTGACCTTGAAGCTCTATCGGCGCAACCCGCAGGAGTTCCGCAAAGTCGGGCTCGATTCGGCCGAGAGCGCGACCGAGCGCATCTTCGCGCAGATCGACCAGTGGGCAGAAGCACCGCTGCGGCAGCTCGACTGGGAAGCGCAGTTCCGTTTGGCGTTTCTCGAAGGCTATACCGGCGACCGTGTACACGCGTTCATGAGCGCGCTGACCATCATGTTGATGGCTGCCTATGAGAACAAGACCGCGTTCTATCTGCTGGACGAACTGTCGCCGCAGAAGCTCTACAACAGCGCGCGCAACATCGAGGTGGCGGTATGGAAGCTGTCGAATGCGCGTCAACCGAACGGCGCGCGCGTTCTGATCAGCAACAGCATGGACGGCGAGGTGCAGAACCTCAGCTTCGAGCGGGAATTCGGCAAGTTGATCGCGCAACAGGACGTGCTCGCGCTGATCATGGAGGACAAGAGCAACCGTTCGATCAACCGTATCCTGCAAAACGCCGCCACGTTCATCTTCCTGCCGATTTGAGCACCCGACGACATGGGTGCCTGTAACGGCAACGTCATGATGCGGTCACACAATGCCGCGTCTTTGCGGAGGACACGACATGGATTTGATACTGTGGCGCCACGCCGACGCCCAGGATGGCGAGCCCGATCTGGAACGCGCGCTGACTGCCAAAGGTCACCGTCAGGCGGCGGACATGGCCGCCTGGCTGCGCGCGCGCCTGCCCGAAAACCTGCGTGTCTTGGTCAGTCCGGCTCGGCGCGCGCGCCAGACCGCGGATGCGCTCGGCCTGGACTATCGCATCGTCGAAGACATCGCGCCGGGCGCGAACGGCGTTCACGTACTCAGTGCAGCGGGCTGGCCGGATGCCGGCGCCAGCGCGTTGGTGGTGGGACATCAGCCGACTCTGGGCGAGGCGGTCAGTCTGCTGCTGTGTGGTGAGGCGCGCGAGCTCAGCATCAAGAAAGGCGGGGTGCTGTGGCTGAGCAACCGGGTGCGCGGCAGCAAACCGCAAACCATCCTGCGTGCGGCGATGATGCCGGACATGCTGTAACCGGTTCAGCCGTCGAGATCGAGCTGTTCCACCCAGGTGAGTGCCTGCAGGTGGGCCTCGCTGACCTGACGCGGCGACAGCATGAGCGACTCGGTCAGTGCCTCCAGACGCTGCTCATCACCCTCCTCCACCGCTTCGGCCAGGGCCAGGAACGGTCCGTATAGACCGGAACGGTCGAGCAGTGCGTCGGCGATCTTGTCGGCGATGACGATGCGCTCCAGCACCTGATCCATCGGCATTTCCAGAAAAGCCGGCAGCAGGGAGAACACGCCGACGATGAACAGGTTGTCCTGATCGGCACGCGGCAACGCGTTCTTCGCCAGCAATTCGCACAGACGCCCACGCGTGATCGCGGTGCGCGCCAGCGTCGGTGAGGATGGCGACGCGCCGGCGGTGGCCAGCAGCAGGGTCAGCCAGCGATACAGCGGCTGCATGCCGAGTATGGTGACCGCATGGCGGATGGACTGGACTTCGCAGGACAAGCCGAAGCCGGCCGAGTTGATGTAACGCAGCAGCTTGAACGTGAGCGCGACATCCTTCTTGAACAGCGGCTCCAGTTCCCGCACGTCGACCCCTTGCCGCACTTTGTCCAGCAACATGATCACGGTGGCGTGGCTGGGATTGATGACCTTCGCCACCAGATGCTCGGGATGCGCGAAGTAATATCCCTGGAAGAAATCGAAGCCGAGCGCCTGGCAGCGCTTGAACTGTTCGAACGTCTCCACTTTTTCCGCCACCAGCTTCACCGGATGCGCACGCAGCCGTGCGACCAGTCCGGCCAGCTCGGTCGGGGTATACGCAAGCACGTCCACCTTCACGTAGCTGGCGTGTGGCAGCAGCGCCTGCGCGTCAGGCGTATCCTGGAAGTCATCCAGGGCGAAGCGGTAGCCCTCGGCCCGTAACGCGTCGACTCGTTCGAGGATGTCAGGCGTCACATGCAGAGTCTCCAGTAACTCGATGACCACGTACTCCGATGGCAACAGGGTCGAGAGGTCCGACATCAACATGGCCGCCTCCATGTTGACGAACGCCAGCTTGCCCTTGAGCAGCCACTCTGCGCCCATGTTCATCAACGTGTTGGCGATCACTTGCAGCCCGGCGGCGACGTCATCCTCGATGACTGCAGTCCGGCTGTCGGCAGTGCCACGGAACAGCAGTTCGTAGGCATACAGG
Organism: uncultured Thiobacillus sp.; assembly: GCA_964440155.1. Lineage (GTDB taxonomy): Bacteria > Pseudomonadota > Gammaproteobacteria > Burkholderiales > Thiobacillaceae > PFJX01. The sequence continues at coordinate 1,435 of CAYTRH010000164.1, read as the reverse complement.
CGGTGCTGGTCGTCGACGATGGGTTGACGGGCGATGAAAGCGTCTTGACTCATGAGCGGTGACTACGACGAGATGGGCGGCTAAGCAGGGCTGCGGCGCGTCGCCCGAACCAGAAGGCCGCGCCCGGCATCACGGACGGGCGAACAGGCTGGACGGCGTATCGACGCCGACGTCGCCCAGCAGTTCCTCCATGTCCAGCACCAGCACGATGGAACCGTCGCCAGACAGGGTGGCGCCGGCGATACCTTTGGGCTTGATGTCGGACAGCGGCTTGATGACCACGTCGTCGCGCCCGACGAAACCGTCCACCGCCATGATGAAGGTCGTCTCGGCGGCATGCATCAGCACGCCGAATGCCGGTGCCTGACGCGCCTCCCAGCCGATCAGCCGGGCCAAACTGCGCACCGGCAGCACCTCCTCGCGCACCACCATGGTGGCGCGGCCGGACACCTGTTGCAGTTCGCCTTGCTTGATGGGGATGATCTCGCGCACCATGGACAGCGGCACGGCGAATGACTGATTGTTCAGGCGCACCACCAGCACCGGCAGGATGGCCAGCGTCAGCGGCAGCGAAATGGTGAAGGTGGATCCCTGTCCCGGCACCGAGACGACATCGATCTTGCCATTGAGGCGGCCGATGTTGGTCTTGACCACATCCATGCCGACACCGCGCCCGGAGACGTTGGAGATCTCGTCCTTGGTGGAGAATCCCGGCAGGAATACCAGATGCAGACTCTGGCGATCGTCCAGACTGTTGGCGGTTTCCGCGTCGATCACGCCCTTTTCCACCGCCTTGCGCCGGATCACGTCCGGGCGCATGCCCTTGCCATCGTCGGAGATCTCGATGTAGATGTGATCGCCCACCTGGCTGGCCGACAGCGTGACGATGGCCTTGGGCGACTTGTTCGCCGCCATACGCTCCTCCGGCGTCTCGACGCCGTGATCGACCGCGTTGCGCACCAGATGCACCAGCGGATCGTTGAGATCCTCGATCATGGTCTTGTCGAGCTCGGTTTCCTCGCCCGACAGCACCAATTCCACGTCCTTGCCGAGCTGGCGCGCGAGATCGCGCGCCAGCCGCGGATACTTCTGGAATAGCCGACCGATCGGCTGCATGCGTGTCTTCATCACCGCGTTCTGCAGATCGGAAACCAGCAGATCGAGCTGGCTGACCGCGATGTCCAGAGCCTTGAGCGTCTCCTGATCGGTGCGACCATGCAGAATCTGGGTCTTCAGGTTGGCGATGCGGTTCTTGGTCAGCCCGATCTCGCCCGACAGATTGAGCACCTGATCCAGGCGTGCGGTGTCGATGCGTATCGTGGTTTCTTTCTGCAAGCTCTGCACCGGCGCCTGAGCGGCCGGCTGCGCCACGCGCGACGGCGTCGGCAAGTCCTGCACCGGCGCCCGTTGCGCCGGCGGCGCGGCAGCCGTCACG
>CAYTRH010000163.1:0-6280 GCA_964440155.1 uncultured Thiobacillus sp. | reverse complement strand
TCACGTGCTTCGGCGAGGGCGCGGCGCGCCTCGGCGAGCCAGTCGAGCAGGCGTTCCGGCGCGTGTTCGCCGCCGTCCGCGCCGAAATGCTCGGCCAGCAGACGGCGCGCCAGCGGCGTCGCCCACAACAGTCGACCGTCCGTCTCGCGTACCACCAGCGTGGCCTGACCGAAGGCGTCGAGCACGCCGCGCGCCTGTCGCATCTGCCGGGCGTTGGCCATGTGCGCATGGATGCGCGCCAGCACCTCCGGCGGCCGGATCGGCTTGCTGACGTAGTCCGCCCCGCCGGCGGCGAAGGCGGCGACCACATGCTCGGTCTCGGTCAGACCGGTCATGAATACGATGGGGATGGGTTGTGTCGCCGCATCCGCCTTGAGCCGGCGCGCGACTTCGAAGCCATCCATGCCGGGCATCACCGCGTCGAGCAGGATCACGTCCGGCGCATGCTGGCGTGCCAGGCGCAGCGCCGCCTCGCCGTGGGTGGCGACCAGCACGGTGTAGCCCGCCTCGTCGAGCGCGTCGTGCAGCACGGACAGGTTCTCCGGCACGTCGTCGACGATCAGCACGATGTCGCCGTTGGGGCGTTCAGGCAGGATCATGGCGGCCGTCTCGCGGTTGGCTGCCGGCTTCGCCCACGGCGATGTGCTCACGCAACATCGCGCGCATGTCGTCGAAACGGAAGCCGTGCGCCAGTGTGCGCAGGCGCCAGACCAGGTCCCGGTGGCCGGGGTCGAGCGCTTCGATCTCGTCCAAGCGGGCGTGAATGCCGCGCGGGAAGCCCATCTCCACCTGCGCGTCGAGGGCGCGCAACAGCGCTGCCGGCGGCAGCGTGCCTGCCACGGCCGCTTGTCGTGTCCCGGCCGCCGGCGACGGCGTCGGCAGCACAGGCTCGGCATAGCGCCATTGCAGTTCGAGCCGCCGGCCGATCCAGTCGAGCAGCGCCTCCATGCGCACCGGCTTGGTGAAGAACTCGTCGGGCGCGCTGCGCGTGTCGTCGTCCGGGTACTTGTCGAAGGCATTGGCGGATATCACCGCCACGGCGGTGTCGCCGATGCCGGCGGCACGCAGGCGGCGCAGGGTTTCCCAGCCGTCCAGGCCAGGCATGGCCAGATCCAGGAAGATCAGGTGCGGAGCGAAATCGGCCACCATGTCGAGGCAGGCCATGCCGGACTCGGCCTGCGCCAGTTCGAACCCCAGCGGCGCCAGCACGCTGACCAGCAGTTCGCGGTCGGCCGCCTCGTTGTCGACGATCAAGATGCGTCGCCGCGCGCCTTGGTAGCCGACGCGGCGCGCGGCCGGACGCGCCGGCAGCGCACGCGTGGCAGCCAGCTGCGGCAGGTACAGACGCACGCGAAAGCGGCTGCCGCATCCCGGCGTGCTGTCCAGCGTCAGTTCCCCGCCCATCAGGTCGGTGAGCATGCGCGCGATGGTCAGGCCCAGGCCAGTGCCGCCGGTGGCGCCGACGGCGGCGGCGCTGCCGCGGGTGTAGGGTTCGAAGATGCGTTCGCGTTCCTCCGCCGGGATACCCGGACCGCTGTCCTCGATCTCGAAATGGGCGATCTCGCCCTGGTATTTCACACGCAGCGTCACCGCCCCGCGCGCGGTGAACTTGACCGCGTTGCCCAGGATGTTGAGCAGGATCTGACGCAGCCGCCGTTCGTCCGCGCGCACCACCGCCGGCAGCGCGCCGCCCGTCTCATAGCGGAACGCCAGTCCCTTGGCCCGCGCCTGCAATTCCAGCATGCCGACGATCTCGGCGAGGAATTCCGGCAGCGCCAGCGGCTTGGCCGCCAGCGACAGCCGGCCGCTTTCGATGCGGGCGATGTCCAGCGTGCCTTCGATCAGCGACAGCAGGTGTTCGCCGCTCCTGCGGATGACGGCGATGCCCTGGCGCCGGTGGGCGGGAATGGCCGGGTCACCGTCGAGGATCTGCGCGTAGCCGAGGATGCTGTTGAGCGGCGTGCGCAGCTCATGGCTGATGGCGCTGAGATAGCGGCTCTTGGCGCGGTTGGCCTGGTCGGCGGCGCGCTTGGCCTGTTGCAGCAGCCGGTCGGTGCGGCGGTGCGATTCGATCTCGCGCATCAGCAACTCGGTCTGGCGGTTGGATTCCTCCTGCGCCACCTGCCGGCTCTTGTGCGTCAATACCAGCCACCAGGCGACCACGGCGGCGACCAACAACAACACGGCGAAGGCGCGGGCGAAGGTCTGGCGCAACTGCGGCAGCAGCGCCTGGTCGGTGAGCGCCAGCACCTCCTGATAGTAGAGCAGGCCCATGAGCAGGGCGAGGAAGGGCACGATGCCGGCCATCAGCAGCAGGTAGTGGCCGAGACCGGCGTCCAGGTAGGGGCGCGCGCGCGCCGGCAGCAGGCGTTCCAGCCAGGCCGCCCATTGCGCACCCAGCCGCGCGCGTGGTTTGCACAGGTCGTGGCAGCGCGCGTCCAGGGTGCAGCACAGCGAACAGATGCGGTCGCCGTAGGCGGGGCACGGCGCCATGTCCTCGTGTTCGTAGTCCTTGCCACAGATGCAGCAGGTCTGCGTGACGCCGGCCGGCGCTGCCGGCGCCACCGGCCGCGCCAGGTAGTAGCGGCCGCCGGTCACCCAGGCGAGTAGCGGCGAGGCGGTCAACGCCGCGGCCAGGGCGATCAGCGTGGCGAAGGGCTGCGCGGCGGCGCCGAACAGGCCGAGCCAGGCGGCCATCGACAGGCCGGATGCGATCAGCATGGCGCCGACGCCGACCGGATTGACGTCGTACAGATAGGCGCGGCGGAACTCGATGCCCGGCGGCGACAGCCCCAGCGGCTTGTTGATCACCAGATCCGCCACCACCACCATCATCCAGGCCACCGCGACGTTGGAGTACAGACCGAGCACGCGGCCCATGGCCTGGAACACGTCCAGTTCCATCAGCATCAGCGCGATCAGGATGTTGAACACGACCCAGACGACGCGGCCGGGATGGCTGTGCGTCAGCCGCGCGAAGAAGTTCGACCACGCCAGCGAGCCGGCATAGGCGTTGGTGACGTTGATCTTGAGCTGCGAGATCACGACGAACACCACCGTCGCCGCCACCGCCCAGCCATAGTGCGGGAACACGTATTCCCAGGCCACCAGATACATCTGGTTGGGATCGACGGCGCGTTCCGGCGGTACCGCGTGGCTCAGGGCCAGCCAGGCCAGCAGCATGCCGCCGAACATCTTCAGCACGCCGGGCAGCACCCAGCCGGGACCGCCGATCAGCACGCCGGCCCACCAGCGCCGGCGGTTGGCCGGTGTGCGCTCGGGCATGAAGCGCAGGTAGTCGACCTGCTCGCCCATCTGCGTGATCAGCGCCAGCCCCACCGCCATTGCCGCCGCGAACGCGGCCAGGGTGAAGCCACCCGGCCCTGCGCCGGCGTGGCTGGCAATGCCGGCGAAGGCGTCCGGCTGGTGCCACAACAGGAAGGCATAGGGCAGCACCAGCAGGATCAACCAGACCGGCTGCGTCGCCGTCTGCAAGGCGCTGATCACGGTGACACCGTGCGTCACCAGCGGAATCACCACCAGCGCGCAGATCAGGTAGCCCCAGGCCGGCGGAATGTCGAACGCCAACTCCAGCGCGTAGGCCATGATCGCCGCCTCCAGCGCGAAGAAGATGAAGGTGAACGAGGCATAGATCAGCGAGGTGATGGTGGAACCGAGGTAGCCGAAGCCGGCACCGCGCGTCAGCAGGTCCATGTCCAGACCGTGGCGCGCCGCGTACATGCTGACCGGCAGGCCGGCCAGGAAGATGATCAGCCCGGTGGCCAGGATCGCCAGCGCCGCGTTGACGAAGCCATACTGCACCAGCAGCGTCGCACCCACCGCCTCCAACACCAGGAACGCGGCGGCGCCGAAGGCGGTATTGGCGACACGGCCCTCGCTCCACTTGCGGTAGCCGCGCGGCGTGAAGCGCAGCGCGTAATCCTCCAGCGTCTCGTTGGCCACCCAGGTGTTGTAATCGCGGCGCACCTTGACCACGCGCTGCCTGGCGTCGGGCGGAGGGCTGGGAGGTGAGGGCTCGGCGGTGATCACGGCGACACGATTCTAGTTCACCGGCACCAGCCGCATGCGCCAGCCCCGCGTGGCCCGCTGGGTCATCCCGGCCGGCACACACAGCCGCACAGGGCTGCGCGATACCGGCGTCAGCCGTGATAGACCAGCAGTGCCACCACCACCAGCGCCACCATGGACCAGCCGATGCGATCGACGTAGCGGTGCAGGCGTGCCTCCATCGCCGCGCCGCCCCAGGCCATCAGCCCGGCGACCAGGAAGAAGCGCGCGCCGCGCCCGATCAGCGAGGCGAGCACGAACGGCAGCAGCGGCATCAGGGCGACGCCGGCGGCGATGGTGAACACCTTGTACGGGATGGGCGAGAAGCCGGCGATGAACACCGCCCAGAAGCCCCATTGCTCGAACCACGCCTGCGCGCGCAGATACTTGTCCCAGTACGCGGTCTCGCGCAGCACGGGCTCGATCAGATCGAACGCGAACGCACCGATCAGATAACCCAGCAACCCGCCGGCCACCGAGGCCAGCGTGGTCAGCAACGCGAAGTGCCAGGCGCGCGCCGGATTGGCCAGACTCATCGGCGCGAGCATCACGTCCGGTGGAATCGGGAAGAACGACGATTCGGCGAAACTGAGTCCGCCCAGATACCAGGGCGCGTGACGGTGGCGCGCCCATTGCATGGCGCGCGCGTACAACGGCGAGAACAGCTTCATGGCGACTGAGCGCGTTGCCCGACGGCCGGAGCCGTCAAACCACCGCGCCCGACTCCTCTTTGGGCGGCTTGACGAAATCCTCGCGCGACACGCCCAGCCACATCACCACCGGGCTGGCCACCAGCACCGACGAGTAGGTGCCGACGACGATACCGATGGTCAGCGCGACGGCGAAGCCGAACAGCACCTCGCCGCCCAGGATGAGCATGGCCAGCACCATCATCAACGTGGTGCCGCTGGTGATGATGGTGCGCGCCAGCGTCGCGGTCTTGGCGTTGTCCATGATCGCGGCGACATCGGTGGAACGGGTCTTGCGGAAGTTCTCGCGGATGCGGTCGAACACCACCACGGTATCGTTGACCGAGTAACCCAGCACCGCCAGCACCGCCGCCAGCACGGTGAGCGAGAACTCCCACTGGGTCAGCGCGAACACCCCCAGCACGATGAACACGTCGTGCGCGGTGGCGAAGATGGCGCCGATGGCGAAACGCCATTCGAAACGCAGCGCCAGATAGATGACGATGCCGATCGACACCACCAGCAGCGCCAACGCGCCGTCCTCGAACAACTCCTTGCCCACCTGCGGTCCGACGAACTCTACCCGACGCATCTCCACCGCGGCATCGTGCTGACGCAGCACCGTCAGCACCTGCTCGGACAGCATGGCCGAGGTGACGCCCTCCTTCACCGGCAGACGCACCATGACGTCGCGCGCGGTGCCGAAGTTCTGCACCTGCGCGTCGGCATACCCGTTGCGGGCCAGGTGTCCGCGTATGCCGGCGATGTCGGCCGGTGCCGGATAGCTCACCTCGATGGTGGTGCCGCCGGTGAAGTCGATGCCCAGGTTCAACCCGCGCAGCGCCAGCAGGGCAATGGAGCCGACGATGAACAGCACGGACAGGTAGATCGTGCTGCGCGCATAGCGCATGAACGGAATGTCTTGCTTGATGCGGAACAGTTCCATGACGACCGGCCCTTCAGATGGAGACCTTGGTTAGACGCTTGACGCGGCCGAAGCTCAGGTTGGTGATGGCGCGCGACACCAGCACCGCGCTGAACATGGAGGTCAGGATGCCCAGACAGAGCGTCACGGCGAAGCCGCGCACCGGCCCGGAACCCAGCCAGAACAGCGCGAAACCGGCGATCAGCGTGGTGATGTTGGCATCCAGGATGGTGTCCCAGGCTCGGTCGTAACCCGCCGCGATGGCCGCCTGCGGCGAGTTGCCGTTGCGCAGTTCCTCGCGGATGCGCTCGGCGATGATCACGTTGGCATCGATCGCCATGCCCAGCGTCAGCGCGATACCGGCGATGCCCGGCAGGGTCAGGGTCGCTTGCAGCATGGACAGCAAGGCCACCAGCATGAACAGGTTGGTGACCAGCGCCAGTACCGAGATCAGGCCGAACCCCTGGTAGTACACCACCATGAACACGGCGACCAGCGCGAAGCCGATCAATGTCGCATTCTTGCCGCGCTGGATGTTGTCGGCGCCCAGCGAAGGACCGACGGTGCGCTCCTCGACGATCTCCATCGGCGCGGCCAG
>CAYTRH010000162.1:0-6283 GCA_964440155.1 uncultured Thiobacillus sp. | reverse complement strand
CGGTGAATGCGCCCCCGGCGTTGCCGTCCTGGCCGGCGTGGCCGTCGTCACCGCCGGTTTCCGTGGCGCAGCCGGTGGCACCGCCTGCGCCACGGGCATTGCCGCCGGCGAGCATGGCGCCGGTGACGGCTCCGCCTGCGGTGGCTTACGCGCCGGCAGGCGCTGGCCGTAATCCGTATCTGCCCGCGGCGCCTGCCGCAGTGGACGACGGCGGGACAGGCGCGCAGGCCGCTCGCCCGGCGCCGGAAGCGCCGACGTCGTTCTCGGGTGTGTACCTCGGCGGCATGCAACTGGTCGCGCCGGTGCGCCCGCCGATGGATCAGGCCATCCTGCCCACGTTCAGGAAGGTGTATCCGACCGGCGACAAGCCGCTTATGGTGGTGACGTTCAAGTGCCCGACCGAACTGGTCGGTGTCACGCCGCTGCCGACCAAGGCCCTGCACGACCTGGTGGATCTGGGCATGGGCGCGCTGAACTCCAGCAATCTGTTGCCGTTCAACCTGCAACAGGTTTGCCAGTAGTGCGCCGCGGCCGACCGATACGGTAGTTCTGTGCGGGTGTGTCACGTCCGTCGCTTTGCCGCGATAATGCCGGACCATGACGGCGGCGTTACAGCGTGGCACCGCGCTGCGTACTCCTCTGCCGCCACTCCAAACGACATTCGGAGACCCGATCGCAATGTTTTTCCGCACCGCGTTCCCGTGGCTGTTGGCGCTGATGCTGGCGGCGCCGCTGCCGGCACTGGCCAGATCGACCTGGATTCCTTCTCCACCGGCACGGGACATCGAGGCGCGCCTGGCGCGTTTGCAGGCTGAACCCAACGCCATGCAGACAGCGGTGGAGGCGGGCCGGCGGGCCGCGTTCTTCTGTGTCAACTGCCATGGCCGCGAGGGCGTCAGCAGCCTGGACAGCATTCCCAATCTGGCCGGGCAGAACGCCTTCTATCTGTTGACGCAGATCGACAAGTACGGCGACGGGCGGCGTGAGGATGACTTCATGTCGGGGCTGGTCAAGGTGCTCAAGCCGGAGGATCGTTTCAACATCGCCGTGTTCTACGCCAACCAGCCGGTGCCGCCGGCGCCCGCCCGTGATGCGCGCCTGGTGGCGGCCGGTGCGCGGCATTACGACCGCACCTGCAAGGGTTGCCATGGTCCGAGGGCGCACGGCACCCGTGAGGTGGCGCGGCTGGCCGGGCAGCGCGAGGGTTATCTGATCACCGCGCTGAAGCATTACCGCGACGGCACCGGTGTGCGCAACGATCCGCGCATGGCGGGGGTCGCCAAGCGCCTGACCGATGCCGAGATCGCCGCGCTGGCGAGTTATCTGACCACGCTGCCCTGAGCGCGCCGCGCGGGAGTCCAAGGCATGTCGCAGTCCAGCGAACCGATGCGCCCGGCGCAACCCTCCACCGCGGCACGCCCCGACCTGGACTGGAGCCAGGTGCGGGAGACGCTGCTGATGCTGAATCTGGCGGTGGCGCAGATCGAAGTGGCGCTGAAGGAATCGAGCGGTTCGGTGGAGGTGCTAACGGACAGCTTCACCGGCATGTACGGCAACCTGATGGCGCTGGTGGAGGCCGCGCACACGCTGCCCGATTCGCCGGTCAAGCAATCCATCGAGGCGGCCGGCGGCGCGGTGTCCGAACGCATGCAGCAGGCCATCGTCGCGTTTCAGTTCTACGACCGTCTGTCGCAGCGTCTGTCGCACGTCTGTCGCAGTCTGGACGAACTGTCCGGCATCGTCAGTGATCCGGCGCGCCTGTACAACCCGTTCTCCTGGCATGCGTTGCAACAGAAGATACGCTCGCGCTACACCATGGAAGAGGAGCGGCTGATGTTCGACAAGCTGCTGGAGAGCGGCGACGTGCGTGCCGCGTTGGAGCAATATCTGTTGGCCCGGCACGAACACAGCGGCACGGGCGGCGAGGACGTCGAACTGTTTTGAGCGCGCGCGCGTACAAGATTCCGGTGTCGGTGCTGGTGGTCATCCATACCGCCGACCTGCGCGTGTTGCTGCTGGAGCGTGCCGATGCGCCCGGTTACTGGCAATCGGTCACCGGTAGTCAGGATGCGGGCGAAACCCTGACGCAGACCGCGCGGCGCGAGGTGCGCGAGGAGACCGGCCTGGATGCCGGCGACCATGGCCTGCGCGATTGGGGTATCAGCAACCGCTATGAAATCTTCGAGCGCTGGCGTCATCGCTATGCGCCGGGAGTGACGCACAACACCGAGCATGTGTTCGGTCTGTGCCTGCCGGACGCGGTGACCGTGACCTTGTCGCCGCGCGAGCATCTGGCCCAGGTCTGGCTGCCCTGGCGGGAGGCGGCGGAGCGTTGTTTCTCCTGGAGCAACGCCGAGGCCATCCGTCTGCTGCCGCTGCGCCTAACCTCGGCCGGCTGCTAGAGCGCGCGCGCCACCACCCAGGCGTGCACCTCCACGGCTCCGGCACGGCGCACCGTCCGCGCCAGCTCGTCCAGGCTGCTGCCACTGGTCATCACGTCGTCGACCAAGGCGATGCGCAGTCCGCTGACATCGACGTCACACATGAAGGCGCCGCGCAGGTTGCGCCGTCGCTGTTGCAGATCCTGGCCCGCCTGCGGTGCGGTGTCGCGTACCCGCCGGCAGACATCCGCGCGCCACGGCAGGCCGATGGCTGGCGCCAGCCGGCGGGCGATCTCAACCGCCTGGTTGAAACCGCGCTGCGCCAGCCGGGTCGGATACAACGGCATCGGCAGCACGAGATCGACCGGCTGACGGGACGCCAGCGTGTCCGCCAGCAGATCGGCGAACAGCGCGGAGAGCGCGACCACGCCGTCGTACTTGCAGTGGCGGATCAGCGCATCGAGCGGATGGGCGTACGCGCGTGCCGCCTCGGTGCGCGCGTAAGCCGGTGGCCGACGCTGGCAGGCGCCGCACACCGCGTCGCCGGTCGAAGGCATGGCGCACACCGGGCAGCGTGCCGGCGGCAGTGGCGGCAGATCGCCGGCGCATGCCGGGCAGAGCAGGGCGCCGCGCGCACGCGCGCCACACAGCAGGCAGGACTGCGGCAGGTACGATTGCACAAGATTTGTGCAACGGTTCAAAAAATTTCCGTATTGGTTTGACATGCGACCTCCCGTTCGCGCACCATCGCCGGCTCGATTCGGGACGATACTGGGAAAATGGTCGAGAAACACATCATCACCGCCGCGTCGAGCCGACGTAGTGCGCGTCTGTTCAACCTGCTCGCCGTCGCCTCGACCCTGCTGGCGGTGAGCCTGTTCGGCCTGGGGCAGCTGGTCGCGGACAAGAAACTCGCTTTTCTGCCGATGGCGATGTCGCTGCCGCCCATCATGATCTGGCTGGCAGCCTCGATCTTCGTCTACGCCTCCATTGCGCATCACCCCAATGAGCGCGTGCGTCACTACAACAAGTGGGCCGGTTATCGCTATTACGCCATCGTCGGCGCGCTCACCATCCTGGCCAACGATCTGGCGCAGTTGCCGACCGGCTGGATGGGCGTCTGGGCCTTGATGATCCTGGCGCTGGTGCCCTGGGCCTTGTACGACGTTTGGCGTGCCGGGCGCGAGCCGTGGCAGGACATGGAAATCCTCAAGGAGGTGCACTGATGGGCGACCTGTCGCAAGCCGCGGTCGGCGAGGTCCGTGTGTGGAGCCTGGACGAGATCGAGGCCCTGTTCGCGCGGCCGTTCAACGATCTGCTGTTCGACGCGCAATGCGTGCACCGGCGTCATTTCGACGCCAATGCGGTGCAGTTGTCCACGCTGCTGTCGATCAAGACCGGCGGCTGTTCGGAGGACTGCGGCTACTGCTCGCAATCGGCGCGATACGACACCGGCGTGGAGCGGGAGAAGCTGCTCGACCTGGACGAGGTGGTGGCCGCCGCGCGTGCCGCCAAGGCTGCCGGCGCCACCCGCTTCTGCATGGGCGCGGCCTGGCGCGGGCCGAAGGACCGGGACTTGCGGGCGGTTACCGACATGGTGCGCGAAGTCAAGGCGCTCGGCCTGGAGACCTGCGTCACTCTCGGCATGCTGCAGACCGGCCAGGCCGAGGCGCTGAAGGCGGCCGGCCTGGATTACTACAACCACAACCTGGATACCGCCAGCGCCTTCTACGGCGAGGTGATCACCACGCACACGCACGCCGACCGTCTGGACACCCTGGCCAAGGTACGCGAGGCCGGCATCCATGTGTGCTGCGGCGGCATCGTCGGCATGGGCGAATCGCGCCGCGTGCGCGCCGGTCTGATCCAGGAACTGGCCAATCTGCGGCCGCAGCCGGAGTCGGTGCCGATCAACCTGCTGGTCAAGGTGCCCGGCACGCCGCTGGCGGACGCGGTCGAGCGCGGCGACGACCTCGACCCGTTCGAGTTCGTGCGCACCATCGCGGTCGCGCGCATCACCATGCCGACGTCACACGTGCGCCTGTCGGCCGGCCGGCGCGAACTGGGCGAGGGCATACAGGCATTGTGTTTCCTGGCCGGCGCCAATTCCATCTTCTACGGCGACAAGCTGCTGACCACCGGCAATCCCGACGTGACCGCCGACGCGGCGTTGTTCGCCCGGCTCGGCATGCGTGCGGAGCCGGGGCAGGGGCGTCGCTGCGCCGGTCGTTGACCGGTCACGCCGCTCCGCCGTGCGGCGGCGGGGTCTTGGCCGCCATCGTATGACGCCGGATCGACTGCCCGCCGCGCTGGCCGAACTCGACGCGCACGGCCTGCTGCGCCGCCGCCATGTACTCGACGGCGCTCAGGGCGCGCGCGTGATGCTCGACGGACACGCCTGTGTGTCTTTCTCCAGCAATGACTACCTCGGTCTGGCCGGCCATGCCGAACTCGCCCGTGCAGCGTGCGCGGCCACGGCGACGGCGGGGATCGGCGCCGGCGCCGCGCATCTGCTCAGCGGTCATCACCGCCTGCACGAGGCATTGGAGCGCGCGCTCGCCGATTTCGTCGGACTGCCCGCGGCGTTGCTGTTCTCCACCGGCTACATGGCCAGCCTGGGCGTGCTGCCGGCGTTGCTGGACCGGCACTCCGAGGTGTTCGAGGACCGCCTCAACCACGCCTCGCTGATCGACGCCGCCGTACTGTCGCGCGCCCGGCTGACCCGCTATCCGCATCTCGATCTGGCGCACCTCGACCGGAAGTTGGGTGAGAGCCGCGCATCGACCAAGCTGATCGCCAGCGACAGCGTGTTCAGCATGGATGGCGACATCGCGCCGGTGCGCGAACTGCTGGCGCTGGCCGACAAGCACGGCGCCTGGCTCTATGTCGACGACGCGCACGGCTTCGGCGTGCTCGGCGAGGCGGGGCGCGGCATCCTCGAACACCTTGGGCTGACCGCGCCGCCGCCGCGGCTGATCTATCTCGCCACGCTGGGCAAGGCGGCGGGCGTGGCTGGCGCCTTCGTCGCCGGCCAACGCACGCTGATCGAATGGCTGGTCAACAAGGCGCGCACCTGGATCTATACCACCGCGCAACCGCCGCTGTTGGCGGCGGCGGCCCGTGTCAGCCTCGGCCTGATCGTCGGCGAACCCTGGCGGCGGCGGCATCTGCGTGAACTGATCGAGCGCCTGCGTGCCGGTGCCGCCGGTTTGCCGTGGCCGTTGGCGCCTTCGGTGACGCCGATCCAGCCGCTCATGGTCGGCGACAATGCCGCGGCGCTGCGTCTGGCCGAGGGCCTGCGCGCGCGTGGCATCCTGGTGCCGGCGATCCGTCCGCCGACCGTACCGCGTGGCCAGGCGCGCTTGCGTATCTCGCTGTCCGCCGCGCACTCCATCACCGACGTGGATGCGCTGCTGGCCGCCCTGCGCGAGTTGGCGGCATGAGCATCGCCACGCTGTTCCTGCACGGCTGGGGTCTGCACGGCGGCGTCTGGGCGGAGACGCTGCGGGCGCTGCCGGGTAGCGCGCCGGACCTGCCCGGTTACGGTGCCACGCCGAGCGTCCAACCTTATCGTGTGGAGACGCTGGCGGACGTGCTGGCGGCGCATATCGACGCGCCGGTCGACGTCGTCGGCTGGTCGATGGGCGGCATGGTCGCGCTGGCCCTGGCAGCGAGGCATGCGCACAAGGTCGCGCGCCTGGCGCTGGTGGCCACCAGCCCGGCGTTCGTGCGCCGCCCCGGCTGGGCGCACGGCCTGGATGCGGACGTGCTGGCTGGCTTCGCCGCGTCGCTGCGCGTGGACTACCGCGCCACCGTGCTGCGCTTCCTGGCCTTGCAGGCGCGAGGTGGCGATGACGCGCGCGCGGTGATCGGCCGTCTGCGCGCCGAGGTGTTCGCGCGCG